>JAIRST010000011.1 GCA_031255325.1 Holosporales bacterium | reverse complement strand
AATCCTTCCCACACTTCCGCACTGGAAAGCGCACCTTCAGGAAAAAACCCACTATTGGCCCTATCCTCCCATCATAACGACCTCTTCTGCAGAGAAAGGCCTTGCCTTCTATGCGGCATCTGCAGCGTTGGCGGTATCTGGCACAGTAACCCTAGAATTGGCTTGTGCAAGAACTCCTACGGTGGTGACTTACAGAACAGATAGCGTCTCTGCATTTTTAATTAGGCCTTTATTACGAACTCCTTTTATTGCTTTACCTAATATTGTGATGCAGAAGTCTGTTATGCCAGAGTTTTTGCAAGAAAAATGCACACCGATACTTTTGGCCAATGCTATACGCGAAATCCTGCTGCCTAAACGTCAAGAAGAGATAAAGAGGATGCTTGGGGAAGTACGAGAAAAGATACATAGCCAGGGAATTACAGCAGCAGATATTGTTGAAAGGTATTTAGGCTTTTAAGTATTATACACATCTTTCAACAGAGGTAGGTAAGGGGGTATTCAAAAGGCAAATGCAGGGTAAAGGTTTTGCTAGAAACCTATATTCTTTCTTATCTCGCAACGCCTTTTTAAGGATTGGTCTTTATAGGTTTTTGCATTGTGTGATTCTGAAGCGCCATTTATTTTCATTTATTAAATGCATGCGAAAATCTTTAAAATGCTTTTATTTTTTATGAGTTAGTCCCTTTCCAATCTTAAATCAATTTTCAAGAAAATAATCTTCAAACCGATCCAAAACCCTATATCGTTATCAATCCCCGAAGAGTAGACGGTTGTTTTATCATAGCGTAACATGAGAAACTCTCAAAAAGATATCAAGAGATGATAGAGTAAGGATTTTTTGCAATCCCTTCTCCGCAAGGTGGTGTCATGGTGTGGCGTGCACAAAAGTTTCTGTTTATGGGAGGAATTTTTTTATGTGTAACTGCTTGTAAAATATATGGGGCTTCTGGATTTTTTTATGAAGTTCAGACCCATTTCAATGGGGCATTAGAAGAAGATTTTAAGAAAGAATTACTCAGCTATCAAATGCAAGATCGTCCTGTCTTGCATCTGCCTATCTTAAAAGAGCGTGCGCGCAAGGATGTTGCTGTTATCGAGCAACAGTTACGTACGAAGGGATATTTTAAAGGTCAGGCACAGTACCATCTTGTTAAAAGACCTGAGGGAATGCTTCTTATTTTTAAAGTCGAGTCAGGACATATCTTCCCCATTGAAAAAATACAGTTTTTTACAACGGAGGTGTACACGCCGATTCGATTTTTAACGCAGGCACGCATCCTTCGCAGAAATTTAGGGCGAGCAAGTACCCTTACTGTTATTTCTGATATTGAGCACAAAGCACTTGAGCTTTTAAGAAACACGGGCTTTTCTTTCGCTAAAATTCATGAGAAAGAACTCATCGTCAATCATCACACAGAGCGAACGACCTTTCAGTGTACTCTTGACGCAGGGCCGATAGTATTTTTTGGAGACGTAATTTTTATAGGAGGTGATGCGCTTCCAATAGAATTTCTCAAGAATCGTCTTACCTTTAAAGAAGGGGAGCTTTTCGATGCGCGAAAAATAGAATCTACACGGCAAGCGCTCGTTGCAACACATTTGTTTTCTTCTGTGAAAGTGGAAAGTGTCCCCAATATTGATTCTAAACGCCGCATTCCTGTAATCATCAAATTAAAGATGGCTCCCACCTATCTTGTCTCTTTGGGTATGCATTTTTCAACATTTCAAACTACAGCTAAAAATCAAAATCACTGGCAAGGACTGAAAGGGCGTTTTTGTTTTTCGCGGTTCAATTGTTTTGGGCGCGGAGACCAATTTCAAGCACGTATTTCTGGCTCTCCACCTGTGCGAACTAACCTTAATGCTCAAACAGCACGTCACGATTTTGCTATTGAGTGTGAGCTGATAGAGCCTGATATTTTCTCTACGCAACATACTTTAACGCCTAAATTTTCTTTTCTACAAGAATCAACTATAAGCTTTTTTCGCCATGGGATAACCGCTTCTGTTATATGGGATAATCCTATAAGTACAATAATACGTTTAATAACAAGTCCCACGATGGAGAATTTTCATGTTAAGGAACAAAAATCTTATACCTATACTTTAATAGGTTTATCGATAGAGACAGTACTAGATACGACCAATGCCCTTTTAGATCCCAAACATGGTGTACGCCTTTCTTTATCTATTCATCCGCAAGGGGGAGAAATTCTACTTCCCGATCAGAAAAGAAAAAATGGATTGTTTCTTACAAAAGGACGTTTATCGACCTATTATTCCTTTGATACTTTGGAAAATCACGTAATAGCAGGATGGATAAGCGTCCGCCAGATTCTGGGTCAAGCTTTTGCACATATTCCTGCGGATAAGAAATTATATGCAGGAGGTAATCATTCTATCCGTGGATTTGCCTATCAGTATGCGGGTCCGTTTGATCATACACAGCAGTATCCAACAGGAGGGCGATCTATTTTGGAATGGGGTGTAGAACCGCGCCTCTCATTGACAGATGATTTGTCAGGAGTGTTCTTTATTGAAGGAGCAAAGGTGTCTCAGGAATTTTTCCCCCGAAAGGGAGATGTATGGTTCACAGGAATAGGTGGGGGGGTCCGTTATATGACACCGATGGGCCCTTTTCGCATAGATTTAGGATGTCCGTTGAAACCACGTAAGAACATTGATCCTAAGCTGCAATTCATGATGAGTATTGGGCAGTCTTTCTGATGATGTCTTTTTTAAAAAAGGTTGGACTTTTTTTTTGCTGTCTTGTAGCTGGCCTTATTCTGTGCTTATTCATTGGGCTTCATACACGGCAAGGGCATCATGTGCTGTATAGGCTGATCACAGACACCGTAAAGCCTTATTCTGTGTCCTTTGCGGAAGAAGACCTTTATTTGTCGTTTCCTACAAGTTTAGTCATTCAGCGATTAACGGTTGAAACGCCTTTTGGACCTTGTGTTGTTCATGGAGCTTTTCTGGGTATTAATCTGCTTAAAGCGGTTAAAAGGCTTGAAGCTTCTTCCTCATCTCTCTCTTTAACGCATCACATTCCTCCTGAACTGGAATCTTGCCGTATTCAAAAAATTACCCTTCCTCAACATTTTTCTAAAGTATGTACGACCCTTCAAGATGTGTATTTTGAACGAGGAAAGAGCACAGATACCTTACATGCGACCTTGCGGAACGGGCAACAGAGCACAACGCTCAAGGCTAAAATAGAGGATATCGTTCAGTTTACACTTGACGGAACGATAGCTTGGGATTCTATGCGCTTTGAGCGCGCTAAAGTGACAGGAACAGGACGGTTCCTTCCAGAAGCATTTGAAATTTCCACACAGTTTGCTTCCAACCAAGGGAGATATCGTGCTGTTCCTTTAAAAGACATAGTCTTTCATGGAACAATTTGCGTAAAAAATGGAGCATCTATAGCCCTGAAAGGCGCCACCTTTTCTCTACAGTCAGAAATGTTTTCTGGAGCCTTTAGGGGGGATATAGCATACACAAATGGGCATCTTGATGGAAGTATTGAGATTAAAAATGGTGCGTTTCCCTATCTTCCCCATATGCATGGACAGTGTCGCATTCAGGGCAATCCCTTTAAAGATTTATCCCTGCGCTTAACAGCAGCGGCAAAAGTGCAGAATCGGGTATGGTCTTTTCAAAGCTCTGGGCATTTCACAAACGGATGTTGCCTAGCCCTTCATTCCGGACGGTTATCTAACAAAACCACAAAGCTTTCCTTGAAAGCGCCTCTTTATGTAGATTTCTCAAAAAGTAACATACCTTCTCGCGGAACATGTTATTTAAAAACGACAGATGTAGGCGAGGTTGCTCGTTTTTTCGGTGTAGCATTAAACGGCGAAGGAATAGCAACGGTCCAATTTTTTAACAAATCAGAAAAACCTAAGGCGTCTTTTACTGTACAAGGAGCCCATCTTCATTATGACGCATGGCATATGGGGCATTGCCATTTTTCCGGAGAAATACAGGGATTTACAAAAACATCCTTACAGGCGCTTTTAAAAGGAGACATGTCAAATATTAAAAGCCCTTATGGAAACGTAAAAACTTGTGCTGTTACGCTTCTTCCGAAAAAGAAAAAACATGAGGTGGTATTAGATATAACTCTTGAAAATTCCGATCCTATACACGCAACAGGAACACTGCACCTTTTAGAGGGAGGAATCACTATTGATACTCTTCAAGGAAACGGTCTCTCCCTTAAAAAAGCTCTCCAAGGCTCTTTCCAGGAAGGATTTTTCAAAGCTTCTGGCGGTATTGGGATAGGAAAACGTAGTGAGATTTATTGGGAAGGGTATGGAGATAAAAAAAATCTTTCTCTTGAGGCAAGTTTCCATTATTTCTCTATTCCTCATGCCTTATGTCCGGCATTGCTCCGTGGGCTGCTGGTGTCGGGAGTAGTGCAGCTGAAAGGACCCCTTCAATGCCCAGAAGGGAATGTTGATATATTCCTCGTCCCCAAAAATGGGGTACACCAAGATTTTTGCAGTATGCGCACGATTCTTAAAACGAAACAAACGCAGTGCACAGTACGCGCACAAGATCGGTGGGGAGATTTTATTGAGGGAATTTTCTCTTTTCAAGGAGGAGTGGATTTTACAAAAATTTCCATAGAATCACTTTTAAACAGACATTTTACAGGCACTTTGCAGGCACAAGCTTGGATTGGACGTTTTCTGAACCTTTTTGGAGTATTGCCAGATGGTATGCTTTTAAATGGTCGGCTTAAGGCAACTTTGGAAGGATCGGGATGCCTCTATACCCCCACTTTATCTGGTTCTATACATTTACAAGATGGCCTATTAGAATTAGATAGTTCTGGAACAGCTTTTCGAAATATCCAAATACAATGCTCAGCCCAAAAGAATCGCCTTGTTTTGCACTCTGCTACATTGCGCGATAGACGTACAGGGCGTGCTTCTATCACAGGATTTTTAGAAATACTTTCCGCAAAAAAGCAAGAAGGTCATGAACCACGTGCGTTTTGTGACTTGCGTCTGAACTTGCAGGATTTGTTGATTATTGGGCAAGATGACTTGGACGTAACAGCCCTTGGCTCCGTGCGTTTATCTGGAGTTTTTCCAGAATTATCTCTTACGGGAACTTTAAAACTACCACATATCGATTTTCTTATTACTAAATCTTCTACCGAAGAAATAGGTAATCTACGCATTACTGAAATCGGACTCCATAAAGAAAGAAAGCCTTTTCAAAAAAATACGCTGCTCTATTTACCTTTTTTATGTGCCGTTACGTTGCCCAGCCCAAGGGTGTATGTCCATGGACAGTCGGTAGATTCTTTATGGAATGGAACCCTAAAACTTAGTGGAGGACTCAATAATCCAGTAGCGTTAGAAGGTGTTCTTCGCCTCCAAAAAGGGTATTTGGATTTTTGTGGAAGGCGTTTACCTTTTGTACGTGGGAAAATTGCCTATACAGCGGACGCTCCCTTAGAGCCCGCAGTCCATCTGCAGGGTCATAAAATATTTAGCGATCTGGATGTTTTCTTGTCAGTTGTAACAACACCCTCCAGAACTTATTTCGATCTGACTTCTTTGCCCGATCATTCTATCGAAGATATTTTATCCATTTTATTGTTCAATAAACTTGTTTCAGAGTTATCTCCTCCAGAAATGGTGCAGCTGCTGCATGCAGCAGCAGGCTTTCAGGGAGACATAAAATCTCCTCTCAGTTTCTTGGATACGATGCGAAGTTTTTCGGGTATTGATACGATCACTTACAATGCGGAGGAATATGCCAATACGCGTGTAATACGTACATTAACACTTGGAAAATACATAAGCGAAAAAATATTTTTAGGCGTAGATAATGAACTTGATCAAAATACAACAACATTCAGCGTTCAGATGTTTCTAACACCAAGGACAATGTTTGAAGCCAAGACAAATGGAGAATTCGGTATAAGCTGGCGCCAACGGTTTTAAGGTTTTTTGTAAGTATATATGGATATTTCTTCAACAGGAGCCGCATATTTGCACTAAGGCGCCTTTAGGAATAGGCATTTAGTGACGTATACCGCATCCACGAATAGCGCTTGTAAAGGTTATTGCCAAAATACGCACATCAAAACTAAAGGAGCGTTTCTGGAGATATTCTTTTTCTAATCGGACTTTTTCCGGAATAGAGAGATCATCTCGCCCGTTGATCTGTGCCCATCCCGTAATACCAGGGACCAGCTTATGAATACCTGATTTTGTACGAAGGGATACAAGATCATCTTGATTATATAACGCTGGCCGCGGTCCAACAAAGCTCATGTCTCCCTTCAGGACACTCCAAAACTGTGGCAGTTCATCAAGGCTGGTACGACGCAAAAAATGGCCTATTTTTGTGACATAATGATCTGGATCCGTCATCAAGTGCGTAGCTACCTGTGGGGTATGCGTATGCATTGAACGAAACTTCGGCATATCAAAAAGCGTATTGTTACGTCCCACGCGCTTTGACCAATAAATAGGGGATTCTAAGGTCGTCATAAAAATAAGTATCGCAATCAAAAGCATAAAAGGGGAAATTAAGATCAACCCAACGCTGGAAAAGGCGATGTCAAAGAGCCTTTTGACAAAGGACATAATTTCTTCCTGTTTTTTCTAATCCTTTCGCAGCTGTATAAGGAGGGTGCCACTGTAGCAGATTTCCAATTTTGCGCGCATCAATTACAAGTGAATCCGTCAAGCGACGTATACTTTCTTGTTTGCGAAATAATACCCCCACCAAATGTAACGCGGGCATAGGACAAGGCCATAAAAAGGCCGAATGCCCTACTCCTTTTGCAAGTGTTGCGATAAGTTCCGGTGTACTGAGCGCTTCGGTGTCACTGACCAAAAAGGTTTCCCCTGCAGCTTTCGGATGGTCGATGCATGCTATTAGCGCTGATATCATATTTTCCAAAAATAAAAAAGAACGTTTATTTTTAATTGAGGCCAAAGGCAAGGGAAGACGTGCCTGAATAGCTCGAAATAAAGCTGCGAAATTTCCACGTGCAAAGGGACCATATATCAGAGGAGGACGAAGAATTACTGTCTCTATTTTGGAAGCGTATCCTTGAATAACCTGCTCTGCTTGCCACTTGGAGTGGGCATAAGGAGCTTTTGGATGAGGAGGCATATGTTCATGGAAAGGTATATTATCGGGCGTTTTCTCACCATTTACCCCAACAGAACTCACAAAAATAAAACGTTTCACACCAGCAGCAACTGCTGCTTCAAGTAACCGCTGGGTTACGTTTACGTTAAGAGCTTGAAAAGCCCTCTCAGGATCTTGCTCGGTCTCATGCATGATATGCGCCCGTGCTGCACAGTGCACAATAGTTTTTACTCCAGAAAGCTTTTCTTTCAGATCTATAGAAGAGGTAGAGAGTAGATCAAGCTGAAAAAAAGCTTCCTCTTCAGAACAGGCTGCCCAGTAAGGACGCGTTCGTGACACACCATAGAAAGGGCGTTCCTGTTTTCGTAAAGCTGCACATAGGGCGCTTCCGACAAACCCAGAAGCTCCTGTAATAAAAATCACATTTTCTCCATATTCTTCACCTGAAAGTAGTAAGCATAAGAAATAAGGTCAATCCCAACAAGCTCAGGATATTTCCTCTTTTTTCATAATGCGGTAAGTTGAGGGTATCAATGATGGAGGAATCCAAATTATGCTAGGGTTTCAAAACATTATTTTACGTTTGCATGCGTATTGGGGAAAATTAGGGTGCGCTATCGTTCCTTCCTATGATTTAGAGATGGGAGCGGGCACTTTTCATCCGGAGACTCCTTTTCGGGCGCTGGGCGCTGAACCATGGCATGTCGCTTACATGCAGCCCTCACGGCGCCCAACGGATGGGCGTTACGCCGAAAGCCCGAATCGGGTGCAGCGTCTTCATCAGTACCAAGTTATCTTAAAGCCTTCTCCGGATGAGGTACAGGAATTATATCTTAATAGCCTTAAAGAGATCGGCATTGATTGCAAAGAGCACGATATTCGGTTTGTTGAAGACGATTGGGAAAGCCCTACCCGTGGGGCGGCTGGTCTTGGATGGGACGTTTGGTGTGACGGTATGGAAGTGTCACAATTTACGTATTTTCAGCAAATTGGCGGATTTGAATGTTCTCCTGTTACAGCAGAGCTAACGTATGGACTTGAACGACTTGCCCTTTTTATTCAAAAAGTAGACAACTTTTATGACATTAATTGGAATGGTGTTGAAGGTGAAGGAAAAATTACTTACGGCGACCTTTACCAGCGCTATGAACGTGAATTTTCTGCTTATAATTTTGAGCATGCAGAAATACAAACATTAAACGCTCATTTTATCGATGCAGAAAATACATGCACTCATTTGCTTGATAAAAAGCTTGTTTTTCCGGCTTATGATCAATGCATTAAGGCAAGTCATCTCTTTAATTTACTCGATGCGCGGGGAGCAATTAGTTCTTTAGAACGTGTTGATCTTATTGCACGGGTACGCGCGTTGGCCAAGAGATGTTTTAAGATATGGCTTGAAAGCCAATCAAAAACAGAAAATAGAAAAACACTTTTAGAATCTTAAGGAAAATTTAATGGCAGAGTTGCTTTTTGAAATTTTAAACGAAGAGATGCCTGCGCGTTTCCAAGAATGGGCAGCGTGTACTTTAGTTGAAAAAATGCGCACAGCATGTGAAGAAGCAGGCATTCAAGTGAAGCGCCTTCAAGCGTTTGTTACCCCTCGGCGTTTGGTATTGCACGGCAATCTTACAAAAGAAGGAGCTGCTTATACTGAAGAACGACGCGGTCCTAAAGAAGATGCCCCGGAAAATGTACGGGATGGTTTTTTTAAAAACCTTCCTAAAGGATCAATAACAGAAAAGCGCAATACTCCCAAAGGAACCTATTGGTTTGCCACA
>JAIRST010000056.1 GCA_031255325.1 Holosporales bacterium | reverse complement strand
GATCCTTGCATACAGCTATTACCTTTCAATTTTAAGCATACCTCTTCAAGGAAGCCCAAAGATGCGCAATATAGACTAAAGGAGTTTCGGTTAAATTATCAGTTTTTTCAATAAGAAGTTCAAAAGGGATTTTTGCAACAATCAAAGCGCTTTTTAACAGCAATGGTATAGGACTTTGCGGAAAATGTTGTTCAAAAAATTGTGTAAGCTCCATCAGTTTCTTATAGGCTTGGGCTTCCGTTATCTCTTCTAAGTTGCTTGGGAATGTTTCTTGAAGAGAGGTATATTTTTCTGCCTCGGCAATAGACAGAAGTTTCTTCGGAGGCGTCAATGGCTCTTTATCAAATGAATTTATCTGCTTAGCTTCTTGACGCTTTATCGATGAAGAAAGAGACATTTTAATGGAAGAAGAGCGTTTTAAAGTATCATTTAAAAGTTGCATCGCTTCCTTCAGGACGTCGAACATCCTTTTAAAACTCGGGCTGGCATTCTGGCTTAGAATATCGAGAGATGTTCCAAAATCTTGTAAAGCCTCTTGTGCCTCCGAAATAGTTTTACAGAAATTTTCTATAACAGTACGTGGCGTCAAAAGGAGTCCTTTCGTTAAATCTTTCAACGCTTCGTTCGCTTTTTTATCAACTTTCGCCTGATATTGTACCATACGCCATAAAGCAAGCGTCAAAGGAGGCGTCCTACCATCTTCCGGAGCGCTGAGAGGCAAAAGAACAAGTCTATCCGGAATTTTCTCAGCAAAAAGAAAAAGGGAAGATAGCCGATGATCCATATTTCCGTTTTCTTCAATATGAGGATGCATCGTCGCCCAATGAGCACTAGAAAAATCTTTAAGGAAAAGAAATCCTTCTGATAAGGCAGACCATCCTTGTTGTGCAATTCGAGATTCAACAAGCCATAGCGCGATCTGTAGATCTTTTGATTGTTTCGTTAACACTTCTCGGCATAGGGTTTCAACGCGTCCCCAATCAGCTTTCTTGCGTTCTGTTTCCCAAACGCCTTGAGGAAGATCCGGATCCTCTTCACGACGAGCTTCTCGGATCAAGTCGTACACCGCATCGTAATAGAGAAAATCCCCCGCTGGGTTTTCTTCTGTAAGGGGCGTGATAAGCTTGTCATTTTTTGTGTGCATAAGACTCGCCGATCATAACTGGAGCGCTTAAGGGAAACACGGGGAATTCTATAGGCATCCATTTATCTTTTTCTCTTTTTAAAGGGATAAGCTTGATGTAAATAACTGCATTGCCGGAAGACTGAAAATTTCCTCTTCTAACTTTTGTTATGGTCGGAATAGTAAATTTTAGGGTAATCCCTTCACCTGAGGCATCTTGTCGAGGAATGGCATGGGCAGCAATGAGACGGAAAAGCGCCATTTTCCCGCCGTACGAAAAAGAGGCTGTTTTCCCGAAAATACCTAGCGTCGGATTATTTTTATCTAATCCGGGTACTTGCGGGCTGTTTTGTGCCCACCGAAACACAATATCGATCGGATCCCCTACATGCCAAGTCATCTCCTTTTCTGGAGACATAAGATCGATAACATTTTTCCCCCATTTTACTTTCCAATCTACAATATGCTCGCCGAAAGTTTCTCGGTCTTGCCCAGCTCTGAATTGCACGCGGAATCCTAAAACGGCAGCAGCAGGATCCTGGTTTTTTTCGTGTGCTATCCAGAGCTTTAAAAATTTGTACACGTGAGAGAGCTTTTCAAGAAAAGCACAGACATTCCTTTCATCACAGGTCGAATGAGGTTGACTTTCCAAAGCAAGCTGCGCATCTGCTCCAAATACATCGTAAAGCTGCGCAAGTTTTTCAATAGAACGCATTTGCGCATCGGGCTCTAACGAGCGGACATCATCAGAGAAAGGAAAACGCCCCGCGAGTGTAGAATTAAAGTGCTCCGCGATTTCTTGGTAATAAATAAGAGCCATTTCTGCGGAAACCTCTTCAGCACGTGACAAAAGCGCTCGCGCAATATCTGCGCGTTGATCTAAAAAGAAATCACCACTTTCTTGTGAAACGCTAGCCAGGGCTTTTCTTGAGGTTTTAGGATCAACATTTTTCAAGTCTGTTGCGACAAAATTTTCCAAAGTAGATATGGAATTTCCTGGTTTTTTCTTTTCATAGTCATCCACTTGTTTAATAAGATCATGCCATTTGTTCAGTAAATCGTTATTATGCTTTTGTTTATGGAGAGAATCGACAGCTAATAGAGTAAGCAAAGGTTCCGCTAACTCTTTTGCCAGAAAGCGTATGCGCTCCCGTTGCGTTGAAAGATAGTTTTGAAGTTGTCCGTTGTCATGTACTTGGAATCCAGCATAATTTGCAGGATTCCGCCCATTCCAGGAAGCAAAGATATCGCCTTTAACGGCATAAGGACCATCAGCTTCGAGAATATCATCTATTTTCTCAAGCAATTTATAGACTTGCTCTAGAATAAGAACCGTTAGACGCCCATCGTACATCCGTCGAGAGCGCACCCCTTCAAGAAAATGCAAAATTTTAGAAAAATAAGCCGTTGCTTCTTTTAGATTAGTAGCTTGTATCCGCATACGTTCTTCAACACTTGAAGCAGAAATGCGAACATCATCTGCATCTTCAAAAAGCTGAGCGCGAGCGGAAAGAGAAAGGACGACGGGCGTAAGCGTTCTGTGTGCGATATCGCCATAAATTTCACGCATTTCTTCATCAAAAGTATCAAGACGTGTCTCGGAAAAATCTGTATATGTATCGATAAGACGTGCCGCCTCTTTCAGAATGCGCGTGTCCCAATACAGGATTTTCCCAGAAGGAACGATGACTTTAAGTTCTTTCGGTTTGGCAGAAACCATAAAGGGTTCTGCGAGTAGCTTCTTCAAATCTTGAGCAAGGCGTAAAAACCCTGTAGAAGGTCCGAGAATGAGATTCCCTTTTTTGTGGGCAAATAGCCGTCCTGTTAAGGGTGTTTCCAGGGTAATAAGGCTATGTCGGAAATCTTTGAGCGCCTCTTCCCCTTGACGTAAGAGGCTTTGCATAAAAGTATGTCCCAAAACTTCAGAGTCTTCCACCTGACTGAGGATTTGAACGTAATCTCCACCCGGGTCAAAATGTTCATGTCCCCACCAATCTAAAGATAGATCTTTAGTGTAGTCTAAAAGACTTTGCATCTTGACCGCTAAATCGGCTATTTGAGTGGCGGTAATTTCGGCTGTCGGATGATGCAAGAGTGAGGCGAGATACGTTATCTTTTCAGCCAAGGCATTTATCACTTCCCAGGTTTCCTTTGAGAACGTACGGAGAAGAAAGCGTGTATACAGCTCTGCAAGGACAATTTTTGCCTCTGGTGCGTATTTTTTAATATCAAATTTCTGAAAGTTTACATGCGCATCTGGTTTACGCCCATTTAGGATGCCCGTCGCTTTGAAATCAATATGGAAAAGATAAGAAGTCAAAGCGCGAATATGTTCACGATCTTCACGTTTTTGCAGCAAGTTATAGCTTGCACTGCTCTTTTCAAGTTCCAGAAATTTTTGAATATATTGCTTGAACGCCTTATATTCTTCGGTTTCTGTGGGGAGTACAGCAATAAGACGTTTATCTTTTTGCGTCTCCTTTAAAACTTTTTTACGAATAGTGCGTACATTCATCGTTAAATCAAGGTACATCGCGCGCAGTACAGCATGATCGAACGCTAAAACCAGTGTTTCCTGGACGTGTTTTTCAAGACGTGAAAACCAGGAAACAGGCAGAAAAAAAGAGGTGAAATGCATATCTGCTGCATTCATTGCAAGAAGCATATGGCATGTTTCTCGGTTGAGGCGTTCTTGGTCTTCTGGTGCTGTGACGTGTTTTTCAACAGAGCGAAGTTTTGTTAGTGTATCTCGTACGAGTCCTAGCGTACTTTCCAGGTCAATAGACTTTTTTTTAAGCGTGTCATATGCGTGCTCTCCTCCCCATAGAAGAAAGACGACGCTTATCCCCATAAAAGATCGAATCCACGGTGTAGCTTTCGTTGCGCCATGGACAAGATCTAAGTGGAGGGGGCGTGCAAGATGTGTTTCTTGAAAGATTTTTGTATCGAATAAATCTTGCGCAAAATAAATACGAGATTCTTCTCCAAAAAATGCTATTCGACTGGTGGCTTCAAAATTTTCTGGATCCAGTACGGTCAGATCAACAGAAGGAAGCTTATGGATGACAGCATTTGTTTCTTGTCCAACAAAATAAACACCTCGCAGCAAAAGCCCTGTTCCTTCGGAAAAAGGGCGGAAAAGAATGGAAAGATACGTGCGTAACGCTTCTTGAACAGCTTGTATACCACGACTTATAAAAAGCGCGCTTTCCAAGTTTTCTGAAGGAGGAGAATGGGCGGCCATTGCTAAAGTAGCGCGCTTGATTCCATGCAGAAAGGTATCAAACGCTTCGTCCACCCACGAGGGGGAAAATGCTGTTTGCAAATCATATGGAGAAGACCAGCCAAAAATTTGCTGACGATCGGCAGGGGAAAGCTGCGTATAAAAAGCAGAAAATCCTGGCATTTTGTCACTTTTTGTAATGATGATGTATACTGGCATTTGCAAATTAATCGTGGATTGCAACCACCATAAATGCTCAAATAAATGCTGTGCTTCCTGGGCTTTTCGACCAGGAAAAGACTCTTCCTCTGCCAGTAAATCATAAGGAAGGGTTAAGATAACTCCTTCTATGGGACTACGTGGTCTAAGATAAGTCAGAAGACGGCCGAAAAGTTTCCACAAGCTGGAAACCCCTATAGTGCCAATACCGCCTAAGGAAGATCCTGGAGCTTCTATCAAAATGCCTGATTCAAAAAGAAAAGATCTAAAAGGAGCACTTTTGGAATCAAGCGTATCATACCCCGGAATAGGCAAAAATCTTAGGTTCTCAGCAAGAGTACTTTTTCCTGATTGTGTAGGGCCTACAAGAAGATACCATGGCACTTTATAACGCCAATTTTTTCCATGCGTATGCTGGCGGAGAACTTCTAAAATCTTAAGGAAAGTTTGTGTAACAGGCCCTACTTTCAGCAGATCATGAAGTGCCAAAACCTCCGCCCATCGCCCGGAAAAAAGAGGAACAGATTCTTCATCTGGCTTATGAGAGGAAGCGGGTGTTTTCCGAATCGCTTTTAGCGCCTGTTGTTTCAATTTCTTATCGGCTAATGCACCCATCCCCATGCCAATTAAAATGGCAAGCAAAAGTCCAATAATAGCAACAATGAAAATAAGATAAGGCAAAGAATGCTGATGACTTATGGAGGCATCCCAGAGGGTATTCATAAACGTCCCTCTTCCGTAGCCATATCTGCGATGGTATGCGCCAGCTGCGCGATGGAAGCTGTTTCAGCTCGCCAAAGAAGACTCGTTCCCAAGATGAAGCATAAAAGGAATCCATAAAAAGCATAGTGCCACCACGATGGGTCAGGTAGTTCGCGTTTAGGAATACTAATTAGTGTGGGTTGATAACTTTGACGAAAAATTTTCGCATCAAAAAAATCTATTGAAGGGTCGCCATGCACGATAAAGCGATAAAGACGCTGTTTATAGGCGGCAATTTCTCCTTGATCTTCTTGCGTGCGATACTGTCCTTTGAACCCCAATGCAAGAAGCTTGAGATACAAAATAGCTATATCTGTCAGAACGTTTTCGCGATTAAGTAAGAATTGGTCGATGCGTTGAAAAATCTCTTCACCGGCTATATGGGTGCCGAAAAAAGTAGTTTCTAAAAGGTTTTTCTCCCAATAAAGACGCCCTGGCCAGGTGATGTTTAAAAACACCTCATCAGCCAAAGCTACCATGATATACACCGCTTCCTTAAGATAGGCATCGACGAAATCCCCTCCTTGCTCAAGACACAGGACGGTGTGCTTTTTAAGAAAACCATTCAACCGATCCCACAAGGTGCTAGCTTTCCCTAAAGACTCTTCTTGAGTGGGAGGCATTTCCTCTTCGGCCATTTTCCGACAAGCGATCACGTCTTCGTAAAAAGTATCAAATAAGTGAACTAAAAATGCATTGCCTTCTGCTTCAAGCATGCTTCCTCCTTAGGTGCGCACATACAGCGCGGCCGCCTGAGGACAGGCATGAGGCTTTCCTGCATTAAAGATACATAGGTCTTCTCGCGTGCCTAGATATGAACTCTTTGGATCAATGGACAATAAAATAACGTCTTGAGGAGCGGTAATACCAAGTTCCCCTTCTGCAGATACAATTTTCCTGGCGGCTCCTAGAACGCGATTATCTTTCACAGTCGTTATTTTCGATGGTGCTGCGATTTGCGCACCACGCATCCAATCGAGAAGATCCCTTTCGTTCATTTCTGGAGATTTTCTGAATCCGACGATAAGTGTATGCTGCTCTAACCAAGAAGGATCCATCCTTAATCGGAAACCATCACCTTCTTTCTCAAAAGGAATCGTAGCATAGGCTTGTTTTAAGCTTTCCATGGCCAGCTGAAGACGATCGTAAAGTTCTGTAAAAACGGCGTATAAATTTTCATGCTGATATTCTGGCAACCCTGCCAGATATTGGCCTGGTGTAAGGCTAAGCGCATGGGCAGCTGTGCTTAAAGCTGCTTGATAGAGCGTAAAAGGAGAAAGATCCTTTGCCAAAAGAAGGGCCTCAAGAGGCAGAACCCCTTGCACAAGAGGGCGTAGTATGGCCGCACCTTCGGCAGACAGCGCATAGCGCCGCTCGGAAAAGTAATTTATTTTCTCCCGCAAGGCTTTAATCATTTCTCGGCAAATATCCTTCAGAGATTCGGAAGCATATAGGCAAGGGGGAATATAGGATGTGAGCGTAGGCCCTTTGTCATCTGGTATCAGCTCAAGAAGCGGAAAAGCAGAAAATCGTCCGGAAAGTTCTTGTTCTGTCAGAAGGCGCAAAATGGGACGCAACCGCGGAATGCGTATGGGATTATCTCCCGTATTGTCATCACAAACTTCTTCTCCTTCCAAAGAAGCGTAGCGAGGGTACGTATCTTGAGCGCCATCTACTTCGGAACGCCGCCTTGTAACAGCCGCATATAGACGGAGGGATGTTCCGCTAGACGCTTGCAAGAGGGGTTTTAAATCATAGGCAACAGAATTTTCTTGTGCGGCATCGTACTGAACCAACAGCCCGTCGGGAAAAATGGCTTCTAAAGAGAGAAGGCGCACAGTACCAGCAGAAAGGGCAGCTATATCAATTTTAAAGTCATAAAGACCATAAGCATCAGGACGTGCTATGCGGAAATAATAGCTGACCAGCGCACTAAATCGAGCGGATTCCAGCTGAAAATGCTGTGGAGATAGCAGCATCCCTTCATGCCATTGAACAGCCAAGGAAATTGGATTCTCAAAAGGCGCCACCATACACTACTCCTCCCTTCTTCCGAGCAGATTAGGGAGCGTTGGTTAATAAGATGTTTACAGTTAAGGGGGGGGAGGAGCAGTTGGGAAGTAATTTATGGGAGGAGGGGGAGGGAATGTTGAGAGGAGTTTATTTATAAAATTGCAGTATTGAGCGGGATATTTTCCAGTGTGGTAACATTTTTTTAAGCATTTCAAATTATCCTAAGTGAAGATAAGGGATGGGATGATTTGAGGAGAGTGGAGGACATATTATGACATTATTTGGAA
>JAIRST010000017.1 GCA_031255325.1 Holosporales bacterium | reverse complement strand
TAACGGCACGTTCCACGGTATCTTTCGGCATATTAGCCTCGCGAGCAGAAATAAAGGCAGCACGCAAAGCTGGGTTGCTTTCCCTATCAGCGCCTCCTACTTTTACAGCGACAGTGATTTCTCGAATAACTTTTGTGAATACTTTCGCGCGTTTTGCGTCTTGAGCTCCTTTACGGTACATAATATTCTTAAACTGAGAATGACCCGACATAAAGCTTTCTCCTTCGCAAAGTGCATACGTGAAAGAATAAGCACATTATGCCCGAAAATTCTCATAGGAAAAAGAGGCGACGAAAAAGCTTTGTACCTACGCAAGCAGAAGGAATTTGTTGAGTACTTGGATTAAGGCTAAGCTGGCACCCGAAAGCAGGTGTGAAGCGGACAAATGGCCAAATACAGAGATGCAAAAACTGGATACCTCCTACGAAAGCTGGAAATGAGAGTATGCTGATCTGGTGAAATTGAACACCATTAATTGATCTTGCAATTGGTTTTTTATAGGTCTTTATTGTGATCTAAGCTTTGTAAGCGGGCTGTTTTTTGGCGTTCAGCAGTGATAATGATACGTAAATTTTTTGCTGCTTCTGTAAGATTCTCGTTTATAACACAGTAATCATACTCTTTACAGGAACGCATTTGTGACATTACTTCGGCAAGACGTTGATCGAGTGTTTTATCATTACCGGCTCGCGTAAGAAGACGGTGTTTCAAAACATCCAAAGAAGGAGGGAGCAAAAATATACCAACCGTATGAAAAGGAAACTGTGTTTTAATAATTCGATATCCTTCTTCGTTTAAAATAAGAAGCACATCTTTTCCTAATAATAAAGCTTGTTCTATGGGGGCTCGTGGCGTGGCATAAAAATTTCCAAAGCTTTCACTCGTTTCCAGAAAAGTTCCATCTTGTAATGCCCGTTTAAAAGCATCTTCTGTCAGAAAACAATAATCACGTCCATCTACGTCAAAAGGACGCATCACACGCGTCGTTACTGAGATGGAAAGAAAAAGGGTTGGATCTTTTTGGGACAGGATCTTTGCGAGGGTTGTTTTTCCTCCACCAGAGGGAGAAGAAAGTACGAACAAAATTCCTTTGTGCTTTTCAAACAAGATTCCTTCCTCATTATTTTCTTAATAATACAATAAGGGGAGTAAAAACTCCCCTTATTGCTTCAGCATTGTATAATTTTAAGGTGCTTATTGTACTACTTCAGATGTTTCAGTAGGTGTTGTTCCTTCAGGTTCTGCAGGAATAATCGAACTTTCCTGATGCTGTTTTTTATTCTGATGATGCCTTTTTCCACCGCGTTTTTTGCCATTTTGTCCTGATTTTGCGCGTTTGCGCTTAGCAGTATGTTTTTTATCCTGAGACGCTTCTCCTGCTTCTTCAGGATGTGTCGGAGTTGTTTCCTCCTGAACCGTTGCTGGCTCTGATGCGTTGGGGGGTGGCATCTCAGAAGCTTGAGCAGGCTCAACAACCGAAGCAGTGATTTCAGGATTTACAGCCCCTGAGGTCTCCTCCGTAGCTTCAAGATTTCCTCCAAACATAAGCGCCGAAAGCGCGGTAGATACAAACAAGTTACGCATAAATACCCTTTCTGTTAACTTTCCTTTGTCACCTTGTGACCTTGTGCTCATTTATGCGAGGAAGTGCAGGAAAAATCAACAGGGAAAAAGCATATTTTGAGAGACTCTCCCCGAATAAATCACGATAGGTTGTCGATGAAATTTTATTTTAATAAAATATGCGTAACTTCTTTTTATAGAGTAACAGGGTGGACGATTTGCATAATCAGCAAAATGCTGCTTCAATAGCACAGCAAACGCTTCCGGATGGACTCATAGAAATACGAGGTACAAACGGAACGCTTCTTCAAAAAATGACCTATAAAGAGGGGCTGTTACATGGTGTAACAGAGATATTCTTTCCTTCTGGTATCTGTGCGCAAAAACTGATGTTTGTAGAAGGAATTCTATCGGGAGAAGCATTTGTTTATGCCGAGGATGGCAGCGTAACGCATGCCTTAACCTATGCAGATAACGTTCTTAATGGACCTGCGACTTTTTACAAAGACGGCAGCAAGACTCTGCAGACCACATATATCAATGGGCAACAAGAAGGAAAAGCAACATACTATACTCTTCAAGGAGATATATCGGCCGAAGCCTTTTACAAATCAGGAAAGCTCGAAGGAACCTTTACCTTTT
Source organism: Holosporales bacterium (assembly GCA_031255325.1). Taxonomy (GTDB): domain Bacteria; phylum Pseudomonadota; class Alphaproteobacteria; order UBA3830; family JAIRMZ01; genus JAIRST01. Next base: position 31,333 of record JAIRST010000017.1, on the reverse strand, counting down.
TTGGGGAGCAAGGAAATATCGTTCGTGTCGCCTATTATAGCATAGGAAAGCTTGAAGGACTGAGTACAACTTATTATCCAAGCGGTCATGTGTTAGAAGAAGCTTTATACCATGCAGACCTCTTAGAGGGAGAACGTCGCCAGTATTACGACAATGGAGTTATGAAAGAAATTGCGCATTTTGTTGCAGGAAAACAACGGGATGGTGTGCAATTTGATCAAAAAGGGCATGTTTGTCCGCCAAAGAAAGATATTTAAGTGGGCTTACCAGTCGTTCAAGGAGCTTTATGCAAGTGTTCGATGGGGATGGCGCCAACCCCTTTAAATTTTTTCCCGACGTCATGCGTTTTCTGTGGAGGGCCACCGGTAGGAACGATTATGGATGCTGTGCCTTTCCTAAATGTTACCCCCTTTGGATTGTGCACAAGTCTTGCCAATCCTGTTACTGCAACTGCAACGGCTGCGGCGTTTGGCGTATTGACCCCAACGCCGTGTGTTCTTGCACTCATTCCTCCTTGGATTGCAGGGAATCCGACGGTTTTGGTCGGAACATTTCCTATACTGACAAATGATTCTCAGCTCATGTGCGCCTTTGGCGGCATTATTAAAATTTTATTTCAGGGCCAAGTGACTGTTTCTTAAAAAGAAGATATAAAAAGATAAGGCATTGTTTATAAAGAGATTTAATAAAGAAATATTTTATAGGTTAGCAAAAATTGTTTACTAAAGTCTCTAACGGGAATGGGTAGAATTCGGTTGAGATATCACACCGACATTTGAGCAAGTACAATTCCATTCTGAGATACCACTTGACTAAACTGCACAGAAAATCAAAGGCTCCTCAATATCACCAAAATGCTCAGGCTTCCCCTCCTCTCGCTGCTTAATAAAAAGCTCTTCCTACCTTTATCTTTGTAAGATAACCGCAGGTAAGCCATCGGGAGATTGACAAATGCGTAATGATATAGCATCATTTCTTTAATGTATCTATTTTATGAGCATTTATCAAAAAAATTATTGTATGTGGCTTTTTTAGGTGGGCTGTTGGGAATATTTCCTATACTTGTATCAGCAGAAGAGAAAGTTCCGACAAGCACCCAGTCTCCAAAATCTCTTAAGAATAAGCCATATAAAAGCCAAGTGGGAATAGCTTCATGGTATGGCAGTCGCGATCGAGGAAAACTAACAGCATCAGGGATTCGTTTTAGTCCTGATGCTTTAGTAGCAGCACATTCTACTTTACCTCTTCCAACTATCGTGCGTGTTACTAATTTATCGAATGGACGTTCTGCTGAAGTGTTTGTTATCGACAGGCTACCGCGAAAATGGGGCAGAGCTATTGACCTTTCGCGAGAAGTTGCTCAAAGGCTTGGATTCCTGCATCGGGGGTTAACACGTGTTCGTATTGAAGTTATTGCGCATCCTCATATGCAATTTGTACGAACTTCTCTTCGAGAACCTTTGCCTAAAAAGTCAAAAAAAGCTTTAGTCCCTGCTAAAAAACAGGTACGTCGTGCTACCCGCAGAATGAAAGTATGATGTTCTTTTTTCTGTGAAATATCTTTACGCTCTTCTATATTCAAAACGGTTCTCGAGAGGAATGTCTCCTCATCAATCCAAGTTTAATGCATTTACGTATAAGAATTTATCTCAAAATTCGAAATGAATATAACTTACGAAGCTAAAAATACAAAATCAGGATTAAGATACGATTTCTTGTGAACATAGATACGGAAAATCTTTATAAATGGTGTCTAGAATTTTTTCCAATGATTCCTTATTTTTCGTAATGATAAGGACTGTGTCGTCTCCTGCTATTGTTCCAAGGATTTCGTTTTCAGAGTGAGCGGTAACGTATTTTTGATCCAGAAAGTACGCAAGACTATTTGCTTGCCCAGGGTTTGTGCGCAAAACCACCAATCCATAGTCTGAAACCTGTATATTCAGCACAATGGGTAAATATGCCGGATTAAATTCCATAACTTTATACAAACCGGATATCTTTGTAATTTTGAGCTTTCTAAGTTTTCTAGAAAGCGTCGCTTGCGAAATGCATATTCCATGATGTCTTAAGATCTTTTGTAAGTCATTTTGCTCGGAAATTTCATTATTTTGGATAATGCTTAAAATATATTCCTCTAAAACTGCGTTTTGCATTTCTTTCATCCCTCTCTGATCTTATTAAGATAAGCAATATGCCTTATTAGAAAAAGTAATACGTATCCATTTGACATGCGAAACTATTTCCATTATATTCATAAAATGGATATAATGTGAATATAAAAGGGTGGTATGAAACATCATCTGCACAAGGCATTGATAGCAATATGTACTTTGTTATTATGGGGTAACAAAGGTAAAGCCGAAGATACGATAAAATTTGCGACATGCGCGGATTATCCACCTTTTGAATATTATGACAATGGAAAGATAACTGGATTTGAAGTGGAACTTGGGCAGTTAGTAGCAAAAGAACTCGGGAAGAAAGCTGTTTTTGAAAATATCATGCCGTTTACAACCATTCTCGCGGCAATCCAAAACGGATTTGTAGAGGCGGGTATTTCTACTATTACTGCAACAGAAGAGAGGCGAAAAAATTATGATTTTTCGGCCTCTTATTATTCAGAAAGTCTCGCTGTTATATATAAGAAGAATAGCTCTATAATAGAACAATCTCAGTTAATTGGGAAAAAGATTGCATGCCAATTAGGAACAACGATGGAAAAATGGCTGAAACAGCATATCGATAATGCAGAAATAACTCTGATGGATAACAACAATCAGGTAATCGAAGCGTTGAAAGCTGGACATGTTGAATATGCAATTATGGATGAATATCAAGCAAAAGCATTTTCTGAGAAAAATCCTAATTTATTGTATACAGTAATCGCACAATCTGACGATGGCTATGCCATTGCTGTTAAAAAAGGATCCCCTTTAAAGGAAGAAATAAATGCAGCATTAATTGCTTTAGAAGCCAAAGGAGAAATACAAAAACTGAAACAAAAATGGCTACACAACTAAGCCTAAAATGGAAAAGCTAATTTCTCATTTTTGGTATGTGGGAATTGGGCTCCTTTCCACATTAGAGCTGTTAGCTGGAGGATTCCTGATCGGGATCACTCTGGGGGTGTCGTTGTCAATATTGCGCTATAATGGCATAGGCGCCCCAATAATCAAAGGATTCATTTCCGTTATAAGGGGAACTCCTCTCATCCTGCAGCTCAGCCTTATCTACTTTACGACGCCGAGTATAATAGGTATCAAACTGAGTACGCTATCGGCAGGTATCATTGCCTTTGGATTCAATAGCGCCGCTTATATCGCCGAGCTCTTAAGAGCGGGTATCGAGAACTTGCCTAAAGGGCAGTTTGAGGCAGCGCAAACTTTAGGAATACCCCGTTTTTATATGTGGAAAGATATTATTTTACCACAAGTAATAATGAATATTTTTCCAGCTATCATCAATGAAGGAATTGCTCTTCTTAAAGAAACAGCCCTTATTTCTACTATTGGTGGCCTGGATATTATGCGTGCCTCTCAAATGCTCGCAGCCGAGCAATTTGAATATTTTACGCCTCTATGTATTGCGGGCACCTATTATTATGTCCTTGTCTTGCTGATTGAATATATGGGAAAAAGAATTGAGCGATCCTATAATAAAAATGCATAATGCATGTAAAGCCTTCGGGGATAACAAGGTATTAGACACAGTTAACATCGAGGTGGATGCACAGTTGGCCCTTCAGGAAGTGGAAAATCAATAATCTCAACTCACCTTTATGACTTTTTTCTTCTTCGCCCTTATTAAATCACAGGTTCGTTAACTGTGCCTACTATAATCTCCTTATTCTATAAATATTTAACATCCTGTCTTCTTTAAGTCTCTCTCCGCCAATACAAAACATTAGCATTTATATTAAAATATCCTCCATTAATTCAAAAATCTAGTACGTCCCTTAGAGATGCCCTTTATATGTTCTAGATTTCTTGCCAGAAGGCGCCTTCGATATGTTGCTGGGCGGTTGGTGTCATGCCGATAACATCAAAGCGCAGGAAATGTCGTGTAAAGCAAGGATTTTCTGCAAGAAAAGATTCGGCTGCAGCAAGGATACGGCGTTGCTGCCGCAGGGAGAGTGCTTCCAGGGCTTCAGTCATCTGTTGGCGAAATTTTACCTCTACAAAAATAAGGTACTCTGCGTCTTGAGCAATAAGATCTATTTCTCCGACAGATATTTTAAAGCGCTTATGCAAAATATGATATCCTTTACTTTCCAAAAAGCACGCTGCTCTTTCTTCCGCCAACAGTCCTTGTTGATAGGATGTTGGAGTGTTCATGACATATCCTTAAGGGCGATGGCCATTTTATAAATCAACGACCGAGCACATCCCGTTTCCTGTTGTGTCAAACGTACGGCCTCTTTCAGAGAAAGATGCATTAAGTGCTTTTTTAGTACAGGATATGGATCAACAGGGGTTTCCCTATTGTCTTTCATTCCAGCAATAAGCAGAACAATTTCACCTTTGGGAGGACTCTTTTCATAGCATTGAATAAGATTTTCCAGAGAATCTCGTTGTATTTCTTCAAACTTCTTGGTCAGCTCACGCACGATCACGGCGGGGCGTGCCCCCAGAATAGCAAGGGCGTCTTGCAATGTACCTTTTAAACGCTGAGGAGATTCGAAGAAGACGAGAGTTCCCGGATAAGAGCGCAAAGACTGCAATATAGTTTGCTTCTTAGTGGATTGTGTTGGCAAAAAGCCGAAAAAGTGGAATGGCTGAGGCGCTAAACCTGCTAAAGTAAGAGCGGTAGTGAGAGAAGAAGGACCAGGAAGAGAAAATAGAGGAATATTTTTGGCTATACATTGTTCGACAAGCCGAAAACCTGGATCAGAAATAAGCGGTGTTCCAGCATCACTAACAACAGCAATGCGCTTTCCCATACATACTTTTGCGATAAGCCGAGGAAGAGCTTTTTCCCAATTATGGTCATGATAAGGAAAAATAGCGGAGGTCAATCCATAAAACTGAAGCAAAATACGCGTTCGTCGTGTATCTTCTGCCGCCACGAAATCCACATGCTCTAAAACATGCAAAGCCCGTAAGGTTATATCGAAAACATTGCCGATGGGGGTAGCAACCAAGTACACTCCGCAGGGAAAGCTTTGGGCATCGAGTTTGAAATACTTGGCGTTAAGATGGTCAAACCATAAGGGAGCGGTGTGATGCAACATAATAAATGTTTGTTTTTTGGCCTCGTGGCAAGCTTACTCTTTTTCTTGAGTGGGTGCGACTCTGAACCGGATGGAACAACCATTCATCCCATTCCTCCGAGGGCTGCTCCGAGAGCAGCACCACCTGCTGTTGTATCTCATGAAGAAATTCCTTCTTCGTTCGTCGACCGCGAACCCCAAAAACCGATCGCAGGATTGATGCTTCCTCTTTCAGGACAATATGCTCCGCTTGGAGAAGCTCTTTTAAATACCAGTATGCTTGCTTTTGCTGAATTAGGAATCGACACCTGCCGAATTCGCGTCGTGGATACACAAGGAACGCCTACGGGTGCGAGGAATGCCGCTAAGGCATTAGCAGTGGCTGATGCAAAAATCGTGTTAGGCCCCTTATTTGCGCAAGAAGTGCAAGCTGCCGCACCGCTTTTGGCAAAGTATAATGTCCCGATGATTGTGTTTTCCAATACCCCTAAAGTAGCGCGCGAAAACGTGTTTGTTTTTGGTCTGAATCCCGAAGATGAAATCATAGCACTCCTTACTTTTGGGTTTGCGCGATCGGCGAATCATTTTGCCGCTGTTATTCCTGAAGGGACGTACGGAGAAACGGTATTGCGTACTATCAACATCGCCTTAGCCGGTCGTCAGCAGCACATTTTCGCGACGGACACCCATCAACGCACACCTCAATTAGACGTGATCCGGTACCGTCCAGGAGAAACAAATCCTAAAGAGCTGGCGCAAAAATGTGCAACCCTTTCCTTTGAGGCAGTTATTGTTCTTGAGACAGATAGTGTTATTGCTCCTATGTTAGTGCGGGCTCTTAAAAAGCAGCAGGAGACAGCGCTTATCTTAGGGCCGAGCGCTTGGAAAGAACCGGCCTTTTCGTTCTTGCCTGAAATGGAAGGGGTGTATATCGCTTTGCCATCACAAGAGGGTGGAGAAGCGTTCTTTAAACGGTATAGAAAGACTTTTGCCAAAGATCCTATTTTTCCCTTGGGCTTATTAGCTTTTGATGCCATAACCGCTCTGGCACAAATAACGGATTTTTCGAATTTAACACATCAATGGTTTGTTAAAGAAGGAAATTTCCTTGGCTTATCAGGAGAGTATAGTTTTGAAAAAACTGGTAAAGTGCATCGTCCTTTGCACGTCTATCAATTAAAAGGGCAGGATATCGTTCCTGTACGCGATCCTTTAAATGAGGATTAAACATGCACGTAATCTCTTACAAAACACACAAGATAGGGGTCAAAGAAGATTTGTTAGCGCTGTTGGATCGCTATGTACCCCCTCTTGCTGAAAGGAATGTGGTAGCTATTACATCGAAAGTTGTTGCTCTATGCCAGGGACGTGTTGTGGAAAAGAACTTAAAGATTCGCAAAGAGGATCTTATCAAAAGGGAAGCGGATTGGTTTATTGAACAAGAATTATCACGGCCTAACGCTATCTCTATTACAATTAAGGAAGGTATCTTTATTGCTTCAGCTGGTATCGATGAATCAAATGCACAGGAATATTATATTTTATGGCCATATCACCCTCAACAAGCGGCAGCAGCTATTTGGGCGCATTTACGGCGGCGTGATCATCTTAAAGACCTGGGGGTTATTCTTACGGACAGTCAAACACGGCCTTTGCGTTGGGGCGTAACGGGTGTAGGAATCGCTTGGTGCGGTTTTCATCCGTTGTGGGATTGTCGCGGAGCTCCAGATATCTGGGGATATGCCCTTCGCGTTACAACAGTTAACGTTTTGGATGGCTTAGCGGCGGCGGCTGTTCTTATGATGGGGGAAAGTGCTGAGCAGACTCCTATCACTGTTATCCGCGATGCTCCTTATATGCGCTTTCTGAATACTCCCCCAACAGAAGAAGAAACGCAAACTTTGCGTATTACGTTACAAGAAGATTTATACGCTCCTCTACTTGAGCACGCCTCATGGCAACAAGGTGGTGGTGGAATTATTTTCGAATAGAAAAGAGAGGAGCTCCTTGTCAGTGATCGCTTTTAGGCAAGTGATTTTTAGATACTTATTGGTACAAATCTCGCTTTAGTATATTAGCTTGAAAACCTTAGAAAAAGGTAGATCCTGCCCAAACGAGTGATAGTTCTGCAAATTCTTGCTCGGGCATATTTCATGTGTCTTGTGGTACATTAGGATTGCTTAAGAAGGAATTAATGAGATACCCCCCTCTGTACAGGATCTTGCGTAGAATGTAACGCTTGCAACTGCTGGGGAAAGTCATCATCCATTGCATAAGCTGGATTATTATTTAATGCGGCGACCATTAATTTCATAAAAATAATTCAAGAAATACAAATACTTACAACTATAAGTTGACAGAAATAACATTCTGCGCAACCATAAATTGTATTTGGTTAATAATTTAAATGAGGTTGAAATGCGTATATTCCCTATCATGCTGATGTGTAGTACATGCTTGTATGCTTTTGGAATGGAAGAAGGGCCTTTTAAACTGAAACAGGGAAATGCTGCCCCAATTAAATTCCCACAGGAAAATAGAACTACCATTAAATTATCAGATGTTTTTAATCATCTTGATGAGAAAAATAATATAATAAAATTGGCTTTTAAAGATGTGGATAACGATAGGCATCAAGGGGATACTTATTACAAAGCGTTCCCCATTAAAAAAGAGCCTCTTCCTGGGCTTTACGAACATGATATGCAAGGAGGCATTTCCTATCGTATCAGTAATTATTTTACAAATATATCTGGTCTTCCGCACTATAGAGGGAAATCGCATTTATTAATACAAGAAGAAGTAATCGATAAAAGCGATCCACTTCCTCATTACTATAGCTTGAAACACCTATCCAGAATGGGGCAAGCCGCAAATGCTGAACTTGACGTGTTCCTTCAAGACGAAGAGCAGATATTCCTTGGCACTATAAAAAAGAAAATCCCTATTATTGCAAAAATAGTCCCAGAACGTCGTTGGAAAGGAGAGGGAGGCGTTTTCTATCGTCTTATTCAAGATATAGCAGATTTTAGTGCTATTTCTAATTTTTTAGGAGATGACCATATTGCTATAGGGAATCCTTATCCTGATACGCGTCCTATCAGTATGAGAACTGAGCTGAGCCCGGATTTTGAAATCGTTGGAAGGTCTCTTGTGCGTGTAGCGTGCTTTGATATTGATGAAAATGATGTTCCTATAGGAAATACGTATGAGAAGAACTTTCCCCTTCTGCGAGAACGCATCCGTGGTATCTATAAGCATGACATGGATGCCTACGTTTCGTATCCATTAGAGGATTTGTATGCGAATATCAGCGGATTACCGCATTATAAAGGAAAAGCGCGTGTCCTTATACAGAAAGGTGTTCCCAATATGGGATGTCCTCGATCGCATCAGTATGAGGTGGCGCGTATTGTGAGTAAAGATTATGAGGAAAGCGTTTGTTCTATCAGCTTGAAAGTTTTTCTTGAAGAAGAAAAAGAATGTCACATTATTCAGGTCATCAGAAAATCTTTCCCTATTGTTTATGATGCTATACCCGGAATGTATTATCACGAAAGTGGGCAGATCGGAAAGAATGAAAATCAAGAAGAGTTTGAGTTTGGTTTTTCCTATGGAATGTGCCAACCATTTGCTGATCTCAGTGGCATCCGGCATCTTGTTCATGGAGGGAAAACGGGGGAGTTTATTATTGATAAAAATGCTCTTATGAAAATAGGGGAGCCTATTCTTGACTACAAAGCATATTTCCCTCATCGATACGAGCATGCAGAGTGGAAAAATGATGATACGAAACTTGCTGCTTATTCTATGGAAATAGTGTTTTTTGAAGATGCAGGGAAGCGTATCATTATAGATGGCGTTCCTAAAATACATCTTGGAGAAGAAATTCGACCATATGCTGAAGAGGAAGAAAAAGCTGTCAATGATTTTATCGGAGAGCCTCGTCGGGAAGGAGACTTCTTAGTTTATAAATATCATACAAAACGCCTTTTCCGTCGTCCAGATGGAACGATTTTTACATGGTATGGTCCTGAAATGACTGAGAAAACTCCATATGTCCAATCGGATGACCGAGCATACCAACTTGCTGTATATAGATCTAATCAACAGTTCAAACAGAATGTTCGTCATAATGTGCGCCGTCGAAAGTAAAAGGGGAGGGGAGGGGAGGGGAATTCCCCTCCCCAAGCTATAGGGTAATTTTTAAGAGCTCGTCTATTGATCTATGCTCTGTAACGGCTTTTAAGCTTTCTTAAGTTTTTTTCTTTATCTTGTACTTTTGTTATTACCGAAATTTTTGCACATATAGCATGCGTTAAGCTGTATCTAGAAGTGTTTTTCTTTTTAAAAATCTTCAAAAGGAATTTTTTGCAGAAAAATTAACGTTTTCTTTACGCAAATGGTCTTTAATAAAAGCACAGTATTTATAAAGGATAGAAAAATGAAACATCTCTTGAAGACATTGTCATATGCGACAGCTTTTTCAGCATGTGCTTTTACTGGACTGCACATCGATGCTATGACGCCTCCTGCTCCACCAGCGCCTCCAGCTCCGAGAATAGCTCCTGCCCCTGCTGCGACAGGCAGAGCTATCGTGCCAACGGGTAAAGCAAGGACTCTTGAGGAAGCTCGAGCCGGGTTAAGAAAAGTTCCGCCAGTAGGAGTACATACGCCAACTCCTACCGAAAGACCAGCCGTTTTAGTGAAATCAGCAAGCGCTTTTTCGCACATTTCTCTTGCTGATCACACAATGCATGCGACAGCGCACCAAAAAGCTTCCGAGACACATGCAGCACTAAGTACCTCTCATAATCATTCGGCTCAGGAGCATCATGCTCTTGCAGAACATCACCAAAATCTTGCTAGTGTTCATCACAACGAAGCAAATATGCATACGCACCATGCACAAGCGCTCCCTCATGGAAATCCTCGTCAGCATCATGAACATCAAAGTGCTCATCACCGTGAAATGGGGAATCATCACGAGCATCAAGCGAATCATCATCATGCTATGGGGCTTCATCACCAGACAATGGGGGCTCACCATGGAGCGATGAATCGCCACCATACGGCTCGGGCTGAACACCACGATCATGTGCATAATGGACGCCATGACCATGCGCAGCACAGCTATAATCAGTCTGTGCACCATCACATGGAGGCCATTCAGCACCACAATCGTGCACAAGTACATCATCAAGAGGCCATAAAGCATCACAATAATGCTGCAAAAGCTCATGGTGTTGCTCAACGGCATGGGGGTAATGCACAACAGTCACATCCACATTTCGCGGTGGGTCAACATCCACAGCATGCAAATGTACATCGGGAACAGCAACATCATGGAAATGCTAAGAAAAGTCATGTGAATCATCAGAAGAACCACGCAAACAAGAAACGCTAAAGCTTGCTTTGGGAACATTGACCACGAGCATGACGAAAAAGAGACCTCCTTATACAAAGGGGGTCTCTTTAAAGAATCGTAGAGTTTTACAGATTTTTGCGCCATTTATTGGCTATTTTCCTTTCAATTCCTCCAAAGCCCGATATAGGCGCCGATCCCATTAGCTAACTTAGATCTGGAGAAAAATATTTTTCCATTCTTAAGGAAATTACTCAGATCTTTCTATCCTCCTTCCCCTTTTAGATGGGAGTATTTTATTGTGGAATGGATTCTTTTTGATAGTATTCTTGTTGTGCTGAAGCTTCTTCTGTAGAAGGCGCTATATTTACGAAAATATTCGCTTGAACTTCTGCGTGTAGGGAGATGGCTACCTGCGACACCCCTATATCTTTGATAGGTTGCGCCAACAAAACTTGATTGCGCGTTACGCCATTTCCTAAAGCTTCGGCAATATCGCGACAAGTCACAGACCCATATAGGCTTCCTTTTTCACTCGCTTGGCGCACGATAGAAATCCATCTTCCTTCAAGGGATGCTGCTGCAGTACGAGCAGCATCTTGATGCTCTTTATACTCAGCGGCAAGATGCTCCTTTTGTAGTTCAAAATAAGCTCTTTCTTTTTCCGTAGCACGCAACGCAAGCCTTTTAGGCAGCAAATGATTCCGCGCATACCCTGATCTGACGTGAACAACATCTCCCATACCTCCAAGCTTGCCCACTTTTTGCAAAAGGATCACTTGTACTTGTTTCATCTTTCTTCCCTTCGTCTTTATGCATCCAACGGAAACACAGTTATAAGAATAATCCTAGTAAGTTACAATATCATACAGAATTGATACCATAACACCACCGAAAGCTGAATAAATAATAAAAACACCACATCCGATGTATTTTTCCATGTGGAGAACAACAAAAATCGCCGTAGATAGTATTCCTAAAACAGCTCCAGAGAAGAAGCGATTGGTGAAATATATCATCGAACCAGCGCCAATGGGTGTCGCCGTTATTGTTGAAATAAGGGCTCCTGTAGAAATGTTTCCATTATCAATAGCGAATTCCCGCATGATACTAGTGTTTCGTCTGCTCCATATGCCTATCGCCCGTATCATTGCTCAATATAAACCAACAATACTAAGATCAACATCCATCTTAAATTATCTTTAAAATCCTTTCTTTTAGCCTATTTTTCCAAACTTAGCTTTTCAATACATAACCTATTCTTCGAATATCCACAAAATACCTCAATCTCTATTTACACATTTTCTATAGATTAAAATATTCCCTTATAAAACATTTTGAAAACAAAAGGCCATCTTAAAAATTTGATAGCGATGCAAAAGGGGATGTCAAAAGCCTTTGAGGTAAAACACGCCCCATAAAAAGAGAGCTGCGACAAGGAGGCTATCCAGTCTGTCGAGGAGGCCGCCGTGACCAGGAATGAAAGAACCAAAGTCTTTGAGACCTAAGTGTCGTTTAACAAAAGACTCCAAATAGTCTCCAAGCAGCCCAGACAAAGCCACACCACTTGCCAAAACGGAGACGTTCACCTGATCCGAAATGGGATTCCATGCGCTTCCGATTGAGATTGCAAATATTAAGCCGCCTAAACTTCCGCTCCATGTTTTTCGAGGGCTTGTCTTGGGAAAAATCTTCGGTCCCCCTATCATACGGCCAATACCGTACGCCCCAATGTCTCCTGCACTGACAACAAGGACGAGCCAAGCAAAAACTGCTCTTCCTTTGTAGCGCAAAGCTATTGAGCATCCCGTACCAAGACATACAAGAAGGAAAAAGGCGCAGCATAAAAAAGCTGTTTTTCCTTTGCGGTCACCTAGAATAAAAAACGCTTCATAAGCAGAACGTATAATAACGCCTATGCCTAATAAAAAAAATAAAAAGTCAGGCCCTGAAAGGACCAGAACAATGAAAATAACAAGAATACAAGCCGATACCGTACGCCATAAAAGCCCCTCACGCTTCTGAGGAGCAGGGTCATCGACCATGCCGCCTCTGACGACATGCGTATATATCGAGCGCTTGTTGGAAATCTTCACGTGAAAAAGCTGGCCAATGTTTATCAACAAATACAAATTCTGCGTAAGCAAGCTGCCACAATAAAAAATTACTAAGACGTAATTCCCCACTTGTACGAATGAGCAGATCTGGATCTGGAATGCCAGCTGTAAATAAACGCGCGGCGAAGTTTTCTTCGGTTAAGCTTTCCGGATCGATTTTTCCTTCGCGGGCGTCCTGAGCAACGGCTTGTACGGCCTGCAGAATTTCAGCACGGCTCCCATAATTGAGGGCAAATTGTACGTGAAGTGTCGTGTTGTTACGCGTTTTTTCTTCTGCTTCAACGCTAAGCTTTTGAATATCTTCAGGAAATTTGCGCATATCCCCAATGGCGCGTACACAAACACCTTTTTCATGCTGCTCTTGCACGGCATTATGTAAAGCCTCGCGGAACAAATCCATAAGATACGAGACTTCCTCTTTGGTACGCTGCCAGTTTTCTGTGGAAAACATAAAAAACGTTACATAGCGTACACCTGCTTCGATAGCCATGTTCAAAACATCCTTTAGTCGCTCAACCCCCTTACGGTGGCCAAACATCTTAGGAATCCCTTGAGCCTGAGCCCAACGACGATTACCATCCATGATAAAAGCGACATGAACAGGAAGAGAGGAACATTTGAGCATTATTTTTCGACTTTTTTTATTTACAACGTCATGATTTCTTTTTCTTTTTGCATCAATGACGCATCAATTTTTACAATGGCAACATCTGTCAATTTTTGAATTTCAGTTTCGTACCGTTTACATTCATCTTCGGAAATTTCTTTGTTCTTTTCCATGCGTTTTACTTTGTCCATACCGTCACGTCGAATTGTACGTAAAGAAATACGGGCTTGTTCAGCATATTTTCCAGCGATTTTGCAAAGCTCTTTGCGGCGTTCTTCATTGAGTTCCGGTAAGGTAATGCGCAACGTCTGTCCTTCGGTAATCGGACTCACCTTTAATTCCGAGACACTTAAAGCTTTTTCAACAGCTTTCACAAGTGTTTTATCCCATACTTGGATGGTCAAACAACGCGTTCCAGAAATACTTACCGTTGCCGTCTGGCCAAGAGGAAGGCGCTTTCCATAGGCTTCTACAAGAAGAGGCTCTAATAGTGAAGGATGCGCTCTACCTGTACGAAGCCCTGCAAACTCTTTGCTTAAAGTCTCCACAGGCCCTTCCATTTTTTGTTTGACTTCAGCAAGCCATGCATTCATCGTCGATCCTCTCTTGTACAACTGTAAAATGCCCTTCTCCACGCAGAACGCGCAATAAACTGCCGGGTTCTAAAATTGAAAAGACGATAATAGGAATACTATTCGAGCGCGCCAATATAATAGCCGATGGATCCATAACACCCAAGTCTTTTGCCAAAACATCTTTATAGGTTAAATACTTAAAAAGATGCGCTTTCGGATTCTTTACGGGATCTGCATCGTAAATTCCAGCGACTTTTGTTCCTTTTAAAAGGACAGAACATCCCATCTCTGAAGCGCGCAAAGCTGCTGCTGTATCGGTTGTAAAGTAAGGATTTCCTGATCCGGCAGCAAAAATGACGATCCGTCCCAGATCCATATGATGCAACGCACGTCGACGTACATAAGATTCACAAACAGCCGGCATCGGAATGGCCGACAAGACACGAGCTTCAATCCCCTGTCGTTCTAAAGCATTTTGCAGAGCGAGTGCATTAATAACGGTTGCCAACATGCCCATATAATCTGCTGTTGCGCGGTTCAGGCCCATAGCAACTCCAGAAATTCCACGATAAATGTTACCCCCTCCAATCACAACACTTAGCGTGTATCCTTCTTTATAAGCAGTAACAAGATCTCCGCTTACACGATTAATCATCTCTGCATTGATCCCATAGGAATCGCTACCAGCTAAAATTTCCCCTGAAAGTTTGACAAGAACGCGCGCTTTATGCACCCTCCCCCCTTACGTATGTAATTGTGCCGCCACTTCAGCGGCAAAGTCTGATGTTTGCTTTTCGATTCCTTCTCCTAGGGCAAAACGCATGAATCCTGATATCGTAATAGAGCCGCCTAGTTCTTTCTCGGCATCTGTAATGACTTGCTTTACCCGACGGTCTCCATCCATGACAAAAGATTGCTCTAAAAGAACAACGTCTTCATAAAATTTGCGCAATCGCCCTTCAACCATCTTGGCAATAATCTCTTTTGACTTCCCAGAAGACTGCGTTTGCTCCATCAAGACCGTACGTTCGCGTTCGATCACCTTCGGGTCAAGGTCACAAACAGACGTCGCTTGTGGGGCACTAGCAGCAACATGCATAGCTAACTGTTTTCCAAGAGTAGCCATTTTCTCTGCCGGTAAATCCGATACTAGCCCTATTAGGACACCAATCTTTCCCATACCAGGGGCACTTGCGGCATGTACATAGGAAGTCACACTTCCCGTTACCACAGACAAAGTTGCCAATCTTCGCAACGAAAGGTTTTCGCCAATAACGGAAACGAGAAAAACCAACTCTTCCGCAACTGTACGGCCATTGCCATATGGTAATGCTTCAAGTTTTTGCACGTCTCCTTTCGCTTGATGCGCTAGAGCAGACACCGTTTTAACATATGTACAAAAAGCTTCATTACGAGCGACAAAATCCGTCTCGGAGTTTACCTCAAGAACAACGCCCGTTTTTCCATCTGCTGAAACGGAAACAGCAACAAGCCCTTCCGCTGTTGCGCGCCCAGCTTTCTTTGCCGCAGTAGCCAATCCTTTGGCGCGCAACCAATCAATAGCAGCTTCAAAATTAGCTTGCGTTTCAACAAGTGCCTTTTTGCAATCCATCATCCCCACACCCGTTCGGTCGCGAAGCTGTTTTACCAAAGCGGCTGTAACTTCTGCCATTTCACTCTCCTTCTTTATGCATATCCGAAGCTTCTTCAGCGCCCTTACCCTTTTCCCCAGCAATCTCATCCAAGGAAGTAGGCGCTTCCACAACGGGATTCTCCATAGCACCCACATCGATTCCAGCCAAGGCTAAGCTTTCTTGCATCCCTTGCAGAGCGGCACGCGCAAAAAGATCGCAATACAACGCAATTGCTTTTGAAGAATCGTCATTTCCTGGAACAGGATAGGTTACATTACTTGGATCAGCATTTGTATCGCATATCCCTATTATGGGAATATTCAGGCGAAGGGCTTCTTGTAAAGCTGTCTTTTCAAGAAGGACATCGATAATAACGACCAGATCTGGTACGCTCCCCATATCTCGGATACCTCCAAGAGCCCGTACCAATTTTATTTGTTGAGCTTCAAGAGCAAGAAGTTCTTTCTTTGTTAAGCCAGAATCTTCTTCTTGCAATTTCTCTTCAAGATGTTGCAGTTTAGCAATCGACTGAGAAATGGTCTTCCAGTTTGTAAGCGTTCCTCCCAACCAGCGATGGTTAACATAGTATTGTCCGCATCGTTTCACGGCTTCAGCTACTTTTTCTGCTGCTTGCGTCTTTGTACCAACAAACAACACGCGGCCACCCGAGGCAACACTGTCTTGTACAACCTGTAGAGCTTTCGCAAGCATCAGTACGGTCTTTTCCAGATCAATAATGTGCACTCCCTGATGCACCCCATAGATATAAGGCGCCATTTTAGGATTCCAGCGCCGCGTATGATGTCCAAAGTGCACGCCAGCCTCTAAAAGCTCGCGCATTGTAAATGGCAAATGAGCCATGATTTCTCTCCTTTTTTTCGGTTCAACCTCCGCAGCCTTCACTCTTGCTTGTGGCAAAAGACCGAACGGACAAACAATTGCCCTGCGTAACTGCGTGTGTTATCAGCATTATGTATACACAAATACGCAGGTATGAACAATAAGGAAGCACAACAAAAAGTATGGCGTCGTCAAACAACAGGGTGTCTTCTCATTTTAAAGAAAGCTTACTTTATACTACACTTATCTCTTGGCACTCTTTTACGTCTTCAGAAGGACGAGACAAAATAGAACAATAGATGCTTTTTACGCATCGCACAGCAAGTAAGCCCGGAAAGATTCTAGTTGGCGTAAAAGCTCCCATAGAATGTCTATGCAAGAAATTCTTTGCAGAAAGCCAAGGAATGGATAACAAAGAGGTACAATCCTTCAGGCTGAATCCAGAATCTTCCAGCATGTGACGCATATTTGATTCTGAAAATGCTTGACCTAAACTAAATGGCGTGACGTCGAAATGAGCCCATAGGCCATATATATTAGGGACAATTATCAAAATATAGCCACCGGGTACAAGTACTCGCCATACATCCCGTAAAACGCTTTTTGTATCTAATGCAAACTCTAAGCAATGCATAAGGAACACGGCTTCGCAAGAATTATCAGCCAGTGGTAACATTTCTTCATGCACAAGGCACGCGCCAGGTTCTGCCCCTTGAGGGGGGGGGATCATTAACAAAACTTTACGATCAGAACAGCTGTGCAAGATTTCCCAATAAGGAGAAGCATATCCTAAGCCAATAATACTTTTCCCCAAAGTAAGGTCAGATAGCCATTTTTTCAGCAAGTCACTCACCTCTGTAGCGACATAACGCCCCAAAGGAGAAGCGTAAAAAAAGGACAAGTCTTGGGCAGAAGGACGCATATTAATAATCTAGCGCATTTTAAAATAAGAAAAAAACTTGGAAATTCCGTAAGAGCCTTTTATAAATAGAAAGCAACCCCAAAAATGAGAATAAAGCGAACAATGAAGGAACTAATATGACGCGCGCAGAGCTTATTTCAAACATATTGAAAATTTACCCAAGCTTATCACCAGCCTTAGCAGGAGCTATGGTATCAAAAATATTCGATGTTATTATTGGCAAACTTGCGGAAGGACATCGTATTGAAATTCGTGGCTTTGGTACATTCGCTGTGCGCCATCGTCCTCCACGTATAGGCCGTAATCCTAAAACAGGAGTTCGTGTTCCTATTGGGCCTGTAAAAGTTGTTTCTTTTCATACAGGAAAACAATTAAAGACATGGATTAATGAAGATATTTGAAGTAGCTATACTTTGATTCTTCTGAGTAAAGGAAGGTTATGAATTGGTTAACCAGTTTCGTGCGTCCAAAAATTCGGTCTCTTGTCGGGAAATCAGATGTGCCGGATAATTTATGGAAGAAATGCCCAAGCTGCGAACAAATGCTCTTTCACAAAGAGCTTGAGGCTTCTTTCGAAGTGTGCACCCACTGTGGACATCACTTAAAGCTTGAAATTGCTCAGCGGATAGCCCTTCTTTCCGATGAAGGAAGTATTCGCCCTGTTAAATTTCCTGAAGTATGTCAAGATCCCCTTAAATTCAAAGATACAAAGCGTTACACCGACCGTCTTAAGATCGCGCGCAGTACCACAGGTCAGAAAGATGCTTTGACTGTTATAGAAGGAAAAATCAGTGAACATGCTGTTGTAATAGCTCTTTTTGATTTCAACTTCATGGGCGGATCGATGGGAACAGCCGTCGGCGAAGCATTCGTTCATGCTATAAAAGTTGCAGTACAGAAGAATTTGCCATTTATTATGATCCCGGCTTCAGGGGGAGCACGTATGCAAGAGGGCATTCTGTCTTTGATGCAAATGCCAAAAACCGTAGCGGCACTTAATCATTTGAAACGAGCACGACTCCCTTACATTGTGCTTTTTTGCAATCCAACAACCGGAGGTGTGCTAGCCTCTTTCGCTACTCTCGGTGATATTCATATAGCCGAACCTGGTGCTATTATTGGATTTGCCGGTGCTCGTGTGATTCAAGAAACGATCCGTCACCAGCTTCCCGAAGGATTTCAACGATCAGAATACTTACTCAATCATGGTATGATTGATATGATTGTTCCGCGAGCGCAGCAAAAGCAAATATTGGCACGTATTTTAAGTATTTTAGAACGCAAAAACTGACCTTTATATTTCTTTTCTAAACTTGACATACACAGCAAGAAATAAACATAAAGCTTATGTAAAAAGGTATCTAAATTATTGCAGACATTTTAATTCTTATAAGCACGCGCCTCTCATAACAACTTTCATACTGAAAGATGCGGTGTAAGCCATGTAAGGATTTTATTTTTCGACTGAGAGCCAACGGAAACAGCACATTGCACGCCATCCTTAAAAAGAAGCAACGTTGGAACACTCATTACGTCATAACGTATCGGGGTTTGAGGATTTTTGTCGATATTCAATTTATAAATTTTAAGATTCTCAGAAAAGTGCACGGAAATTTCTTCCAGAATAGGCGCTATCATTCGGCAGGGACCGCACCAGTCCGCATAAAAGTCAACAAGCACTGGAACTTGCGCTTCCAGTACATCTGTAGCAAATGCTGTATCTGTCACATTTTCTAAAGCCATTTGATACTCCTCCAAAGTTTTTTTTAGTTTAATCTTTTTTGCATATTTTCGGAATAAGAAAGTGTTTAAAAAAAAGTAAGTACAGTCTTAGGTGTTTTTCTATAGTACACCGAACACAATGCTGTACACGCCTTTTGTTCGATGATACATCAGTTAATACTAGGGGAGGCTGGATAAATTCTTGTAGAATCATTTATACCTTCAAAACACGAAATAAAAGGCTAATCTGCAATGAAGCGTGTTTTTAAAAGAGCCAAAAAGACTCCTTACGATATTCTTAGCCAACGGGGGCATGGATTAATTGCCGCGATTCCTTACTTATGGTTGATTATATTCTTTCTTATTCCCTGTTTATTTTTACTCAAGATCAGTTTTTCGGAAGCTGTCCTAGCACGCCCTCCCTACACAGACATTTTTAAGATTTTGCCCGAAGGACTTCTGCAAATTCGTTTAAATGTTGAAAACTATCTAACGCTATTTCGTGACGAACTTTATCAAATGGGAGTGATAACCTCTTTTATCATTGCCAGTATCTCGACACTTTGCTGTTTGCTGCTGGGGTATCCTATGGCCTATACCATTGCTAGATCTTCAAAGAAAGTACGCTCCATTCTGCAATTGTTGGTCATTTTGCCTTTTTGGACATCTTTTCTTATTCGCGTTTATGCGTGGATGACTCTTCTAAGCCCTACTGGCATTATTAATGGGATTCTTTTACGGATGCATGTGATTACTGAACCTTTAGCCCTGGTGCAAACGCCTTTTGCTGTGTGTCTTGGGATTGTATATGTTTACCTGCCTTTTATGGTGTTGCCCTTGTGCATGAGCATTACGAAAATCGATGCTGAGCTTCTTGATGCCGCTTATGATCTTGGGTGTCGGCCTTTAAAAACATTCTTTACAATTACGCTTCCTTTGTCGTTTTCCGGCATGATTGCCGGATCTGTTTTGGTCTTTATCCCCTCCATTGGAGAGTACGTTATTCCAGAATTGCTTGGTGGTTCAGAAACATTGACGATTGGACGTATTGTTTGGAACGAATTTTTTATTAACATGTCTTGGCCAGTAGCATCAGCCCTGGCCATTTTGCTTATTCTTTTTATCGTTCTCCCTATTTCTTTTTGGCAACGCTGGAAAGAGGTTAAAACTTAAATGGACTCACAATCTCGCACATTAAAAATGATCTTAATTGCAGGATACGCATTTTTATACATTCCCCTGCTTGTAATTGTCATCTTTTCTTTTAATGAAGCACGATTGATAACTTCTTGGACAGGGTTTTCCTTAAAATGGTACAGAGAACTCTTTTCTGATACCGTCATGTTACGCGCTACCCTGACAAGTTTTCAAATTGCAACTATTGCAGCAACAATCGCTGTTATTTTGGGAACGCTTGCGGCTGTTACTCTTGTGCGCTTCCCGCATTTCAGGGGAAGAACGCTCTTTATAGGATTAGCTGCAGCTCCTCTTGTGATGCCGGATATTATTACCGGTTTATCGTTGTTACTTCTCTTCGTCGGACTTCACCATTTAACCGGTTGGCCAGAAAGTCGTGATGCAGTCACTGTAACGATCGCACATACGACTTTAGCAATTTCTTATGTAACCGCTGTTGTCCAGGCGCGCCTTGTGGAATTTGATAGATCTTTAGAGGAAGCTGCTTTAGATCTTGGCGCTTCTCCTTTAAAAGTTTTCTTTTCTATTACGCTTCCGTTGATTGCTCCCGCTATTGTCACGGGATGGCTTTTTGCCTTTGCGCTGTCTTTAGATGACGTTGTTATTGCAAGCTTTGTCGCTGGCCCAGGGGCAACAACACTGCCGATGGTTATTTTTTCAAGTTTGCGTTTTGGAATTTCTCCAGAAATTAATGCGCTAACAACGATTCTCATACTTTTTCTCTCTTTAAGCATGGTGATTGCTACAATCATCATGCGCAAAACACAACGCCCTGCCTCTTAAAACCTTTTTGGATAAACTTTTCATAAAACAAAAACATTAAAAAATACCTAGCCGGCAAGCACAGCGCATAAGATTTAAAAACAAAAGAACCGAGGTGTTGAGGTATCGTGTCCAGGATACAGATCTTTGATCACGTCGCCAAGCTGGATATTTTCATCCGAAAAAACCTCACCTTTTGAAGAGGAGGGCACCGGATATACACTCACTATTGAATGCATACTCTTTGCAGAAGAGGTACCACCCAGGGAAATATTGAACTTTCTTACAATCAACCGTATTACATCTGTTGTTTTCCAACTGAAGGAATCAATAACAACCATTTTCTCGAGAGACGTTAGTGGATTCTTTAACGAAAACTCAACAACAATATCTGTTCTATCCTGTATTTCCATTCTTTCAAAATTGACTTTTTTTTCGAAAACACAACGCATTAGATTAAATAGAAAACCTACTTTTTCATTCTTGTGTAGGACAAAATACGAATTTCTCGGTTTCTGGCTAGACTCATTAAAATGATCGGAAAATATAACATGCTCACATAAATCCGAAAAATTATTATGATCGACCACCCAATCGTTACCCACAGGGTAACTGTTCGCTAGCCGAATAAATACACAGAGATAGGAAGGATTCCGTGTAAGTAATTTCTTTTGTGTATTTAACCCTATTGCTGCATATTTTTTTATTATTCCATGGCCTTTTTCTAATGCATCGAAAAATTCTTTTTGTTTTTTAACGAGCTCCATATAATGCTCTGTATCTTCATATATATCTTTATTTCTAAACAGGAAGGAGGTTGTAGATGAAATTACTCTTTTGAAATAGAGGTAAGTGTCTATTGATGTAAAGGGATTACATTTCTTTGCTACATTCATGATTATATAGTTAAAAAAGAAGTTACGCCCTTCCTTTATCGTCTCGCGACTTTTCCATTGAGTAGGACAAACATGGATCGCAATAGCTTCTTCCAGTATAGATAAAGGATAAGAAGCGTAAGGCATATTATTTGCTCCTCCGACGTGAGACGTATCATCATCTTTTTCCACTCCGAACAGAATACCGGATACTTTGCTCAAAGGGCTGTTGACAGAAATCCCCCCAGAATATTGTTGAGATATACGTTCTATGACCTTATCAAACAAAACATATTCTCTTCGCGCGCAAAATGAACATTTATCATTTTTGAAAATTACAGTATTTCTTTCATCACTCTTGCTTGTTTTGAACAGAGTCTCAATCTGTAAAGGTTGCACGGAAAAAGTTTCACGAGTGTAAGGAACGGGTATTTGGCCTAGCGCTACAAATTCAACCGCTTGATCCGCCGGAAGAACTATCGGCATGGCTAAAGCTTTGCCTAAATTTCCACATATCAAAATCCCTAAATAAAAAAGCTTCCTATTCATATTTGTTTTTCCTTTTAATCCATATATTAAATATAGTATTAAAAATAATAAAAGCAAAAAGAAATATGATACTATAAATATTTTACAATACTGGTATGTTTATTTAGACAATGAGCTAAAAATAGCCAAGGAGTTTTGGGATTTTCTGGGGAGGATGACACGTATCAAGATCTTTTAGAATGCTTTGAAAAAGTTGGTATTGAACTCAGAAAAGAAATCAATGCGTATTTTTAAAATTCCAAAATAAGCATCTATTTACTAAAGTCGATAAGAATTAAAAGATTGATAGTAATCAATTTTCTTATCTTTCTTGAAATTGTAAACATATATTACTTTAAATTGTATAATGGTTTCTGTAACAAACGATAAAAATAGTAGAAGTCATGGCACAATTCCATACAGTTGTTCACTCAGGAATGCCTTCAAAAGAATTGCACTGGTTTTATGGAACGCACACTGTTCTTGCGGCGTTGAAGAACCCTAAACGTCAGATTGTGCGCATTGTATCGCTTATTCCCATCGAGAAATCCCCGCACAAGGACTTGCTGTTGCTCCACAAAGCGATTTTCGAAGTACGCGACAAAGCATGGTTCGCGCGCATATTCGGTGCTACGGCCGTTCACCAAGGATTATGCCTTCAAGTAGCTCCTTTGGAAGGTCTAGATTTTGAAGATCTTTTAAAGAGAGGGAACATCAGTCCTGTTCTCGTTCTCGATCAATTAACGGATCCGCAAAATATTGGCGCTTTGTTGCGTTCTGCTGTAGCTTTTGGTGTACAAGCAGTCCTCGTTCCGGCACATGGAGGACCCGAATTAACATCTGCCTTATGCAAATGTGCCTGTGGAGCCTTGGAATATATTTCCATTGTATCCGTTCCTAACCTTGCGCAAGCGCTTGAACGTTTAAAGAAAGCAGGGTATTGGTGCGTAGGACTCGACGAACAGGGAACATCTCTGCTATCAGAGATTCCGACAGTAGAGAAGGTTATATTGATTGTCGGCAGCGAAGGAACTGGTATGCGCCGCTTGACACGAGAGCGTTGTGATTTTTTGGTGAAATTGCCGACAGTCGCGCATTTCTCGACATTGAACGCTGCGCAAAGCGCGACTGTAGCGTTGTATGAGCTTTTCCGTCAGGAGCATAGAAATGATTGAAGGTATGTTTTTATTTCTAGTGGCGTATTTAGTAGGGGCGATCCCCTTTGGGATGGTTCTTGTCTATTTCTGTGGCAAAGGCGATCTTAGAAAAATAGGATCTGGTAATATCGGAGCAACAAACGTTGTCCGTACACAAGGGAAACTTCTCGGAGTTTTTGCTTTTCTGCTTGATGCTGTAAAGGGTGTAGGGGTATGCGCTGTCACTGCCTCTACAATGCCTGCTTTGACAGTCTGGGTTGGGCTGTGTGCTGTATTAGGGCATTGTTTTTCTTGTTTTTTAAAACTGCAGGGTGGGAAAGGCGTCGCAACAGCTTTAGGTATTTTTCTTTTTTTGACTCCTATAACAGGATTAGCTTGTGCTCTTATATGGGGCATCGTTTTTTCCTTCTCAAGGATCTCTTCTTTATCTGGCCTTTTAAGTATAGGATGTGCTCCGGGCGTTTTGTGGGGGATAGCATGGATTGGTGGCACACCTATACAGGATTTTCTTTCAACATTTTGGGCTTACGTTTGCATAACGTTAATTGTTATTCTTAAACATCGCACCAATATCACGCGCCTTGTCCAAGGAAAAGAGCTTAAGTTTACAAAGAAATGTCCATAAATTTAAATGATGAAGAACGCCTTGCTGCCCTTCGTCTTATTCGCAGTGTGCATGTTGGAACGAATACCTTTTGGACACTGTTGCGCCTTTACGGAACAGCACAAAATGCTTTAAAAGCGCTTCCCGGGATGGCGCGTCGTGGAGGAGCTTTAAAATATGAAGTTTGTCCTAAAGGGGTTGCTGAAGCTGAATGGGAAAATACCCAACAATTGGGGGGACGTTTCCTTTTTTGGAGAGAGACCGATTTTCCTCTCCTTTTAAAAGCAACCCCTGACTATCCCCCTATATTGACAATATTAGGGAATGCTTCTGTTCTGAAGTCTTTTTCTACGAAATCCGTTCTTGCTATTGTAGGGGCTCGGAATGCTTCATTAAATGGACAAAAGTTTTCAGCTTCTATCGCAGAAGAACTTGGACAGCGCAATTTCATTATCGTCTCTGGTTTAGCACGTGGTATTGATACCCATGCGCATAAAGGGAGTTTGAAAACAGGAACGGGTGCAATTATGGCTGGAGGAGTAGATGTCGTTTACCCTCCAGAAAACATCGCCCTCTATGAACAAGTAAAAAGTGAAGGGGTGCTTTTTTCAGAAATGCCTTTAGGAATGTCCCCTCAAGCATCGCTTTTTCCGAAACGCAATCGCATTATTGCGGGGATAAGTTTTGGAGTTGTGGTTATTGAGGCCGCTTTGCGTTCTGGATCCCTAATTACAGCAAATTTTGCCTTAGAATATGGACGAGAAGTTTTCGCTGTTCCGGGGTCTCCCTTTGATCCGCGATGCCGAGGTACCAATGCTCTTTTAAAGAAGGGGGCAATCCTCGTTGAAGGTGTAGAAGATATCATGCAAACTTTTGACCTTTTCTCTTCCTCCATTGCCCAAACAACCGTACCACCAGAAAACGCCCCTCTTGATCCTATATCTGAAGACATTGTTGATAAAGCGCGCACGCAGATATTGTATTTGCTTTCAACGGCTCCCACAAAGGTTGATGAGCTGCTAGAAGCAATGCCGCATCCGCTCTCTGCTGTGCTAACGGCTCTTGTTGAACTTGAAGTTGCTGGGCAAATCAGCTACACCCCAGGACAATGCGTATGCTTAAACGCACAAGCGTTTTCTGATGAAAGGTAAATCTTTTTCATGAAACTTGTTCTTGTTGAATCGCCCGCCAAAGCGAAAACCATCAGCAAATATTTGGGCAAAGAATATCAAGTCTTAGCAACCTATGGACATGTGCGTGATTTGCCTTCTAAAAGTGGATGCGTTGAGCCCGAAAACGGTTTCGCTTTTCATTGGGAACTAGACGCCCGCGGCACGCGTCAGATGAAAGAAATCACGCAAGCCCTAAAAGGAAAAGACCAGTTATTACTAGCCACCGACCCGGATAGAGAAGGAGAAGCTATTGCTTGGCATGTAGAGGAGATTTTAAAAGAAAAAAAAGCACTCCAAAGAATTAGTGTGAAACGTGTTGCGTTTCATGCGATTACCAAATCCGCCATCCTAGAAGCTCTCCAACACCCACGTGCTATTAGCACTCCTTTGGTTGAGGCGTACCTTGCCCGTCGTGCCTTAGATTATTTGGTCGGCTTTACCTTGTCTCCGGTTTTATGGAGAAAGCTTCCTGGTAGTCGCTCAGCAGGGCGGGTGCAATCTGTTGCATTGCGCTTGGTTGTTGAGCGTGAAATGGAGATCGAAAAGTTCGAGTGCCAAGAATTTTGGTCTATTACAGGAACTTTTCAAACGCCGGCGGGCATTCTTTTCGAAGCGAAATTAACCGCCATTGACACTGAAAAACTCGAGAAATTTTCGATACAAAACAAAGAAATAGCCGATGCAATTTTGCAGCGCCTGCGTGCAGATACATCTCATTTTATTGTCTCTTCCCTTGAATTGAAGCGCTTCAAACGACATCCGTATGCACCATTTTTAACCTCTACGCTTCAGCAAGAAGCCTCTCGAAAATTAGGATTTTCGGCGCGGAAAACAATGCAACTCGCGCAAAATTTGTACGAAGGCATAGATATTGGTGGTGAATCTGTTGGTCTTATCACCTATATGCGTACAGATAGTGTGTCGGTCGTTCCAGAAGCGATACAAGCTGCTCGTCAACTGATTACAGAGGCTTTTGGCTCGGCATACATGCCAGACGCGCCACGTGTTTTCCAGAATAAAGTAAAGAATGCGCAGGAAGCGCATGAAGCTATTCGGCCAACCGACCTTATGCGCACACCCGAAAAGCTTAAATCAAAATTGTCCGACGATCATTTCGCGCTGTATAGGTTGATTTGGCGGCGTATGGTTGCCTCTCAGATGGCAGCTGCCTTATTCGACCAAACAAGTGTTGATTTAGACAATGGAAATTTTACTTTTCACGCTTCTGGGTCAGTGCAAGCATTTGATGGATTTTTAAAGCTTTATGAAGAAACGCGCGATGAACCTCAAGAAGCGGACGTGACAGGCATTACATTGCCGCCTCTTAAAGAGGGCGAAAAAACAACGGTACAGGATCTTGTGCCCGCGCAACACTTCACGCAACCGCCTCCACGCTTTACGGAAGCAAGTCTTGTTAAAAAGCTTGAGGAGCTGGGTATTGGGCGTCCATCGACATATGCCAGTATTTTACAAGTATTGCATGATCGCGGCTATGTACGTACCGAGAAAAAAACCTTTTTCCCTGAAGAACGCGGACGTCTTGTGACGGTTTTTCTAACAAGCTTTTTTAAAACATACGTAGAATACACATTCACCGCTGATCTGGAACAAAAGCTAGACGATATTTCCAATGCGCGCCTTTTGTGGAAAGAGACTTTAACGCAATTCTGGACAGGATTTAAGAGAACGGTGGACACGACCTTAACATTCCCTATGACAGATGTTATAGAGACGCTTAATAATGAACTTGAAAGCTACCTTTTTCCAAAAGGAGAAGGTGTTGAGAATGTACGCCAATGTCCTTCGTGCCAAGCAGGTCAGCTTAGCTTAAAGCCTGGAAAATTTGGAGCATTTATCGGATGTTCCGGGTATCCGGAGTGTACGTATACCAGACGTTTGAACGTCCTTTCTTCAGAGCCCGAGCAAAGCGCAGGTGCTTCTTGGACAGAGCCTAAAGTTCTAGGGCAAGATGCTTCCGGAGAGCCTATTACATTGCGCAAAGGGCGTTTTGGGCTTTATCTGCAACGCGGAGATGAAGCTCCTCCAAAACAAAAAGTTCCAGCAAGAAAATCTAAAGAGACAAAAAAGGAAACAGAAGTCCATGAGGAGCACAAGAACTTCCGCGCTTCGATTCCACGGGGTATAGACCCAGATAGTTTGACAATAGAAAAAGCACTCATCCTTTTATCTCTACCGAGGAATTTAGAGGCATCTCAAGAGACAGGGACACCTGTTACGATAGCGCGCGGCCGATTCGGTCCGTTCCTATGCTGTGGAAATAAATATGTTTCCATCAAAGATCCGGAAGAAATATTTTCCATTACCTTAGAAGAAGCGATTATACGCCTTGAAGCAGCTCCTGAAAAATCCGAAAGGAAAGTTTCCGTTAAGCAAAGGAAACGTGTAGTCTCAAAGAAGTAAAGGATCTTAGAAAGTGAGAAACACCTAGGATTATGGGGTAATTGAGAATTTTTCTAATAATCCTCTGAATTTTTCACCCAAAATGGATATTTTTATTCTTTCCTGAAGTCTTTAGGTTTATTTCAATGCCCCTTATGAAAGCTATAAGGGTTGCGAGAAATCCCTTTTCCCGTTACATAGAAAGCACGTGGGTGATTAGCTCAGGGGTAGAGCATCTCGTTTACACCGAGAGGGTCGGCGGTTCGAACCCGTCATCACCCACCATTTCAAATGTACTATCTTATCGAATGGGGGAATGCCAGGCTCGCCACAGCTTGCCGTCCATCAAAGTAGAATTCGAGAGAAAGATATTCAAAAGCTTTCTTCTTTTTTCCACTTCCGAACTCGTCCACATTTGACCTACTTGAGCGATGAGCTTTATCAAGCTTTCAAGTGTGATTACGAATCTATCGTCTGCCTCGTCGTGAACATCCAGCCCCGCTTGTTCTCTTTCTGCTCGGCGGAAAGAGAAGTCATTTCCTCGGTCGCAATCGTCTCTTCCATTCTCATAGACATCTGTCAATATATCGTAATCATGCCGCTATACCATAAAGGTCTATATATAAAAAAACATTAGTATCCTCTTTTCCCTCAAGAAGTTTCTTTATGTTATCTTCCTATCTACTAGGATATAGTCTTAATTTACTATTAAAATTCGCAAGATTTCTCTGCCGTTATTCAACATATTTCTACTCTAACTTTATAAAGTAAAAAAGATATCTTTATAATGAGGAATTTTGCATATATTTAACACGCATATGCTATTAGTCATGGCTATTTTCGGAGGACCATCTGTTTCGTCATCAAATTTTTCTTTTCCAGCAAAACAATTAACATAAAAGATCGGCTTACCAGCCGTAAGCCCTTTTGGGATATACGGCACAAGCTAATAACTTAGCAACTTGTTTTTTTATTTCCGACCTGGCATTCTTTTCCTTAACAAACCCTTGTTATTTTTTGCCACAAAAAGCTCCTATTGCATAGTAAAGTTTTAATTTATCATATATATTTATTTTATGCGTTTCTTACAAATATTTTAATGTTTTCTTTTCGTATCTCTCTTCCCTATAATGAACCTACTCCAATTCTTCTCCTTTAGTCGTCTGTTGTCCAAAAATATCCAATATTAATACCTAAAATAACCACAAAATCTCTTTAGGATTATATCGTTCTCGCTCTTTCTTATTGGAAATAACCTCAATCAAGACATTCTCATGATCGTATTCCCCAAATCATGCCAAAATTTTCTATAGTGATTAATCCTTAGAACTCTAATCTTCTTTGCTTATTTTTTTACGATATTGAGCGATTGACTGATCCACGGCGTTTTGCGTTATGCCGGCATTTATTAATACGACACTGGCGAGCTGTAAGCCAGGTTCTAAAGTCTCGGGTACAACAACCTGAGCTCCAACTCCTTGTAAAAGATCGATTACTTCGGGTATATACGATTGCAGCACAACGGGTGTCATTGGAAAATTCCGCCGAATCATAGAGGTTATGCGCGTTACACGTGTGTCGCGTTCTACTGTAACAACAACAAGGCGCGCTTCTTCTATTCCTAGATCGCGATAAATTTCCTTCGATCGTGCGTCTCCGTAAAAAACAGGTAATCCTTTTGCTCGTGCTTCAACAACACGATTCATTTGAGAATCTATGGCTACGTACGGAATAAGATTCTCGGCAAGCAAAGCGCCAATTATTTGACCGTACCGTCCGAATCCAACGATAATGATGTGATTTGTCGTCTCTTCCACCTCTTCAAAAGCCGCTTTTTTATCTTTTAACGCTTCTTTTAACTTGGGACGCTCAAAACGTTCTGCTATGTATTTGGCAAGAGAAGAAAGGATAGGGGTAATCGCCATAGAAAGTGCGATAGCTACAAATAATTTTTGCTGAAAACTAAAATCCAAAAATCCATGTGCAATAATGGGCACAAGAAGGACAAAAGCGAACTCTCCTCCCGTTGCTAAAAGTCCCGCTACTTGAATAGAAGACGACCATCGAAACCCAAAAATGCGACAAATCATGAAAAGAACACAAGACTTTACCAATAAAATGGCTCCTAAAATCTTCAACATAGGCAAAAGATCTGTACAAAAAACACTTAAATCTATCGAAGCCCCAACCGTTAAAAAATATAAGCCAACCAGAATCCCCTTTGTCGGACGGATATCCGCCATCATTTGATGTTGATATTCACTGTTGGCCAACATAATGCCGGCAAGAAAGGCTCCTAGTTCGACAGAAAGTCCCGCGAAATGGGTTAGCCCTGCTATACCAAATATCGTAAGGAGCATGACAGCCATGAATAATTCAGCTCCCCCAAGAGCCGCCCAATGGAAAACGCGCTTAACCCCTGATCGCGCAAAGGCAAAAATTGCTCCCAAAATGCTTATAATTTTTAAAAACGTAAACCCTAGATCCCACCATGAACCCGAAGTATCTGGATCTAAAAAAGGTACCACAGTCAGTGCCGCTACTGCTGCTAAGTCTTGAAAAATCAAAACAGCAAAACTCGCCCGTCCGTGGCGCGTTCCCAAATCTCCTTTATCTTCAAGAATCTGGAAAGAAATCGCTGTTGAAGAAAGGGAAACGATAAATCCAACGATGAAAGCTTCTGAGGTTTTAAACCCAAGTAAAGGAGCGAACGGACCATACAAAATAGTTGTTAAAAATACTTGTAAAAACCCAAGGCCAAAAATGTATTTTTTTAAGGCGAGCAAATTCGAAAGTGGCAAATGCAGCCCAACGGTGAAGAGTAAAAAAATCACTCCGAATTCCGCTGCTGAATGGGTCATTGGCCCTTCTTTTAAAAGGTTCAGGACAAAGGGTCCTAAAAGGACACCTGCACACAAATACCCAAATACGGAACTCATTAAATGACGACTGGCTATTACAGAGACAATGACAGCTGTTGCTAGGAACACTAATAATTCAAAAGGAACGGGAGAGGCTGTATCCATGACTATGCTCGCTTCTGTTGACTTTGTTGTATTTTTTCAATAAATCGCGTTGTACTGAATTCTTTTTTCATATCTGTCAAAATTACTCTACCTCCACGAGCGATAATTTCTTGAGCTCCAGCAAGATCTTCGATGTGATATTCTGCTCCTTTAACAAGGACATCCGGCTGCAACGCTTCGATAAGAGATTTTGGCGTATAGCTGTCAAACAGCACAATGAGATCAACATCCTGTAAAGAAGCCAAGATCTCGGCTCGAACAGTCTCATTTTGAAAAGGTCGCGTCAGTCCTTTCAGCGTGCGTATTGAGGTGTCCGTGTTTAATCCAACGATCAGTTTATCGCAATTTTTACGTGCTGTTTGAATGGTTGATAGGTGCCCAGGATGGAGAACATCAAAACATCCATTTGTAAAACCGATTTTAAGACCATGCTGCCGCCAGGCCTGTGTTACTACGCATGCTTCTTCTAATGAGACACATTTTTTATAGAAAGGGTGTTTTTCTGTTTTCGGTTCAGTGCCATAGAATGTTTTGACTTCGTCATAGGTAACCACCGCCGTTCCTAACTTACGTACCACACATCCAGCAGCAAAATTGGAAAGGATCACCGCGTCTTCT
>JAIRST010000059.1 GCA_031255325.1 Holosporales bacterium | reverse complement strand
TTTTCATAAGAACGCTTTATTATAACTTGTGTCGCCTCATTTAATATTTTGACTATACTTCCTTGACCTTTATAAAGAGAGATACGATGCGTAGGCGGGAACTTTTCTCAGAAGGTGTGGCAACATTACGGGAGGCGCGAATAGAGTCAGCCTCAACGGCAGTGCGGCTATTCCTGGCATTTGTTTTAGGGAAGGAAGAATTTCAAGAAAAAGAGGTTTCTTCCGCGAATATAGAACAGTTTAGAGCACTTATTGCGCATCATAAAATTGGGTATCCTGTTTCAAAGCTTATCGGTTGTCGATATTTCTGGGATAAACCGTTTTTTGTTGATATCAATGTTCTTGATCCGCGGCCGGATTCAGAAACGCTTATTGAAGCCATACTTCAAACGGTTCCTGCTGATTTCTCTGGAAAAGTGCTAGATTTCGGAACAGGAAGTGGATGCTTACTGGAAACACTTCTTATTCATTGTCCGCATATGCAAGGAATTGGAGTGGACTGCAGTCAGCAAGCTCTACAGATAGCGCAAAAAAATGCAGTGCATTTAGGGGTTATTGACCGTGCACATTTTGTATGCAGCAACTGGGGGAAGGCACTGAATCAGCGACGGAAATTTGATGTTATCCTTTCAAATCCTCCGTATATTGCGCGAAAAGAAATTCCAACACTTCCGAGATCTGTTGCCCTTTATGACCCATTCATTGCTCTAGACGGCGGAGAGGATGGTCTGGCGTGTTACAGAGATCTTGTTCCTTCCATTCGCCATTTCTTGCGTCTACATGGGCATGTGTTTCTGGAAATTGATAAAGGACAGCAAGAAGCGGTTAAGGAAATCTTTAATTTTCTCTTTTACCTTGAGGGGTACCGAGATTTATCTGGAAAAGTGCGTGTATTGCATTTTTCTTCATAACAGACCGTTGAGAGGAATAACGATGATAAAAGGAATGACTGCATGCATCGCACTGGCACTGGGAATTGGTATATATTTTTATCTGCTTGATGATGAGCCTTCTGTAAAAATGGCAGAATCTATGGTAGAAGATACCATTGACTACATCAGTAAAGCTGGGCCAGAGCAAGCCATCAAGGAAATCAACGCTGGTAAATCGGATCGTTGGCATCGGGGAGATATTTATGTATTTGTATACCAAGTGGAACCGCGTGGTTATATGGTGGCGCATGCTATAAATCAAGGACTTGTCAATAAAAATCTTTATGACTTAACGGATCCGGATGGAAAATTTTTTGTAAAAGAGTATTTAGATACAGCTATTGAAACAGGCCGCTCAAAAATTCCTTTCAAATGGCCACATCCTGTAACGAACAAAATTGAAAATAAAACAGGTGTTTGTCGTCTGACAAATGATAAAAAATACGTTGTATGCTCAGGAGCCTACAAAAAATAGCTAAAATTCCTCCTCTTGTGTCTCAATTTGTTCCATCTTTTTTATACTTTCCAGCTTACATTTTCCGTCGGGCATTCATAAAATCTGCTACGGCCCACCATCCGAGGAACCCTAAAAGGAAAGTGGAACTCATAACGTAACGAGTTTCTAGGTGAAAGAGAGCATATACAAGAATAAATCCTAAAGTATGCAACAAAAGAGCGCACCTTGTTAATGACTTACTATCCTTTTGAAAAGAGGCCTTTTCGAAAAACTTAGGAAAGCCACCTAGCGCGTATAAAACACCGATTAAAGTCAGAAAGGTTCCATACAAAATAAGAGTTATCCCATAACCACCAGAAACGTAATCGTATGGACGATTAAATTGAGTGCGAACCCATGCCTTATCTTGAAACCCGTACAGAGGACCATGCAGAAGAAGAGACACCCAAACAGAAGGCATATGAATAGTTTTTATAGCGTCCATGGGATGCCAAAAGGTCAGATGAAGAAAATCATTTGTAAATTCTCTCCCCAATCGAAGTATAGCTGCTTTTTCTCGTCTGTTAGGACGAATCTCTTGTAAAGATGATTCAAACTTTTCGAGCGCTACTGAAGTATAGTCTCCCCAGTTTCCGCCACGACGCTGAATTCCCTAAACGGCGAAATTAATTCCTTTTCTAAATCGTTATTTCCAGAAAGAATGCGACTCAATGGACTGCGCATGGACCATCCTTGATAAGAAGTTATCTCAGAAATTCCATAACGATAGATATTCGCAGCGCTCAACATACCACGCGGAATAGCCACAACAAGCGTCAGTAACGATGCACATATAATTCTATTAAATTTGAAAAGTACCAATAAAAACGGAGCAAGTGTTACTGAAAAATACAGTGTTGTTTCACGCCAAAATCCTAAGATAAACGAGAAGAAAATAACAATGCCCAGTCCGTTCGTGATACGCTAAGCCTTGCACACGCCCTTATTAAAACAGCAATGGAAAGCAAACAGAGCAAACCATATATTCCATCCACCCATATAAATCTACACGCGTATGCATACATACCTGTTCCGTACGCGAATAAAACAGCCCATCGTATCAGTGAGGAAAAAGACAAATTCTTCATCAAGCGATAAATGTATAATCCAACGCTTCCCAGAACACAAAATTGCACAGTAACAACACCCAATATCCAATACGCGCCAAACAAAACTTTACAAACTGCAATTAACAAAGGATATCCCAATAGCCTCTCTGTCCCAAAACTCCATAGCAAGAGACTATCTGCGTGAGCAACAATAGTCCCACCAATCGCTCCCATTAATAGCCGGATTTTCCATCATCTGTTCCCAACTGGCAGACATAATCCCTCTTCCTTAAATTCAACTAAGAGTACTTAATAACATAAAATTCAGAAAAAACTACCCCTCAAGTTCAGCATCATCGCTTGAATTCATAACTTGGCTTTTCTCACATACATTATCATGCGCAAAATATTCCCACCTCCATTCTTTTTCTTTCTAAATACTCACTCCCACAGTAAGTCTAGCATCAAATTAACGCTCACGATGCGCAAGAATTTCGTGGTTTTTGCGATTTTACAGGACAACACGTTGAACTGTTGCATCCACTGTCCGTTTAAGTTCTTTAAAGCGCTTTAATTCTTTTCCGGAAAGCTTTTGAACAGCAAAGGATTTAACGGAAGCTGGATTAATTGGTTTTCCGAACAATCGAACTTCGTAATGTAGATGGGATCCTGTTACCAATCCACTCGCTCCAACAAAACCAATAACCTCTCCACGTTTCACACGAACGCCAGGACATATTCCTTTGTTAAAACGATTCAAATGGGCGTAAAATGTACTGTATCCATTCGCATGTTTTAAGGCAATGCACCGTCCATATCCGCGTCCTGTTGTAACTTTCTCTATAATCCCGTCTGCGGAAGCTGATACAGGCGTTCCCCGAGGAGCCGAAAAATCTATGCCTTTATGGCGACGACTGTACCCTAAAATTGGATGGATACGATTTCCAAATCCGGAAGTTTTACGTGCTCCTTTGATTGGTAGACTGAACATTCCATGCTGAACATTTTCACCATCTGCCGTATAGAAACAATCGCCCTTTTTGCTAGGAAAACGGTACACAGCAATTTTGGTTCCGCCAACGACAATGCTAGCATAAAGAAGATTTCCAGATTTGCTTTCTTTTGAACCTTTGACCGATAAATGATTAAATAGAACTTCGAATTGATCTCCAGGATGAAGATTTCGTTTAAAGTTTATTGAAGTACCAAATGCATCTAGAACATTTTTAATAATTTCTTTCGGGATACCGCTACGTCCTGCATCGGCAGAAAAATGTGTTCGTAAAATACCGCGCACACACCGTACCGTCTTAACGACAGGCAAAGACACCTTTTTAAGGCGATAAGACCCATCTCCCATTCTGTTAACATGGATTTCCTCGCCAAAATTAATAGGAATGGAGAGGCTTTTAAGGGTGTAAGAACCCGCATACTCTAAGACATAAGAAAGTTTCTGCCCTGCTTTCAAGGAGATATGCTGTTTTCCGATCGCTTTTACTACGTTATGA
This sequence comes from Holosporales bacterium, assembly GCA_031255325.1. Classification (GTDB taxonomy): domain Bacteria; phylum Pseudomonadota; class Alphaproteobacteria; order UBA3830; family JAIRMZ01; genus JAIRST01. The sequence goes on along the minus strand of JAIRST010000059.1, from coordinate 36,325 downwards.
ACAGTTGAAGTTTTTATTCCTACACGCGATAAAAAACCAGATAATGTCTCTTTTGAGCGAACGATGGACTCTTTTGTGATCGTGCAAGGAATAAGAAGAGAGTGCCCCATATTCGCTATCCAATACATCCAATCCGTAGGCACCTTGTAAGGCGCTAAATCTGGATAAGGCATAGGAACAACGCGTGTTACGTCACACAAAATAGAAGGAACTGTAGCCGTTGCTTGTGGAGAATGCGCTTTCCAAAGAATATGCCCCTCTAATAAAATCAGGGATCCAAAACTAAGCCATAATATTCTTCGTAACGCTCCTAGATTTACAATGGTTCGTACTTGGGATATCACGTACCCTTCTCCTTGATTATAAGGGTACGTTAACTTACTCTTCCGTGAATCGTCAAGTTTGGCTGAATAGTGCACATTGTTTTAGTAATACTTGATTTGCGCGTAGGGGGGGCAGAACGTGATTTATGTCGAGTCGCAAGCTTTTTGGTAAAGGATTACAAAGTTACCTTAGTGACGCTTATCGCCCCTAAACAGAAAAACTCCTTTTATCCGCTAGACCCAATGGTTAATCTTGTTCAACTCGATTTAATGCGTAGTCTGAAAGATACATTAGGTTTTTGGCGGCGTATTAAAGAATTATGGTTGCGTCCTTTTTGTATTTTACGATACCGCGCTGCATTAAAATGCTTACACCCAGATGTTGTGATTTCTTATCTTACAAAAGCAAATATTTTAACCCTTTTTGCAACACGTGGGCTAAGCGTACCTGTTATTGTGTCGGAACGTATCGATCCGGCTTATCATCGATTGGGATTTTTTCATCCATTATGGGATTTTATCCGTTTATGTACCTATCGTTGGGCATTCCGTGTTACTGTACAAACACAAGATGCCCTACATTATTTTTCGAAGCATTTTCCAAAACGCCTTATGGTCATTCCTAATTCCGTAGTAAAACCCTATTGTGCAGTAATTATAAACCCAACGGTACAACATATTGTAACCACCGGACGGCTCTGCTTTCAAAAAGGTCAAGAAACATTATTACAGGCGTTTTCGTTAATACAGACAAATCATCCCACGCTTCAATTATCCATCTATGGAGAAGGACATTATAGAGCGTATTTGGAACACATGATCCACGAAAAAGGGTTACACAACCATGTATTCCTACCAGGAATGGTGGCAAACGTTCAAGAAGTCCTTTTGCAAGCAGATTTATTTGTGTTCCCTTCGCGTTATGAAGGATTTCCAAATGCATTGTGTGAGGCTATGGCCGTAGGGGTACCTGTTATTGCCTCCAATTGTTCTGGAAACACAACTGTGGTGCAAGATGGTGTGGATGGTCTTTTATTTCCAATAGGAGACGTGCAGGCTTTAACGCAAAAAATGGAGTTCCTTATTGAAAATTTTGATGAACGCCAGCGCCTTAGCCAAAACGCACGTTATTTACCCGAGCGTTTTTCAGAAAATCTCAATCATCAGTTATGGAAAGAAGTTATTACGAAAGCTATAAGATTCGCCTCCTCGGAAAAATGCTGACCTACAGTATCCTTATAAAGTTCCCTCTCGAGAACCTTCATATGTAAATATTTTTAAATTGAAATAAAATTCACCTTATATTGATATGTAGGGCCATTTTAATTATTAATATCAGACATTTTGGAAACGTGAGGTTGGGGACTAAAGGGAGAGGGAGACGTTGATCAACTGGCAGCACTTATAGAGGAATTAATGACGGATACTGAACAGCGCAAGCGTTTAGGACAGGAAGCTTTGAAAATTACAGAGCGATTTTCCTTAGAACGCAATTGCGCTCCTTGGAAAGAAGCTATCGGACGTGTTACTGTGGGCTATCGTTAAATCTTATAGGTTTGAAAGGAAGAGAAATGATTATTGCCGTCGTAGGACTTGGATATGTCGGATTGCCGTTGGCCATAGAATTTGGCAAAAAATACAAGACTATCGGGTTTGATCTTTCTCAAGAAAAAGTAGATTGCTATCAGCATCATAAAGATCCTACGGGGGAGGTTGCCCACGAAGATTTTCTTCTTTCAAAAGGTTTTTCCCCTACAACAGATCCTCAGCATCTAAATGAAGCGGATTTCATTGTTGTTGCTGTTCCAACACCTGTTGATAAAGCGCATAAGCCAGATTTTGCCTGTCTTATAGAAGCGAGTACCTTAATTGGGCATTATATGAGAAAAGGAACAACTATCGTTTTTGAATCCACCGTATATCCTGGGGCTACGGAAGAAATTTGCATCCCTGTTTTGGAACAGCATTCTGGTTTGAAATGGAAAAAGGATTTTTCCGTAGGCTATTCCCCTGAACGCATCAATCCTGGAGACAAAAATCGGACAGTTACTAAAATTAAAAAAGTCGTTTCAGGGGATACCCCTGAGACATGTGCTTATGCTGCGAAAATTTATGGATCCATTATTGCGGCAGGTGTATTCACAGCAAGCTCTATTAAAGTAGCGGAAGCAGCGAAGGTCATCGAAAACACGCAGCGTGATTTAAATATTGCTCTGATGAACGAATTATCCATCATCTTCCACCGCATGGGTATTGATACGATGGAAGTTTTAGAGGCGGCTCGTACAAAATGGAATTTCTTTCCTTTTCATCCAGGTTTTGTGGGAGGACATTGTATTGGAGTTGATCCATATTATCTTACGCACAAGGTGGAAACTCTTGGCTATCATTCAGAAATTATTTTGGCTGGTCGACGATTGAACGATTCTATGGCGCATTATGTAGCGCAACAAACGGTTAAACAGCTTATTCACACGGGGTCATCGGTGAAAGGAGCCTGTGTTACTATTCTGGGGGTAACATTCAAAGAAAATTGTTCGGATCTAAGAAATTCAAAGGTAGCTGACTTGATAAGAGAGCTTCAAGAATTTGGATGCGATGTAACCGTATCTGACCCTATCGCAGCGCCAGAAATTACAAGAAGGGAGTATGGTTTCGTTCTTACACCATGGGCAGGCATTCCTTCGCAGGCTGATGCCTGTATTTTAGCTGTTCCGCATCAAATTTATGTTGACATGCCTCTTATAGAGATATTGGCGAAGGTAAAAATAGGAGGCGTTTTTGTTGATGTAAAGTCTGTTTTCGATCCCGCAGCAATAGAAGCTCTCGGTTATCGAGTATGGAGACTATAAGGAAAGAAAATGTGTGGTATAGCAGGACTGATTGACGATACGCACAAACTCAGTAGCGCTACATTAGCGCATACAATAGATAAAATGACGGATGTGTTGTCGCATCGCGGTCCAGATTCTCGGGGAACGTGGGTATCTGCCGAACAGGGCGCTGCTTTAGGACATCGTCGTTTAGCCATTCGTGATTTATCGGCTGCTGGGCACCAGCCCATGGTATCAGCCTCAGGGCGTTACGTGATTGTCTATAATGGTGAAGTGTATTCACACAAAGAAATAGCTGAAGATTTAATGAAATACGGATATTCCTTTCGTGGCAATTCAGACACAGAAGTTATTTTAGAGGCTTGCGCCGTTTGGGGCGTGGAAAAAACTCTAGACCGCCTCGTCGGCATGTTTGCTTTTGCTCTTTTTGATAAACAGGACCGCGTTCTATGGTGTGCACGAGATCGGTTGGGCATTAAGCCCTTGTATTGGGGCATGCTGGATGGTGTCTTTGCTTTTGGATCTGAGCTTAAAGCTTTACGTGCTTATCATGGATGGCACCCTACGCTCGATCGAGACTCTGTAGCATCTTTTATGCGTTTTAATTACATTCCCGCACCACGCACAATCTATAAAGGTGTGCATAAACTTGAACCAGGATATTATCTTCAGCTACACCTTGGAGAAGATCCTGTTGTGCGTCCTTTCTGGCAAGCACAGAATGTCGTTCTGCAAGGTCTTCAGGACCGGAAAAAGTGTTGCGATGAAAAAGCGCTGTTAGAAGAGCTTGAGTCTCTTTTAAAAGAAGCCGTGAAATGCCGTATGGTAGCAGATGTACCAATTGGTGCTTTTCTCTCTGGTGGAATAGATTCTTCTTTGGTTACGGCGCTTATGGTGGAACAAAGTGACGTTCCAGTGCGTACATTTTCCATTGGGTTTTCTGATCAGGAGTATAATGAAGCCCCTTATGCGGCAGCTGTTGCGCAGCATTTGGGAACACATCACACAGAGCTTTATGCCGATGACAAGGATGCATTGCTGCTAGTTGAAGAATTGCCACAGTGGTATGATGAACCTTTCGCCGATTCTTCTCAGATTCCAACAATGTTGGTGAGCGCTCTGACACGAAAGCATGTCACGGTTGCTCTTTCAGGTGATGGAGGAGATGAGCTGTTTGCGGGATATAATCGTTATCGTTGGGCACAGCAGTGTCATGCTCTATCAAAAATTCCATGCACAGCTTTGTTTGCGAAGATGTTGCGTTCAAATATTTGCGCAAAGGTGTGTCAGATGGGAGCATATCTATTTCCCCGTTACGTGCCTTCTCAACTTGGACATAAACTGTGCACATTAGCAGCAGTTATAGAACTCTCTGGAGAAGAGAGTATTTATACAAGTATCATCAGCCATTGGAAGCATCCGAACTCTTTGGTTTTGAACGCTTCGGAACTCCATAACGTCTTGTGGGATGCTTCTCTTAAGCAAAAGATACCTGATTTCTGCGACCGCATGCAGTTTTTAGACCTTATTACGTATTTACCTGATGATATTTTGACAAAAGTAGATCGTTCCAGTATGCGTGTTGCTCTTGAAGCGCGCGTTCCCCTACTTGATCACCGTATTGTAGAGTTTTCATGGAGATTGCCGCAGCGCATGAAAATTCGTCACGGTATAACAAAATGGGCATTATGCGAAGTCCTTTATAAACGTGTGCCACGCTCTCTTATCGAAAGGCCAAAAATGGGATTTGCTGCTCCTATTCATACGTGGTTGCGTGGACCATTGCGTGCTTGGGCAGAAGACCTGATTGATGAAGAATTGCTGCGTGGCCAAGGTGTATTTGACCTTCACGCTGTACGAGCTCTATGGCATAAGCATCTTGAAGGAACAAATGAAGGATACTGTTTGTGGGATATTCTCGCATTTCAATCTTGGTTGCGTGCCAACCCAGAAGTGTCACTTTAGACTTATGACACTGCCTGACATATTTGAAGGTAAAAACGTCCTGTTACTAGTAACAGAGGAACAGTATTTTCTCTCCCATCGCTTAGCCCTTGCCAAGGCTTTACAGCAACGTGGAGCAATTGTCTCTGTTGCTACAACTCCTACTATTAAAACGTCATTGATCCATTATGGAGAAGACATCCGGATTATTCCTTTCCCGTGGAACAGAAAAAGCATGAATCTGCTAAAAGAAGCAAAGATTTTATTCCGTCTTTTTTACCTACTATACAAAGAAAAACCAAAGTATATCCTTAATGTTTCTCTAAAACCTGTTCTTTATGGCACGATAGCTACGCTTTTTTCTACAAAAGCGCGATGTATTAATTTTATTACAGGTTTGGGCTATCTCTTTACCGAAAAAACGTTAAAAATTTTGTGCATCAAAAAAGCTCTTTTATTGGTACTGCGCTTTCTTTTAAAGCCAACATGCATAATCGTACAAAATACAGATGATTACGCTCTTTTTCATGCTCTTGCCTTATCGCATCTTTCTATTGTCCGCGGATCTGGTGTGGACTGCACACGCTTTTCTCCTACTTCAGAACCTTCGGGATCCTGTACTATCGTTTTACCAGCTCGAATGCTTTGGCATAAAGGGATCAGAGAGTTTGTCGAAGCAGCACGGATATTAAAAACAGAAAAAATAGAAGCACAATTCTTGCTTGTAGGCAGAGCGGATCCTCAGAACCCAGCAGCTGTTCCGATAGAGATTTTACAGGATTGGACAAAGTCAGGAGTCGTTAAATGGTGTGAGGAACAGAAAGATATGGTTCGTGTTTTTGCTGAATCGCACATTGTCTGCTTGCCTTCTTATCGAGAAGGTATTCCAAAGGCCCTTTTAGAAGCCGCCGCGTCCGGAAGACCTATTATTACTACAGATTCCGTAGGATGTCGCGAGGTCGTACGCCATCAGGACAACGGCTTACTCGTACCCCCGCAAACCGTTTTTCCGCTCGCAGATGCTTTGCGCACCCTTATTCAAAATCCAAAACTGCGGCTTAAAATGGGAAAACGCGGCCGTGAACGTGCAGAACAAGAGTTTAATCAAGAAAAAATTTGCGAAGAAACACTAAAACTCATTGAAGATTTTTCAATTTAAACGCGTTATGCTAGCATGAAAATTTGGAATTTTTAGGGAGATATACTTATGAAAGAGTACTTTCTTACCACAGTGTTGAGTGCCTTTTCTCTCCTACCGATTAGCACACAAGCGGTCGACCCTTCTCCTGAACACGTGCCACAAACACGGACGGAAATGGCACAATCTTTCAGTCCAGTTGTTAAAAAGTCTTCTCCTGCGGTTGTAAATATCTATGCAAAACGCAAAGTACAAGGCACGATATCGATTTTGTCAGATCCATTTTTTGGAAGCCTATTCGGGCCCTTTTCTGGAGCATTACCCATGGAGCGTATCCAAAATGCCCTTGGATCGGGAGTAATTGTTCGTTCTGATGGGCTGGTTATTACAAATCACCATATTGTCGAGAATGCATCGGAAATTCGTCTTGTCCTTCACGACGGTCGAGAATTCGAAGCTCATATCGTTGTCGATGATGCCAAAACAGACTTAACCCTTTTAAAAATCCAAAATGCGAAAGTTCCTCTTCCTTACTTAGAGCTCAGAAGCATCGATACACTGGAGGTTGGAGACTTAGTCCTCGCCATTGGCAATCCTTTTGGGGTAGGACAATCAGTTACATCGGGCATTATCTCGGCTTTGGCGCGCACTCATGTTGGAGAAGGTGGCTATCGTTATTATATTCAAACAGATGCTTCTATCAACCGAGGCAATTCCGGTGGAGCTCTCGTTAGCCTTGATGGAAAACTCGTCGGTGTGAATACATTTATTTTATCTACATCGGGTGGATCGCATGGACTTGGGTTTGCTATTCCTGCCGATTTAATTCGGCAGATTATCTCTGTGGCAGATCATGGAGGAAAAGTCATTCGTCCTTGGCTCGGGGTTAAACACGCTCCTATCCCACAAGAAGTTGCCGATGCCTTGGGCATGGCGCGTGCACAAGGAACGCAGATCGTTGCCGTGTTAAAAAATAGTCCGGCAGAGAAAGCTGGCTTACAAGTTGGCGATATCGTTACGCATATCGATGGACGTATTATTGAGGATGAACAGGCTTTTATTTTTCGTATTGGCACAAAAAGCATCGGAGATAAAATACGTCTTCACGTTCAACGTAAAAGAGACTCTCTTGAAATTGATGTTACCCTTACTGCACCAGCGGACATTCCAGCTAGAAAGTTGACGACTCTTAAAGGGCGGCACCCTCTTGATGGTATTACAATCTGTAATATCAATCCTGCCGTTGTCGCTGAGCTGGCGGCTCCTATTTTGGAATCCGAAGGAGTTGTTGTTTTCTCTATCGCAAAAGAAGCTGCTATTGAGCTTATGCCAGGGGATATTTTGTTAAAAATCAATGGGAAAAAGATTGCTTCTGTCAGCGATGTGCAGTCCGCATTGCAAATATCATTTCCCGTTTGGCGCTTTACCATCAAACGAGGCGATCAGACATATAAATTCAGCATCCAAAGATAGAGTCTGTATTTTCGCACATGACCGGTTGCTTTGAGATGTTGAGGAGTGCGGCAGGGATAGGTCCGAAGAGGGAAGTTTCGAAGAAGAAAGCGGCACCAAAGAATCTTCAGGCTCAAAATGCACATCACTTGCACGACACGCAATAGCCTCTTGCAAAAGGTCATACGTCTGCCGATTAACCTCTGTCCGAGAACCAGGACTAGCTTTTCGTTTATAGGATGCGTAGAAATTTAAAATTTGTTGCTTCAAAGCAACAACAAATTCCACATGAAAATGAGGTCCTAAAGCATGGATAATACGATCCCGCGTGTAAATATCTCCCGGATCTGCTATAGCAATCTTTACAAAACACAAAGAGGGGAACAATATTGCAGAAGAACTAAAAAAATGTATACAATATGCAATAATGGAGTTCATGATGAGTAAAATAAAAACCTTTTTTTCATTGTTTGCGATATTAGTTTCCGCGGAACAACTATCAGCTATACAGTCAGATACTGTGGTCGACAACTACAATCAAATAAATCAACGCTTTTTTAGCGAAGATCAGGCCCTCCCTTCTCGTTCAGAGGGTTTTGAAAAAACCTACTCTGAGCAAGATATTGAACGTTCTCTTTTTGAGCGCATTGCTGCGATATTGTCAGATTATAACTATTTTAAATTTCACCTATTTATTGATCCAACGGATAAAGGGATAGGACATGCTTTAGAAAGAGGGCATTGTATGTCCTTTAATATGGCCATGAATATGATCCATTTCGGCCCAGAATATGCTCAAAAGCGAATACAGACTTATCTTTGGTCTCTTGGAGAGTTAATTACTGAGAATAATCCTTGTGTGATCGATCCGTATCGGTGTTTCTTGTTTCATCCAGAGTTAGCTCCACTATTAATCAGAGATAAAAAGGACGGCTTAAATGATATAGCTCTTATGGCTGAATTCTCATTGTTTTTCTTAAACAAAAGTACCAAAGTAGGAAAAACGAAAGATGGCATAGGAATAGAGACTATTCCAGTTCCTGTTCTGATGAAAAAAGAGAACGGGCTTTTGTTCAAGGAAAAGCCTATTTGTTATGTATTAAGATATCTAAAATCAAAATCTCTTCAACAAGAGGAAAAAGATTTATCTCTCCGTTTGGCAACTGCTTTCGCAGTTTCTGGCTCAACAAAGCTAAATGACATTTTCGTTAACAAGACCTCCTTTTCAAAGGATTCGCACCTTCCCAAGGTCACCGTTAACGCCTATGGGGATCTTTCTGTTTTCTCGTTCGACCCAATACCAAAGGAGCAAGAGCTTTCTTTTGAGGACAAAGAGTGGGTTGCCTTAGAAACATTGCTGCAGAAAAGGATGGAAAATGAAACTCAGATAATGGATTATTTTAAGGAAAATTTATCGATTATTGCAGGAAAGAAATCCATCTTTTATCGTTTAGATGGGATTCAGAATTTTTGGAACAACACGTTTCATGTTTGGATGGACGAGCAAATCATGCGAACACTTTTTCGTTTAGCATTTTTTGGTAGAGACGAAAATATATTGTGGGATATACAATTTCTATTAGGGAAAAAACCAGAATTAAGCGCTTTTCTCCAAAATTCTGACAGTCAGAAATTGTTAGCCATTTCCGTAGGGTGCAGTTGTCATGATTCTCTAACCACAGCATTGACGTATGTTCCCAACTTCGTGAATCCCAATGCTCCTTGCGAGATACAATGTGGGGAAGAGCATTATATTTTCCCCGGTTCGGCAAATTATGATACAAAGGAACAAATCCCTAGCAAGATTATAAAGACAACCATTTTAGGGTTTAGTATAATGTTTTCCGCTTGCTATCCAGAAAAAGTAAACGAAGAAATTTGTCAACTCTTGCTCAACATAAAGAAAGCGGATTATTTTACGAAGCAGAAAGATTCTATATCTCCCTTTTGGATGGCTCTCTTACAAACCAATAACACAGCTTTAAAAGAGATCTTAACTTCGCCAAACGCTTCAAACTATATAAATCAAAGTTGTAACCTCGCGAAATTTCCATTTGCGCATCTTTCGCGAATTAAAAAGCAGTCTCTTCAAGAGAAAATGGTTTTCAACCAAAAAGAATGGTTTACTCCAATAGAATGGTTATTCGCATTAAATCCTCGTCCTGATGAGATGATAGAACCACTCCTTTCTTTTAAACAGATTCGCGTTGGCGAGTATGAAAAGGAATTGATAATGTCAAATCTGGCATCGCTCGCATTTAAGCGTTTCGCTATAGAGCAAGGCTGGATAAAGCAGACCCCAGAAGCGTTATCTCAACAGCTGTTCGGCATCCCTGCCAGTGGTATTACCTCTCAACAATGCATTTCTTTAATCGAGACGTGGGGCGATTCATTATTATACGGCGCCTCTAACATGTTAAAAGAACCCAAAGAGTCATTTGACCAACAGACTTTTCTTACAATTCTTAGGCAACTCAGATATATAATTGCGAAATCACAGAAAGATACACAGGAAATTCTTCCGTTTCTTCGTAGAATAAAAACTTTGATAGATTGTGGTGTAAAACAAAAGAAGATCCTCGAAAAAGATGTTGCACTTGATTATGGGATACTCCATAAAATGAGCAATAAAGCTAACACGGAGCAGCAATAAGAATCTCTTCAAGAAAAATTCCTCTCTTGTTTTTTCAAGAGGGGATTATTTCTGTAAGGGGCAACACTTCTTTTAAACAGGCCTCTTAAAAAGAAATATTTTTGCCTTACGCCAGGGCTTTTCAGCGTCCTTCATCAGCAGAAACATACATAAGTGGTTCGAGAAGCTGGTCATGGAAGAGATGAGGCTTCATACAAAAGCACAAGGTCTTTCCATCCCTCAAATTGTATCCTTATTTATCAATTCTCATATTTATAATTTCCAGCATATTTTATATTTCAATAAAATGTCTTTCTACCTCAAAAAGAGGTATCTTTGAAAAGCTGAATTTTAAGCTGAATAGAGGATAGCAATGGAAAGAAAGTCCCTTATTGGCTTACCTTTTGCGGAACTAATGCGTTATTTTAAGGCATACGACTTAACGGCTATGCAAGCTCGCCAGACCTGGGAATGGATGTACAGGCATGGTGTACGATATTTTAAAGATATGACGAACCTTTCTCTTTCTGTTCGTAAACAGCTGGAACAGGTTTATTCTTGTGAGCGCCTGCCGGTACAATACAATAAGACTTCCACTGATGGCACCCAAAAATGGTTGTTTCGCCTGGAGAACACCGAGAATAGCGCGGACGATACGACTTTCGAAGCGATTGAGACTGTTTTTATTCCCGAAGAAACACGCGCAACGATATGTCTTTCCAGTCAGGTGGGGTGTGCTTTGCAGTGTCGTTTTTGCCGAACAGGGACACAAGGATATACCCGTAATTTGACGTTATACGAGATAGTGGCACAAGTACTCTCTGTTAAAGATGCGATCGACGATTGGCCGAAAGATCCTCTAACACATCGCCTAAAAAACATTGTCTTTATGGGCATGGGCGAACCTCTCCTTAATTATGAAGCCCTTAAAAAGGTCCTTGAAATCTTTATGGATCCTCATGGGCTGGCTTTTTCTCGGCATAGAATCACAGTCTCAACGTCTGGTATCACCCCCATGCTCGAACGCCTTGCACGTGAATGCCGCGTTCCTTTGGCTCTTTCTCTGCATGCGTCTTCGGAGGCGTTACGATCAGACCTTATGCCCATCAATGAACATTATCCTTTGAAAGACCTTATGCAGGCTGTACGAATGTATCCTGCTTTAAGTGGTACCGATAAAGTGACAATCGAATACGCCTTATTAAAAGGCATTAACGATAGTCCAGCCGATGCTCGAGCGCTGCTTTCTTTACTTCGTGGGATTCCTGCGAAAGTAAACTTGTTAACACTTAATCCTTGGGAAGGAGCTCCTTTTACGCCTTCTTCCCCTCAAATTTATGCTACTTTTTCCAGGATTCTTACACAAGGCGGTATTGATTGCTTTAGGCGCCGGTCGCGCGGTCAAGATATCTTGGCCGCCTGCGGACAACTGCGGGCAAACAAGGTGTATAGCACTTCTTAGGGAGCATTATGCCCAACACTCAAGCGCACCTCTTTGGAAAAACCCCTTCCTATTCACAGATAATTTTAATAAGTTAGATCTTATTCCTAATGATAGCATTAATTCCATGTACGCCTTAAAAAGAGTCATATCGAAGCAATTATTGATCTCTTCCCTTAGTAAACATTTATCTGTAGACGAAAAGAACACGCTATCGGATGCATTGTTACTGTTTTAAAATAGAGGATAAAGAGAGAAAAAGCTTTCCTTTAACTGAAAAGGCTTATTTTAAATAGGTGCACCATTAGTCTCACCGGAAACATTTGCTGTTTTGAACCCATTTTCATCAGATGCGGATGGCAACTTGCCTATTTGTATTTTATTACTTGAGTTGGATTTTTCTATTTTAGGCGAACCGTTCCATTGAGTATTCTCTCTTTTAGGCGAACTGTTCCGTTGAGCCTCTCTCTCTACCACCTTTTGCGGTACTAAAGGTGAATTTGATGGAGTCAGTGAATATAGTGAACGTGATGTGAATAGTATTTTCGGGCTGTCCTGTGGAAGTTTGTTATTTTTCAGATACTCAATTACTGACTCATTATGTGCTACCTTTATTCCATTTTCTTGATCATTTTTATTCTCCCATTCCTGGAACAAGGGGGCATAAAACGCGAGTATAGACTCTACAAAAGAATAGTTTTCCTTCTTCTTAGAATATTCTGCAATCTTTTTACACTCATCTTTAGACGGTATATCAAAACTATTTTTTTCAATGAAAAAGCAACCAATAAAGGTTTAATATCCCACTTCATAAGATTTATTTCTCGTAGCGTGAAGAAGTACTCTATAGGTATGTTTTCTACTATGCCAGCTCTCTTCATCCAATTATTTTCTGCTTGTGAATAAGGGCGGCCCCCAGAAGACGCATTTAAACGTGCCTCCTTCAGATGGTCATTAAACGTTTTTCCAAGAGCTGTTCCACTAGGACAGAGAAGCGTCTGTCCTTCTCCAAAGACCATCAATTTATTGTACAAGAATAAGGAATTAAAATCTAATTGCCCACGAAGTGCCAATAGATATCTTAGAAAAAGCAAATCATTCTTATTGCGACTTCCATCATACAAAATATTATAAAGTGCGGATAATTTACCAATCCTTCTTATATCCTGTAAAGTTGTTTCCCCCTTATTCTTTATTTTATCTTCAACCACTGGAAGGCATGCGCCAGGATTGGTACTAATAAACATAGGACGGGGGTTTTGATCTTGTTTGCTAAAAAATACCTTTAATCCTTCGCCCGGATCACTTCCACATTGTGTCTCGGTAATTTTGTTAAGTTTTGAAGGAGGCATACCCATTAAATGCTGGCATGAGAAAGCTATCAGTAATAGTCCTGTAATGCGAAATTGTATATTCATTTGTTTTCTTTCTTTGTTTGAAATTTTAACTGTTATATTTTTACAAAAATAAAGCACAAGGAATTAATCCTTATTCGAGCAATAAAGAATATTGCCAAAAATAAAAGCAGACCAAACTTAGAAAGCTTTTTTGAAAGTCACATCGTGAACGTTCACAACACATATAAACCACTGCAGGCGTCATTTTATAGTATGAGCACTAAAGTTTCACGCTTTTAGAGACACCTACAAGAGCAGGGCGTAAGAGGCGTTCTTGTAGCGTATATCCTGTTTGTAAAATCTCAACGATGCATCCAGCGGGATAATCCGTTGTTTCGATCTCAAGCATTGCCTGGTGATAGGCAGGATCAAACGTATCTCCTTTTTGGATAGGAATACTTTTCACTCCATGACGATTAAGCGTTGATGAGAATTCTTTTTCAGCAATTCGCAATCCTTCCAAAATAACGGAAGAGGGCGCCTCATCGGAAACATGCAACGCTTTCTGAAACGCATCAAGAACGGTTAAAAAATCCTTTGCAAATTTCGTAACGCCGTATTTAAGGGCTTCTTCACGTTCTCGTTCTGCACGCTTGCGAAAGTTCTCTAAATCCGCCAAATTTCGCAGTAACTGGTCTTTAAGCTTAGTTCTCTCTTCTTCCCATTGCTCTTGATCTGTTTTCTCCTGAACCGGTTCGACAGGTATTACCGACTCTGGAACGGGTGCTTCTTGGTTTATTTTCGAAGGCTCTTTCATGCAGTGACACTTATGATCTGAATGACATTTCTCCATTTGCCTCTCCTTATCCTTGTTCCCCCAACAACCGACCGACAACACGCGAGGTAAAATCAACAAGAGGAATGACGCGAGAATAATTCATTCTTGTTGGCCCTACAACGCCTACTGCTCCGATAACACGAGATTTTCTGTTAGAGCTCTCAACTACACAGGGAGAAACGATTACAGAACACCCAGAAGAAGTAAAGAGGGCATTCTCCATGCCTATAAAGATTTGCACACCTTCTCCGGCAAGGGTAGCCTCTAAAAGATGGGAAAGCGCTTCTCGCGTTTCCAGTATCGAGAAAAGACGCCGTAAATGCACAAGATCTCCATCCTCACGTACATGACGCAGCAAATTTCCTTGTCCACGTACAACAACATAATTAAGAGGAGAAGTTGAGGGTGTTTGTGTTGCAAGTCCTGCTTCTACTAGTTTGCGTGTAAGCTCATCAAGTTGTGCTTTGCATTCTGCAAGCTCAACTCTTACAAATGTCCAAGCTTCTTTTAAAGTTTTACCAATAACGCGCGCGTTAAGATAATTCGTAGCTTCAGTCAAAATAGAGGTGGGAAGTCCTGGAGGAACATTGATGATACGATTTTCCACTGTATCGTCTTCCATCACAAGGATAACGAGGGCGCGTCCGGAAGATAAATGAACGAATTCAATATGATGTAAAGCTGCTTCCACTTTCGGCGCAAGAACAAGCCCTGCACATTCAGATAATCCTGAAAGCGCTGCTGTAACGTGCTCAATGGCTTCTGTAGGAGAATGCTTTCCTGTGACACATAATCGTTCCAGATACTCTTGCTCTTCCTTGGAAATATCACCAACCTCGAGAAGGGCATGGACGAATAAACCCATCCCCGCCTCCGTAGGCAAACGCCCTGCGGAAACATGTGGCGCATATAAAAGGCCAGCTTCTTCAAGATCGGCCATAATGTTGCGGATTGTAGCGGGAGACAAAGATAGCCCTAATCGATGCGACAATGTTCGCGATCCGACGGGTTCTCCCGTTTCAAGGTAAGCGTCCACAAGACAACGAAAAATCTCTTGCGTTCTCCTATCTAAGTTTTCAGAAAGCGGCATGCTGTTTTTTCCCTTGAAAGATTATATAAGAATAAGCTTTATAAAATACAAAACAAAAAGGTAATATCATATGTATCCCTCATTTATCCGCCCATCTCATCGTGCGCCGCATACAATGCGTCCTATAGAATTTCTTCCCGCCTATCTTAACCATCCTGACGGCAGTTGTCTTGTGAAATTTGGAGGAACGCATGTTTTGTGTTCCGCTTTTTTAGAAGAGCGCACCGCTTCCTTTTTACGGGGATCTGGAAGCGGCTGGATAACAGCGGAGTATGCGCTTTTACCAGGATCTACGCGACCGCGCGTTGATCGCGAGACGCATCGAGGACGTCCATCGGGACGGTCGCAAGAAATCCAGCGTTTGATTGGACGGGCGCTGCGTTCTAGCGTTGACTTAAAGAAAATAGGAGAACGCCAAGTAAGAATCGATTGCGATGTTATCGAAGCCGATGGAGGTACCCGTGTGGCTTCTATTTGCGGAGCTTATGTTGCCATGGCGCAATGCTTTAAACAGGCGATATTCAGAGGTATTCTAACAGATTATCCTATTAAGGACTCTGTTACGGCAATTTCCTGTGGTGTTGTTATGGGGCATGTGCTGTTAGATTTAGACTATGCAGAAGATAGTATAGCAGAAGTGGATGCAAATTTTGTCTTTTCTGGAACGGGAACACTAGTCGAAATCCAGGTAACGGGAGAAAAAACCACGTTCTCCCAAAAGACTCTTATCGATATGGTATCCCTTGCTGAAAGCGCAACAACATCGATAAAAGCCCTCCAAGAAGCCGCTATTGCGACTACGATAAAGTAAAAGGCTCAGGAATTTTGAAGGTTAATACTTTTATAGGATTTTAAGGATTGTTCAACATTTGTAATGTTAATATGCAAACGCTATTTTGCAAAAAAGGAGGATATATGTGTCGATGGGGCATTGTGTTGGCAAGTATAAACTTTAGCTTTGCGATGTTTCTTTCGCCGGTTATGGCAGAAACGACTCAACCCGAAATTCAAGAGTTCAAAACTCAACTAGAGACACTAGAAACACACCAAGCTGCTGAATCCCAGAAATGTGATATTTCTCAACCTCATAAGCAAAAAGCAGTACAGTGTGAGCTCCAGAAACTAA
Organism: Holosporales bacterium; assembly: GCA_031255325.1. Taxonomy (GTDB): domain Bacteria; phylum Pseudomonadota; class Alphaproteobacteria; order UBA3830; family JAIRMZ01; genus JAIRST01. The sequence continues at coordinate 20,170 of JAIRST010000059.1, read as the reverse complement.
AAAACCGATTAGCTGCTTTAGAAGCACACCAAGCGGTATCGGAGCAAAAAGTCCATGAGGAACAGAAACCTCGTCCGGGATATTTCCTGATTCCTGGAATGAAATCCGATGCGAAAGTATGGGCATCGGTACGTATGCAAATTATTCATGATCTGAATAATTCTGTGGAATATGGCGCTGGATATGATCTCATGCATGTTACAAGTATTCCTTTATATGGGAACGACAAACATCTTACGCGGGCACACCTAAAAGAAACACGTTATGGTATTGAAACTTTAACGCCAGCACAATTGGGTGGTAAAGATACTGTTGTCCGTCTTTTTTTAGAGTGCGATTTCTTTGGAGCGCAAGACCTTGTAGGGGGAGAGAATACGACAAACCAAGCTCTTTTGCGTGTTCGACACGTGTATGTAGAGTATGGTCCTCTTATTATTGGGCAATATTGGGGCGCATTTTGTGACCATAATGCTTTTTTTGATGGCGTTGATTTTTCCCCTCCTGTGGGAGGCGTTTCCCTTAGGTCGCCGCAGATTCGGTATACGCATCACGTAGGGGATGATCTTCATGTTATTGCTACGATAGAAAACCCAGAAGGAGAATGTTTAGACACCAACGGAAAAGCAAATTTTACCAAGGCTAATGGACGTTACAGTCTAGATCAAAGTAGCAATAAAGCATTTAATAATCTGGTCGTAGACCAGTGTCCAGATATAGGATTTAGTGTAGTTTTTGATAAACAGGATAAAGGGCACTTTTCTTTTCGCAGTGCGTTGCGTCATTTACATACAAAAAAATCTGAAAAAAAGAGTGATGTTATAGGCGCAGTCGCTGGAATCGGCGGCGTTCTTAAAATTTTTAAAGATAATGAGATTAATGCTCAAATTAATGGTGGAAGGGGGGGAGGACGCTATATGTTTGAAATCGGCGGGACAGGAGCTTTCTTAGACACAGACAGCAAATTGCATGCCCAGCACACGGTTGGGGGGATGCTTGCCTACAAGCATTTCTGGGGAAAATCCATCTGGTCTGATGTAGGGCTTGGGTATATCTACATTAAAAACCATGATTATCTGCGTAGAACGAAGACACAGAATCCAGTGAATAGAGAGCTACGCTCTTTGAACGTGAATTTGCATTGGCGTCCAAGCGGGTTTGAAAATATGCGCATTGGTACAGAATATATATGGGGACAACGCAAAACAGAAATGCATGGCTCTGCTAGCCTAAGCCGTGTCATGATTGGCGTAAAAACTGATTTTTAAGGATTCGGAGAAGAGTACAGGAATACTTTCTTCGCATCGGTTCTGTTCTATAAGGTAAAGAATTCGATAAGAGAGATAGAGCATCTTCCAGAGTGGTCATAATAAGGAGGTTTTGCATCATTCACTGTGTGTTTTTTATGTATCAAATGCACAAACTCCTTTGTAAAAAAGGTATCGTTCAGTACCCATAAGAAATAGAGCAGAAGATATTTAAGCTGTGGTCTTTTGTGAGGTTTGTCGAATGTCTTTTTCCCAGCAGGCTTTTACTGGAATAGGTACCCCCTCCAACATTGAAAGAAATACTGTCTAAAACAGGAAGACTCACAGAACCCTCAGCACACAACCCCTTTCCAAAAGTAACCACTCCTTTGTAAGACAAATTACACCATCTTTTTCCAAGACTGTGCCTTAATCCTAAATTAAATTCTGTTGCAGGTTTCCCATACCAAACATGCTCTACCCCAAACAAAAGCTGTCTCTGTTCATCCATCTTATAGCTACTCACTGCTTTATACGACATCCCTTGAGAGGTCGCATAAGAAAAAACATCGGGTACCCTTACACCATAAACCTGAAAAGGAGCCACCTGCTTACCAGGAGCTGCGAATGCTCTCCAAACTGCGTAAAGAAAACGATAAGTCGTACCACTTGTTAGTGTAGCAATATACCCAGCTCGTTCCATATCTTTTTTCTTTGTTGAAAGACCAAGTGTTTTCCAGCATAAATCCATATCGTATGGGTCGTCTCCCCTTTTCTTCGCAGTTGCTGCATACAGTGCGCCATAAAGCTGATTGTTAAAATAGAAAACCCCTTCCGAGATGGTTACGTCTTCTCTTTCAAAAATCTCATTACTAAGCCTTTCGGAGAAGTATGTATTGTTATTTATACCTCCAGCCTTAAAAACGAAACTTTTTCGAACAAGCGCCTCATAATCATCCTTGCTTAACGAATTTATGCCAACTTCATGTCTGTAGATCTTCATGGCAATATCATCCATCCACTTACCCGATGCCCTGCATGCTGCTCTTTTTGTGTTTACGAATTCGTTAACAAAAAACTTAAAGAAATTTTCATTTTTTTGAAAAGGTTTCCCGTTCGTACTGTGCTCTAACATATAATCATATCCAAAGGCCTTCATTCCTAAACCATGCCCCGTTTCATGGAAAGCTGTCTCAAACGTAGAACACATCCAATACAAGCCAAACCAAATTCCTGCTTTTACCAATAGGGAGCTCTCTCCCCAAAAATCTTCTAACCTTACCCAAAAACGCAGAAGCTCTACCCCAACCGTTGCAAGCTGTTGATTCGTGTAGTAACCTTCCAGGTACGCGGAACTGAGAGTGAATGTATCTTTCCGCAGCTTAGCCCGTGGTTCAACGGGCGGAATGCCTTCCAATGCCTCTTCATAGCTCTCTTCAATGGGCATTCCCTCCCCCTCAATACTTACCTCCTCTGCACAAGCAGCTGAGCATACCCATAACCCTATAATGAAAAATAAGGCTCTTCTCATAAAATGCTTTATTCTTACTGTACTGACTATCATCATCCTAAAATCTTTCACATCATTTCCTTAAAACTTATGGGCAATGTTCCCAATAAAACCTCTGATCATCACGGAGTCACGACCAAGGCATCGATATGGTGATCCTTAAGCTTTGAGACGAAACGTACCGCTGCTTGTTTGCTGCTAAATGGGCCAACATACACACGATGACGAATGCCTCTTGTACGCCCCAAATCCACACGAGCAATTTCAACAGAAAGGGACTTAAAAATCGGACGATGCTTTAACCGATTCCATTCTTGCACAGCGTGTTCCCGTGTCTCTAAAGAAGCAATTTGCACTTTAAATCCTTTGAGAGGATGCGACAAAGTTACTTTTTGCAAGGGAGATTTTTTTATCATAGGAGGCACTGCGCGCGATACCCCCCCTTGTTTCGATTCAGAAGGCGTATCCGTTTGGACGGACTCTTGACGCTGAGCTTTATCAGAAGGGCCTGAAGAAGGTATTACAGTCTCTAATTCTTCTAAAGGCGTTGGTTTTTCAGACGTAGCAGTAGAAGATTGGGGCAGTAAGTTTTCCGCTAAGACCTCCTCTTCTTCAGCATTATTAGTATCGACAATGCCTTCCAACTGAGTGCGCTCTTCTGGGGTCAACTCCATACGTTCCTCTTCTTGCAACGGAGGAACGGGCTCTTCTGGTGCAGGCAAGGGTTTTACCTCTTCAGAACGAAAGGGCGTTTGTTGCGGAGCAGAAGCGATTCGATTGTAAACAGAAGTTTCTTGCAAAGGATCTTGCTGACCGGATTCCTGTGGGTATATTTTAGCAGGTGTTTCCGGCGCCTTGATAAGAGGCGTTTTAGAAGAAGGAGTGCTGCTTTTAAATAAACACATTCCTAATGCACATAAAACTAAGACCCCTGCTCCAGCAATACCCAATAACAGAAATGAGTTTTTCCGCTGAGGTTGCTTGTTTTTTTTGTTAGAGCGTTTATATTCACCGTCCGGTAGCATCGTCATTTACACCTTCATTCAGTGCAATTCTGTGACAGGGGTAATCCCTACTATACGCAATCCGAGAGATAACACTTTTTGAACGGCGTGCACAAAAACCATATTTTCCCGCGTTTTTTGTATATCCTTAGGATGCACAAAACGTAGTATTGCATCATCTTTCCCCGCTGTCCATAAGGCATGAAAGGCAGTCGCAAGGTCGAGTAAATAAAAAGCAATACGATGCGGTTCGCGTAATCGTGCCGCAAGCTCTACCTGACGGGGCCAGGACAGAAGGGTTTTAATAAGCTCTCGCTCTTGAAAAACAAAGGTACGACGGAACGGACATACTGATGAAAATTCTTCTGCTGGGACATCTGGAAAAGAAGCGGCGCATTGACGCAAAACAGAACATACACGCGCATGCGCGTATTGAACATAAAAAACAGGATTATCCCGCGTTTCTTCTACAACTTTAGCAAAGTCAAAATCTAACGGAGCATCATCGCGACGTGTCAACATAAAAAAACGCACAGCGTCTTTCCCAACTTTTTCAATGACGTCTTTCGCTTCTACAAAAGTTCCGGCACGTTTTGACATGCGAACTTCTTGGCCGTTTTGAATGAAACGTACAATTTGGCAAAGACACACATCAAATGACACAGGTGCATTAGCAGATAGCGCTTTAATCGCTGCCGCCATACGTTTGACGTACCCCCCATGGTCTGCGCCCCAAAAATCGATGATAGAAGTAAATCCTCGGTGGATTTTATCCAAATGATAAGCGATGTCTGTTGCAAAGTACGTCCAAGATCCATCGGATTTTTTAAGAGGACGATCACTATCGTCTCCGAAATCTGTAGAACGGAAAAGAGTCTGTGGCCGTTCTTCCCAATCTTCAATAACCTTTCCTTTAGGAGGTGTTAAAATGCCTTCATAGATAAGTCCATGATTCTTAAGAAAAGTAAGCGCACCATCAACTTTACCGGCCTCAACAAGCGCACGTTCCGAAGAAAAGACATCATGATGCACCCCGAGTGCCTCCATATCCTCTTTAATAAGATGCATCATTTCGTCAATAGCAAAAGCTGTGACTGAAGGACGCCAATATGGGTCATTGAGCCACTTTTTTCCATCACGGTCAATAAGACGCTGCGCACTCGCCATTAAATAGGTCCCCGGATAATATTCTTTGGGCTCAGGAACGTCCACATCAAGAAGCTTTTGGTAGCGGTAATACAATGTGTCCGTAAGGACGTCGATTTGATGGCCAGCATCATTGATATAATACTCGCGCGTTACCTCAAAGCCCGTAAAGGCTAAAAGCGTTGCAAGAACGTCCCCCGTTACTGCACCGCGCAAATGACCTGCGTGCAAAGGACCTGTTGGATTTGCCGATACATACTCAACATTCACTTTTTGGCCTTTGCCTGTTAAAGAGCGACCGTAATCTTGCCCTAATGCCAGAAGATGGGTGAGGAAAGAAAGCAAACACTCCTGCGCAACGGTTATATTCAAGAATCCAGCACCTGCAACGCTTACGGAAGTAATTTCCGGTACTTTTGCCAGATCTTTTTGTAGTTGAATAGCGATTGTTTGTGGAGAAAGTTTCCATTCTTTGGCAAGAACCATAGCAGCATTCGTTGACAAATCTCCGAAAGTGCGCTCTTTAGGAATTCCAACCGAAAATACGTCCTTTTCCGGCACTGATTTTTCTAACATTTGTGCCAGACGCTCCACAGATTGCTTTATCAAATGTTCAAAATGAAGAAATATATCGCCCTCCTGAAATTTCTGCACCACCACCCTATGCTTTCAAAAAATCTTTTCTTTATTAAATTATACGCGATAGACTGGGCATCTCACAATATAATAGAGTCTCTGTTGACGGACAAAGTTTTTTCAATCATCAGCTGGAATATCAATTCTCTACGCGCGCGATGGCTTTCGCTTACGCGTCTGCTTGAAGAGGAAAAACCCGATATTTTATTATTACAGGAAACAAAAATTGAAGATAAAATTTTCCCAGAAGAACTGCTGGGAGAATACGGATACAATATCTCTTTTTATGGCCAGAAAAGCTATAATGGCGTGGCTCTTCTTTCGAAACATCCATTAGAAGAATGCCAAAAAGGGTTTCTTGGAGATGGTGCGGAAGCACGGTATATCGAAGCGGTAACCAAAGGTGTTCGCGTCGCGAGTATATACATTCCTAATGGTCAAGAGGTCGGAGCGCCAGCTTATAACAGGAAATTAGTCTTTTTTGAAAAATTACGCATACACCTTGCGGAGCGTCTTCAATACGATGAAATCTTTGTGATCGGAGGTGATTTTAATGTGGCGCCAACAGATCAAGATGTTTACGATCCTAAAAAATGGGCAGGGCATGTTCTTTGCACCACCTTAGAACGTCAGGCTTTTGCGGTTCTCCTTAAAGAGGGGTTAACGGATGCTTTTTCTACGCTGTGTCGATCACAAGAACAGCCTCATTTTTTTACGTGGTGGGATTATCGACGCAAAGCTTTTAATTCCCAAAAAGGGTTGAGGATTGATCATTTCCTCTTATCCCAGAAAGCCTTGAGGGCATCAAAAGAAGGCGATGTTCTGATAGCATACCGCTTGCACCATCGTCCTTCAGATCATGCTCCAATTCGTTGGAAATTTTCTTTATAATTGTAAGCGCTATGTTTGCGAAACTAAACAAACACCGATAAGGATGATCACAATTCCTAAAATTCGCAAAGGAGAAAGTGTTTCTCCAAAAATATACCATCCAAGGAAAATAAGTAAAGCATAGGTAATGCTCGCAGTGATGGGATATATGAAACTTATATCTAAACGTGTTAATAAGTAAGTCCAAATCAAAGACCCCATTCCAAATAAAAAGACCCCACCTAAAAAATAGACATTTGTAACAATATTCAAAAAGAAATCGATGAGCTTGAAACCATTCATGGCGTTTACAATTTCACCAACGCTATGTTTAAGGGTCAGTTGACCAGCTACGGTAAAGAAAATATACAGGACAACTAAAAAAGGGATAGGGTTTAGTTTCATTTGTTTATCAATTATCTCACTCTGCTTTCGCGCATCCTATGCGGAAGATGGAAATCGTTTTTAGTTCTTTTTTTATACATATCTTTAAAAGAGTCATTTTAAAAGTTAGTTGTCATAGGCTCTTTTGCTTTTGGAAAAATGGAGCGGGCGAAGGGAATCGAACCCTTGTCGTAAGCTTGGGAAGCTTCTACTCTGCCATTGAGCTACACCCGCAAATGAGACTCAACTTTTGAGTATATACAAGAGTGCCTTATTCAATGCAATAGCAGAAAATATAGATTCCAAACCATCCCCTTACCTTTATTGATAGAAAGCGCTTAAAGTAAAAGTTATGACTTCGTTGTTTGATCATATTCCTGACATGGAACAAGAAAGGAACTTGTCCTTAGTGATACGTCCTCTTGCTGATCGACTACGCCCGCAAGAGTTCTCGGAATTGATCGGGCAAAATAGCCTTTTCGAAGGTATAGGCTCGATAGAGCATGTAGCGGCACAAATCCCCCTTCCTTCGCTTATTTTCTGGGGACCACCAGGATGCGGGAAAACTTCTTTGGCCAAGATTCTGGCTGAAAAAAGCGGTGCCTTTTTTGAATCCGCTTCGGCTGTTTTGCATGGAACAGCGCAATTTAAAGAGTTTTTTGATCAAGCAGAATACCGTTTACGGTTGGGCACAAGAACAATCCTTATTGTGGATGAAATTCATCGTTTAAACCGTTCCCAGCAGGACATTTTTCTTCCCCACATGGAATCAGGCATAATTACCCTGATAGGAACAACCACAGAGAATCCTTCGTTTGAGCTGAATGCAGCTCTTTTATCACGTTGCAAAGTTTTAACATTGAATCGATTAGCTTTAGAAGCGCTTGAGTTTCTTTTGCGCCGTGCCGAAGAGCTTGTCAATGATACGCTTCCCCTTACCCAAAAAGCCCGTACAACCTTGTGCCAGATGGCAGATGGCGATGGGCGTTATCTTTTAAATCGTGCGGAAGATTTATTTTCTTTGCGTTTAAAAGAAAAGCTTACACCGGAACGCTTGCTAAAAGTAATACGCAAACGAGCAGCGCTTTACGACAAAGCGCGGGACGAACACTATAATTTAATCAGTGCTTTGCACAAATCTCTGCGTGGATCAGATGTAAATGCCGCCCTTTATTGGATGGCGCGTATGCTCGAAGGTGGAGAAGATCCCCTTTATATCCTCCGTCGTCTTATCCGTTTTGCTGTCGAAGATATAGGTCTTGCCGATCCGCAGGCGCTTGTTCAAGCCGTTAGCGCCTTAGAAATGTATAAGTTCCTTGGCAGTCCCGAAGGGAATCTTGTGTTAGCGCAACTTGTGATTTACCTGGCAACAGCACCGAAGTCAGTCGCCGTGTATAAAGCGTTTAAGGCGGCAAAAAAATGGGCACAAGAATCACCTTCATTGATGCCACCGAAATCTGTGCTTAATGCTCCCACAAAGCTGATGAAAGAGCAAGGATATGGAGCGGGATATATTTATGATCCTGACATTCCAGATAGTTATGCGGGACAGAACTTTTTACCTGAAGAGCTTGCGTCACGACGCTTATATGAACCTATCGAACGCGGGTTCGAACGGGAAATCAAAAAGCGTCTTTTATACTGGGAACGCCTTTTACAAACACGACAAACTTCTAAAAAGACCGAAAAAAAAGACTAGTAAAGAGCATTCTATTCTGTTAGAAGTGACGCATGGTCCCCGGTAGCTCAGTTGGTAGAGCAAGTGGCTGTTAACCACTGGGTCGCTGGTTCGAGTCCGGCCCGGGGAGCCATATTTTCTAATATTTTTTATAATAAATAAGGGGCACGCTATTTTTTAAAAGAAAACAAGCATTTCTTTATTTAATATTGAGTTTCAAGGCTTTAAAAAAGCAGTGTGTACAAAAAAACCGGGGGTACAGGCCCCCGGCTGAATAAAATATAACGATCTCCATGGTTTTATTGGAAAGAAAACCCGCTCATAATAATAATTTCGGTTGCCTTCTTTACTAGATCAGAATCATCTCCAAAACCAGTTTCTTCCGCTTTATTGATAATGAAACTAGCAACCTGCTTCGTCTCTGGAGAAATCATTTGGTCAAGATTCTGTGCCAAAATGATATGGGCAAAAAGCTTTATACTTTCTTTTGGATAGATTTGCAGGAATTTATTTCCCTCTTTACGCAAAATTTCAAAGCCTTTAAGGCTAATAGAAAGAGCGATATTCCCGGGTAGACCCTCGATAAAACGTACTACTGACATGGCTTTGTTCTCATCGGAAGGGACCATAAAAGCATCGAAAGAAAATAGACTCAAGAGAATATTTTCCCACCCTTCGCCACTAAGCTTCTGTTTCCATTGGACCACACGTTCCTTGGATATCGAATCGGAAGGATTCATAATTAAAAAACGTACAAAATTTTCCTCTGTTTCCTGGTTTCCCGGAAGACATGATAATCCTTTTGGTAATTCCAATAGAAAATTATCTAGATAACTTCGCATCCCCTCACACGTAAAAAAGGTAAAACGTTCCAAAGATAAGTCATTATTCGCCATTTCCCATAGAAGCAAACGTAAATTGACTTTTGGAGCAACCTTATTTGGCGATAAGGTAGATACAATGCGCATAAAATCAGGAAAACTCTGTTTGGCATTATTGTACAATGATGGTTTTTTGTCAAACTCTAAGACTTGTTCCTTAAAATCATCGTAAGAAGCTTTCTCCAAGAATATTTTCATCCAGGACAAAGCCGTTTTCTTTCCAAAAACTGGATCAACGCGCAAAAGCGGGCCCTCTAAGAAATGATAAAAATTAAAAGCCATGGAAGGAGTTCTTAATACTATCTTAGATGGGATATCTGCTTGAGATGAGGTTTGACCAAGTTGAATACGCGGCCTTGATCCTGAAATCATAAGATTCCACCAGTATATATTAAACATCAGGGGGGTATATTTCCCTGCGGAAATTATCCATGGCATCTCAAAACACTTTGCATTTATCAGGCCATTTATGATTTCTGTCGGTATGGTCTTCTTTGTAACAGGGGGTAAAGCTGTAAGCCAATGGTTTTCTAAAATTTTGTAGATTAAACAGCGAATATCGACTGTCGTTTGTGGAGAAAGATCTTTTAAAGACTCTAAGGTTTTTAAAATGCCTTTTATAGTTTTCTGACTTTGTGGATCTTGAAAAGAATTTTTATCCAGCTTTGAAAGCTCTCGGAAAATGAGAGATTGATTTCCTTTTTGTAAATCTCGATTTAAAATAAGTTGCTTTTTTTCTTCCAGCAAATCAAAAGGATTCATTCCATAAGCAGATATCGCTATAGTTAAAAGTGATACACTTCCCAACATACGGAAAGGGCGTTTCTTTGTCATAATAACCTCCAAATTATATATGTATATATTACACTATTTTTAGATAATTGCAAAATAAATGATGGAATTTTTTATTAAAAATCCACCTTTATGAAGGGGCGTTAAATTACTTTTCGGAAAGGATCGTGAACAACAAGCTTCATTTTTTGAAGAGCATTGTGTTCAATACACCACGGAAGAGAGGCTTTACTGGCAATACTTACAAGCCTATGCTATGAAAGATAGGTTTTTTGATAATCAAGGCTTAGCTTAAAAAACCGAAGATTAAATAGAAAGGTATTTTCTCATGCATGATCTTGGATGGATTTTGGAAAATCCTATAGATTTTGATACAGCCATGCGTTTACGAGGAGCAGAGCCTTGTTCGGAACAGATAAAAGCATTGGACCAACAACGGCGTAAGGCTTTAACGACTTTGCAAGAAGCGCAGACACGACGCAATCAGTTGGCCAAGCTTATTCCAGAAGCCCGTACGCACTCTGAGACATTTGCGGCGCTTTTTCAAGAAGCACGTCTTTTAAAAGAACGCTTGCCTGCACTGGAACGACAAATAGAAAAAATACAAGCTGCATTAGAGACGTTGCTTTCTTGTCTGCCCAATATTCCCTCAAGTAACGTACCCCATGGAAAAGACGACAAAGACAATGTCATCCTGCGCTATTGGGGCGAAAAGCCTATTTTTCCCTTTCTCCTTAAGCCTCATTATGTTCTGGGCGAAGAACGCAACCTTATGGATTTTGACCTTGCAGCAACACTTTCTGGGGCACGTTTTACCGTATTAAAAGGCGGGTTGGCGCGTCTTGAACGCGCTTTGTCTGCCTTCATGCTTGATATTCATACAAAAGAATTCGGATATCAGGAAGTTTCACCTCCTTACTTAGTTCGTCCAGAACTCTTCTATGGAACAGGGCAATTTCCAAAATTTAAAGAAGATGCTTTTTCCACAACGGACGGTCGTTGGCTGATTCCTACGGCAGAAGTCGTTGTAACCAATTTTGTACGCGAAAAAATTCTTGAGGAAAAAGAATTACCTCTCCGCTTTGTCGCGCATACCCCTTGCTTTCGTTCAGAAGCCGGAGCTGCTGGGCGCGATACTCGAGGCATGATTCGGATGCACCAGTTTTCTAAAGTAGAGCTGGTTTCCATTACAACCCCAGATCAGAGTGACGTAGAATTTAACCGTATGGTACAAGCTGTTGAAGCTGTACTGCAGCGCTTAATGTTGCCCTATCGTGTTGTGGCTTTAGCAACAGGGGACATGGGATTTTCCGCAAAAAGAACGTACGACTTAGAAGTTTGGCTTCCTGGCGCGGGAGAATACCGTGAGATTTCTAGCTGTTCGTGGTGTGGTGATTTCCAAGCGCGTCGGATGCAAGCCCGTTATCGTCCAGTAAGCAAGGCAAGCGGAGAATCGCGTCCTGTCTTTGTGCATACTTTCAATGGTTCAGGCCTTCCCATTGGGCGCACGCTCGTTGCTATTATTGAAAATTATCAGAAAGAAGGGGGGGCTATCAAAGTGCCAGATGCGCTAAAATCCTATATGGATGGTCAGGAGATAATTTAATGGTACCAAATATAACCCCTACGTCAGGGTTGCGTATTCTTGTTTGCAATGATGACGGTATACATGCTAAAGGGCTGAAAATTCTCGAACGTCTAGCTAAAGATTTATCTCCAGATGTTTGGGTTGTTGCTCCAGAATTTGATTCCAGCGGACAAAGTAATTCTGTTACTTTTAATGAACCTGTTAAAATACAAGAATTATCGCCCCGTCGGTTCGCTGTGCGAGGAACTCCCGTAGATTGCGTTATTTGTGCTCTGAAGCATGTGTTGATTGATCGTCCTCCAGATGTCATTCTTTCTGGGGTGAACTCGGGAAGTAACGTAGGCGATACGGCTGTTCTATCTGGAACGTTAGGAGCTGCGATGACGGGTGCGTTGCAAGGCATAAAGTCGATAGGAGTGAGTTTAGCGTTTAAAGAAGACCCTCCAAAGTATGTAGCTGTTGAACACTTTTTGCCGGGAATCGTCCGTAAATTATTAGCTCTTACGTGGCCAGAGCAAACGATTATGAATGTAAATTTCCCTAATGTTTCTGTAGGGGGGGTTTCTGGAATAAAACCTGTTCCGCTAGCGGCTTTACCATTGCAATGGCGCGTAGATGAACGTAAAGCGCCTGATGATACATCATATTATTGGCTGAGTGCTCGTTGGACAGAGGCACAAATAGCCTCTCAATCACGAACAGACCTTTTCGCTCTCCACCAAGAAAATGCCATTACAATAACTCCTATTCGTTCTTACACAGTGCATGATGAAGCTCTCCGAATTCTTGAAGAGGTTTTTGCATCTCATGCTCCCTGATTTTAAACACTATATTTTTCTGGGGGAATTGCTATGCCTAAGTGGATGCTCGCGTGAAACACCTGCTCCTGTAGACATCAAAGTTGGGGAACCTAGCCTGTATCTAGCTCATATGCCGACGATGCAGTCTTACACCGTAAAAGAAGGAGATACTCTCGCTACTATTGCGTCTAAATTAGGGGTCACACCGCAAATGGTTGCAGAAGCGAATCATCTGGCTCCTCCCTATGCTATTGTCGAAGGGCAGATGCTTCTCTATCCTAATCCAAGCAGTATAAAAGGACAAAGTGAAGAATCCTTGACGTCACATACGTCGTCTGTTGAAGTTTCCGAATCGCAAGAGATGTCGGGATGGCAGAGCGATATTCAAGTAACCCCTCTTGAGTCTGCGGAAATTTCTGAAAAACAGAGGACTCAAGAAAATCAAGTAACCACTCCCAATGGAACAGCTCTTGGAAAAACGCTTAATGACCGTCTGAAGGAGGCACGTTTAAATGCGCCTTCTGGGGAAGAAATGATTGGCCTCTCTTATGCACAGGCAAAAAAAGATCGTGCGCATTCCAAAGAACATGATACTTCTGGGAATAAAGCAGCCGATGGGCAAAAATCTGCAAAAGCTGTGCAAAGTACAGCACAAAAATCGAAAGAAAAGACTCCAAAAGCATCTGAAGTTTCTAAACCCCCTGAGGATACAAAAAGAAGTAGTGCTGGAAAGGGGCTCTTGGCGTGGCCAATTCAGGGGGACGTGCTTTCTTCTTTTGGTCAAGGAGAAAGTGCAGATGGAATAAGCATTGCAGGACAAAACGGAACAAAGGTGTTAGCGGCAGAGGAAGGCCTTGTCGTGTACGCAGGAGCTAAGCTAAAATCCTTTGGGAATCTTGTTCTAGTAAAACACGAAGATGGACTAATGACAGCGTACGCACATTTAAGTAAGATCACTGTCCGTAAAGGAGATTATGTGGATTGTAGGCATCCTATTGGAGTGATAGGGAAAACAGGCGATGTTTCTGAGGTCCAACTATATTTTGAAGTGCGCAAAAACAAGAAACCTGTAGACCCGCTTATCTATCTTCAGAAAAAGAATTAAAGAGTGTGTTTTTTCCATACTTTATGAGAGAATGATGGCATTTAAATTTAGGAGAGACCTATGTTCGATTTAGCACATGCACAAGAGCAATCTACGGCAAAAGGGACGGATCTTGTCAGTCTAATACCCCTTATTTTGATTGCTGTCATCTTTTATTTTTTCCTCATTCGTCCGCAACAACGTAAGGAAAAACAGCGTCAAGCAATGATTGCCGCTCTTGCTCGGGGAGATCGTGTGGTAACAAATGGTGGGATTATCGGAACAGTTTATCGTGTGTCGAAAGACTTAGATATTGTCCTTGAGCTAACCGAAGGGGTACAGGTTTCGGTGAGGAAAAATGCTATTGTTGAGGTTCTTGCGAAAATAGGGGTACCCTCTGAAGAGGCGACACCAGATGAAATCGAGCAGAAAAAAACAACATCTCTACGCACACGCATTAAGAAATCTGCAAAGAAATCGAAATAAAATACAGATAGAACGGAGAAAACATGATGACGCAGTCTCCTCGTTGGAAAGTTGTTCTTGTATGGGGTGTTTGTTTATGGGGCGTGCTTTTTTCTCTTCCTAATGTTTTACCCCCTCATATTCTGAATGCATTACCTGGATTATTTCCAAAAGAACGTGTGCGCCTGGGGCTAGACCTTAGTGGAGGGGCGCATCTACTTTTGGAAGTCGATTTAAAGGCCGCAGATCAAGAGTATGTCAACCAAACAATAGAAGCCGTACGTACGGTTCTTCGCAAGGGGAACATTGGATATGTCAACTTGCCAACATCAGCGCTAATTGGAGAAACAACAATTACTTTTTCTTTACGTGAAAGTGCGCAAGCGGGTAAAGCGAAAACGCTGTTAAGCGGTATAGACCCCGATTTCAAGGTGACAATAGAAGGCACAACAGTGCGCATGACCCCCACAGAGATGGTTCTTGCTCGGCGTCATGTGGATACCGTTAATCGCTCTATAGAAGTCATTCGGCGCCGTATTGACGAAACGGGCACACGAGAACCTGCTATTCAAGGGCAAGGAAAAGATCGGATTCTTCTTCAAGTTCCCGGGATTCAAGATCCTATGCATATTAAAGAACTATTAGGACGTACAGCAAAGCTTTCGTTTCGATTGGTTGAAGAAGGGGAAAGTCGGCTAGGTTCTGTTATGCTTCCCTACAATGAAGGATCTTCAAGAACCGATTCGCGTTTGTGTGTGCGTCGTTCTGCTATCATTGGAGGAGAGCACCTGGTAGATGCGCAACCTGGTTTCGATGAATACAATCGTCCGGAAGTAACTTTTCGGCTGAATGCTTTAGGAGCCAAGCGCTTTGGTGATGCCACACGGGAAAATGTGCATCGGCGCTTTGCGATTGTTTTAGATGGTCGCATCATTAGCGCTCCTATGATCCAAGAGCCCATTCTTGGGGGATCAGGTCGGATTAGTGGAAATTTTACAGCAGAAGAAGCGCATGATTTAGCTTTGCTTTTGCGTGCGGGGGCTTTGCCTGCTCCATTAGTTGTTGTGGAAGAGCGTACGGTTGGGCCTGATTTAGGGGCAGACTCAATCAAAGCCGGTATTTATGCTACTTTAATTGCAATTGTGCTTGTCGTTGGGTTTATGCTGCTTGCCTATTCTTTCTTTGGATTGATTGCGGACGCAGCGGTGCTGGTGAATCTTATTCTGTTGGTGGCGGTGTTGTCTTGTCTCCAAGCGACGTTAACGTTGCCTGGCATTGCAGGTATTGCATTAACGGTTGGTATGGCGGTTGACGCAAACGTTCTTATCAATGAACGTATCAAGGAAGAGCTGCGCAAAGGAATGCATCCCTTAGCTGCTGTTGAACAGGGGTATAACCTGGCAATGACGACGATTATCGATACAAATTTAAACACACTTATTGGTATGGCCTTCTTGTACCAATTTGGCACGGGGCCAATTCGTGGATTTGCGGTAACGACAGCTTTAGGGGTTATTATTTCCTTTTTTACGTCTACAACGTTGGCTCGCCTCATCACATTTTGGTGGTTAGGGAATAAGCGCCATGCGACGTTATCTATATAAAGGGAGGACATCATGGGGCTTCAGTTTATCCCACATGATACAAAGATTGACTTTATCGGAAAGAAGTTTATTGCCTTTGCAATTTCTATTTTCCTAACCATAGGATCGATTGGTGTCTTTGTATTAAGTGGAATCAATTACGGAATAGATTTCACGGGAGGATACGTTTTAGAAGTACGTACACCGGAAAAAGCTGATCTTTCCCAGATGCGCAAAGCGCTTTCTGACCTACAAATCGGAGAAGTTTCGCTTCAAGAGTTTGGCTCTCCGCAAGATGTTCTTATTCGAATTCCCTCCTTTGAGGGAGATGCGCAAGCGCGAGATACCTCTTTAGAACGTGTCAAAAGTGCCTTAGGAGCGTCTGTTGAAATCCGACGAACGGAAACAATCGGCCCCAAAGTTGGAAAAGAACTTGTTGAAAATGCGATATATGCTGTTGTGCTGTCGCTTTTAGCTATTTTAATTTACATCTGGATTCGTTTTGAGTGGCAATTTGCCGTTTGCGGTGTTATTGCGCTTGTTCACGACTGTATCGTGTTATTGGGGCTGTATTCCCTCTGTCATTCTTTGGAATTTAATACGAACGCTGTCGTTTCTTTCTTGCTGACAGCAAGTTATTCCATTCATGATACAGTCGTCGTCTACGACCGTATTCGAGAAAATATGCGGAAATTTAAGTCGATGACGTTTGCGGATATTATAAACCTCAGTATGAATGAAACATTTTCGCGAACGGTTCTTACAACAACCACAACGCTTCTTGCGCTATTAGCGTTGTGCCTTTTTGGAGGAAAAGTGATTGCAGAATTCAGCTGTCCGCTTCTTGTGGGTTTTTCTGTGGGAGCCTTTTCTTCTGTATGTCTTTCTGCACCGCTCCTTCTTTACACAAGATTAAAGACCGGTGAAAAAGAAATGCAGAAGTGACTGTACATAAACGACCTTTTGTAGTTGCGATCGATGGTCCTGCCGGAAGCGGTAAAGGTACAATTGCAACAGGGCTTGCTCAGCGATTAGGATTTTCTTACTGCGAAACGGGTTTCTTCTTTCGCGTCTTAGCTTGGCACCTTCTCCACCTGAAATTAAAACCCGAAAATATTCCATCAATAGAAAATGTAATGGCATCCGCATGGTTTCAGAAAGAATGGAAAGCTTTTGATAGGTCTATCTTGCGAGAAGAACATATCGGTACATTAGCCTCAGAGATTGCAAAAATCTCTCAAGTACGGACGGCTTTTACAGAATTTCAGCGTCAAGAAGTATTACAAGAGATAAGTCCTGGTGTCATTCTTGAAGGGCGTGACACGGGAAGTTCTGTTTTTCCAGATGCTGAGTGTAAGATATTTCTTACCGCTGCACCCGAAGTGCGAGCACACCGCAGATTTCAGGAATTGCAACAGAAAGGTACGGATATTTCGTACGATCAAGTGCTGAAAGACCTCTGTCATCGCGATGAAAACGATACACACCGCGCCCTCTCTCCCTTAAAATGGGATGCAACATATCATAAATTAGATACTTCTTCTTTATCTATTGAGGAATCCATTCAAGCTACTGAACATATCATTCACCAAACGCTAGCAGAAAATATTGCCTCCAGTGGCAATGCATCGATGGCTGCAATTTCGTGAGAATACTTTAAATTCCCCTTGGATCCGAAAAAACTTTATAGCGTTTCTTGTTCCTTTTCTCAAATGCAAAAATTTCATAAAAAGGCTCTAGCTTGTCCTTTTTATTTGAACTATTTTTTACTTCTTCAAATTTTAAAAAAACCAATACCTATATTGAATTTTGCACCACATTATCTGTTTTCCTTTGCAAATAACAAAAATTCCTTTTTAATTCAATAAAGTATCGTTTTTATGATTTCGAAAATTTACCATAAATTGTTTCAAAACTCAATATAGTTATCATGTGTTTTTCTAAGCGCCTATTGAGCGACTAATATCAAATCATTGACAAGAGGCATAAGAATCAAGATAATGTTCAAACGTTTTTTAAGGGGGGAAGAAGAATGGCGCGCGTGTGCTCTGTAACAGGAAAGCGGGTGTTGGCGGGCAACAATGTGAGTCATGCCAATAATAAATCTCGCCGTCGTTTTCTGCCTAATCTGCAGCATGTTTCCTTTCCAAGTGAGGCGCTAGGGCATCGTGTTCGCCTTCGTCTGACAGCACATGCTGTGCGGACAATCGAAAAGAATGGCGGTCTTGATGCGTTTTTAATAACCGCTTCTGTTGATGGTATGAGTACAGATTTGTTAAAAGTGCGCAAAGTAATTTTAAAGCATACAGCAGAAAAGAATACAGCTTAAGTTGGGATTAACAACTGTATAAAGTTTCCTGCCATTCGTTGCATATCTTTCTTAACTTTAACAAATCCTTTTATAATCCAATGGCATATTTTGCGCTTCTAAAAACTCGCTCCTGACTTAAAATCTTACGAAGTTGCCTATTCTACCTTCCCTCCCTATAGATGTTACGGTATACTTTGGGTTAAGTTTATACTGCGGATAAAATGTGGTATTTTTTGTTCAAAAATTCGGAGGGACATCTGTTGCGACGCCCGATCGCATCGCGCGTGTAGCTGACCGCGTTTTAACGCGCCTTAAAAAAGGCGATCAGGTCGTGTTGGTCATCTCGGCCATGGCGGGGGTAACAAATGATCTTATTAGGCTTGCCCATCAATTTTCGGGAGAAGAAGGAGATCCGGAATACGATGTCGTTATTTCCGCCGGAGAACAGATTAGCGCAGGACTTATGGCGTTAGCTCTGTCTCGTTTAGGAGTAAAGACGAGATCTTTTCTAGCGTGGCAATTACCTTTTCTAACGGATGATCAATTTTCCAAGGCGGAAGTCAAGAGTAATTCCTTATCCACTTTAGAAATGGCTTTAAATGAAGGAAATGTTCCAGTTGTTTCTGGGTTTCAAGGGGTAACAGCATCTGGACGATTAACAACCCTGGGACGAGGAGGGTCGGATCTTACGGCTGTCGCTTTGGCTGCTATATTAAAAGCAACATGTGAAACTTATAAAGATGTTGATGGCATTTATACCGCTGATCCTAACATAGTTTCTGCCGCACAATGTTTGGAATATGTTGATTATACCGATATGCTCGCTATGGCTATCCATGGATCAAAAGTTCTGCAAGCGCGTTCTGTCGCCTATGCTGCAAAAAATAATGTCCCTGTTCATGTCCTTTCCAGTTTTACAGAGCACTCGGGAACACACGTTGCTGCTTTTCCTCAAACCCGTCCTCCTATTTGTGGTATAGCTATATCTTCCCCTCTGGTTGCTGTTGACATAACATTTCACCCTACTTTATGGACGTTTATCACCACTGCTTTACAGACAAAATACCTACCTTTTAACCTTATTGAAAAAACAACCTCAACAGCACGATTGCTTTTCAGCCGAACAGATTTTCAAGAGGTTCAAAATTTCTGCCAAACAGCGTCAGCTATTACATGCTGGAACATGAGCCCTATGGAACAAGCTCTATCGCGCTTGACGGTTATTGGACAGAATGGAACTAAGCAGCAAGAAAGGATGAAAAGGCAATTGACAGAGGCTCATATCCCCGTACAAAGAACAACAACAGAATCATCACCGTGCGCGAGTTGTACGTTTTTGGTACACTCCGAAGATGCTAAACGCGGTATGCAGATTCTCCACCATGCGTGTGGATTGGACAAAAAGGAGAAATAAATGACCGCCACTTTGGATTTAAAAAACCTATGCACGGCACGTTTACATAAACTAACAGAACGTGGACGTGCGTTCCTGGGCGTAGAATTCCCGCTGTTGGGAGGGGGGATGGCATGGATTTCGGAACATCATCTTGTTTCGGCTATTTCTAATGCTGGGGGGCTTGGCATTTTAGCATCAGGATCGATGCAACCAGAACATTTAACCGCAGAAATAGACAAAACACGTGCGATGACATCAAAATCTTTTGGTGTGAATATCATTGTAATGCATCCCGAGGTAGAAGCCCTTATCGATGTCTGTCTTCAGAAATCCGTTTCGCACATCGTTCTTGCGGGAGGCGTTCCGTCTTTAGACCTCATTCAGCGTGCCAAGAAAAACCAAGCGAAGATTTTTTGCTTTGCTCCTTCCTTAGCGCTTGCTAAAAGACTTATTCGAAATGGAGCAGATGCCTTAATTTTGGAAGGAACTGAAGCCGGTGGCCATATTGGCCCTACGTCGATTACTGTTTTGGTGCAAGAAATTCTGCCCCATATAGAAGAATGCCCTATTTTTGTTTCTGGAGGTATTGGCCGTGGAGAAATGATTCTAGCGTATCTCGAAATGGGTGCTGCAGGATGCCAGCTGGGAACAGCTTTTGTCTGTTGTAAGGAATCGCAAGCGCACCCGGCCTTTAAGACCGCTTTTATCAGGGCGCAAGCGCGAGATGCTGTCGCCTCGGTACAAGTTGATTCGCGCTTTCCAGTAATTCCGGTGCGTTCCCTTCAAAATGCTGCTATG
>JAIRST010000054.1 GCA_031255325.1 Holosporales bacterium | reverse complement strand
AAAACCTTTCTAGGGAAACGCGAAGATCGTAACCGCGCAGGAATAATAACAGCCGTCGACAGGATTGATACTCTTATCCTTCAGACCCACCCCACAATAATCGTTCCTTGTAATCCCTTTTCTCTATTTTTTTCTTCCATCTCTATTCAAAATTCCCTCCTATAATAAATCTCCAAAATGGCACTCTCCCAACCCTATAGGGCGTAACGCCTTTATCACTGAAATATTTGCATCGTATAGGTGGGTGTAATACCCCTCTTATGTGTTCCGGCGCTGACGCCAGAGCAGATCCACAGGGAGTTAATTCCAAAGTTCTGTGCCCCCAAAATGTCTGTCTTTAGCCCATCCCCAATTGCTAATAAACGTACTTTTTCAACATGAGACACAAAAGCCTTCGCCCGCTCATAGATAGGAGCATAAGGCTTACCACATAAGGTCACTTGCCCGCCTTGTTCAGCATAATACTGTGCCAAAAGTCCTGTGCGAACAATTTTTTCTCCTTTGACAAGAACGTATTCATCAGGATTCGCGCATACCATTGGCACATGTGCCGCTAAACACCGGTCTAACAAAGGAATAAAGGGATCAAGTGTGGGAGAATCTCTATCGGGAGCACAAAGAACAAGTACCTCTGCTTGCTCTGGGGCTTCAACGAATGTGATTGGTAAATCCTTAAACATCGCCTGATTATGCGGACGCCCCACTAAGTAGCACAAGACAGGCTTGCCCTGCGATTCGAAGTACTGACGAGTACAATCCCCTGAAGTCACAATATGCTGGTAAAGTTTTCTAGAGATACCCTCCCCTTCAAGAAACGTAATGACTGCTTCTCCTAACCGAGGAGAGTTCGAAACAAGTACAACTGTCTTTCGAGTATCTTGTAAAGCCTGCAATCCAGAGCATGCCGTTGCAATTACGCCTTCCCCTTCGTTGTACAGTACTCCCCAGATGTCAACGAAGTAAACATCGTAGTGTTCAATAATATCAGATACGCTTTGTAAAGTTTTCATTTTCTCTCTTTGTAACGTATCTTTATACGGGGGAAGCCTCAAAAGCAAGGCTTCCGTCTATGCATTTTGCTTGCACAACGGTCCCTGGCAAAATTTTACCCTCTAACAAAAGGGTTGCAAGCGGATTTTCCAGTTTCTTTTGAATAACCCGTTTCAAGGGGCGCGCCCCATAGGCTGGATCAAACCCTTCATGCGCTAATGACTGCAATGCCTCTTCTGACACTTCTAAAGTAACCTCTTGTTCTGCAAGACGCGCTTGTAACCCGCCTAACTGAATTGCGACGATTCCTACCATGCAGTCGAGGCTTAAACGATTGAAGAGAAGAATATCATCCAACCTATTCAAAAACTCTGGTCGAAAAGTCGCCCGAACGACTGCCATTACCTCAGAGCGTGCTACTTCTGCAGAAGATTCTGGGGAAAGATTCGTTAAAAACTCTGCGCCCAAATTAGAGGTCAATAAGATAAGTGTATTCTTGAAATCCACCGTGTGCCCTTGGCTATCGGTCAATCGTCCATCATCTAGTACTTGTAATAAGATATTAAAAACATCCGTGTGCGCTTTTTCCACTTCATCAAAGAGGAGCACTTGGTACGGACGCCGCCGTACGGCTTCTGTTAAAACCCCTCCTTGTTCATAGCCGACATAGCCAGGAGGTGCCCCAATAAGACGCGAAACGGCATGACGTTCCATGTACTCGGACATGTCAATCCGAACCAAAGCAGCTTCATCATCGAACAAGAAAAAGGCAAGAGCTTTGGCAAGTTCTGTTTTACCCACGCCTGTTGGTCCCAGGAAGAGAAAGGATCCTATAGGCCGCTTGGGATCATGTAGGCCTGCGCGCGAACGCCGTACTGCCTCAGAAATAGCCGTAACAGCGTTCTCTTGTCCCACAACACGGCGTTTTAAGAAGATCTCCATATGCAAAAATTTCTCCCGTTCCGACCCTAGCATTTTTTCAACGGGAACACCCGACCATCGCGCAACTACCGAAGCAATATCTTGCTCGGTAACGCGCTCTTGCAACAGCATTTCTGTATCTTTTTTCTCTTCTTTTTCATGGATTTTTTTCTCAAGTTCCGGAATGACGCTGTATTTTAATTCCCCTGCGCGACTCCATTGCCCTTGACGCTGTGCTTCTTCTAATTCCAGCCGGCGACTTTCTAACTGCTCTTTCAAAGAGCGTATTTCGGCAAGCCTCTCTTTCTCCTTTCGCCATACATCTCCTAGCTCACCGGATTTCTTCTCAAGCTCATCAATTTCTACCTCAAGGCGAACAAGCCTTTCTTTTGAGGCCGCATCGTCTTCTTTCAGGAGCGCTTCTTTCTCTATTTTGGCTTGCATCAGGCGTCTGTCGATTTCATCAAGCGCTTCAGGCTTGGAATCTACCGCCATCCTTAGCCGGCTGGCCGCTTCATCTATTAAATCTATCGCTTTATCCGGCAAGTGCCGATCTGAGATATAGCGATTGGATAAAGTTGCTGCTGCGACAAGAGCTCCATCGGTGATTTTGACACCATGATGCAACTCGTATTTTTCTTTCAACCCACGCAAGATAGAGATCGTCTCTTCCACGCTTGGGGCCTCGACATACACCGTCTGAAAACGCCGTGCAAGAGCAGCATCCTTTTCGATATGAAGCCGATATTCATCAAGTGTTGTGGCGCCAATGCAGTGAAGTTCTCCCCGTGCAAGGGCAGGTTTCAGCATATTTGCCGCATCCATCGCCCCATCTGCACGTCCAGCGCCTACTAAGGTATGTAATTCATCAATGAACAAAATAAGATGGTCTGTACTCGTAGAAATATCTGAAAGAACAGCTTTCAGGCGCTCTTCGAACTCACCGCGAAATTTTGCCCCAGCGATAAGAGCGCCGAGATCCAAAGAAAGTAATCGCGCCTCTTTCAAACTCTCTGGCACATCCTGAGCAATGATACGGTGTGCCAATCCATCTACAATTGCTGTCTTTCCCACACCAGGATCGCCGATTAGAACGGGATTATTTTTCGTCCGACGACTGAGCACCTGAATTGCGCGCCAGATCTCTTCCTCGCGCCCAATGACGGGATCAAGTTTACCTTTCCGGGCTTCTTCTGTTAGGTTGCATGTGTACTTCTTAAGAGCCTGAAAAGTACTTTCCGCATTTTCCGTATCCACCGTCCGCCCTTGGCGCTGTTGTGTGAGGACTTGCTCTAGCTGTACTTTCTGAACGCCCGCTTTTATCAAAGCTTGCGTTGCCGGCCAGGAAGCATAATCAAAATACGCTAAAAGCAGCCAATCTAAAGGAATGAATTTATCTTTATTTTTTTTTGACGCTGTCTCAGCACTCGCAAGTAAACGAGAAGTATCTCCTGAGATAAAGATCTCTTGCGTACCTTCCACAACGGAATATTTTTTCAATGCTGCTTCGATACTCTCCCCCAGCATTGACGTGTTGGCACCACTCGATTCCAGCAAAGCACGCCCCTCGACATCCTCTAAAAAAGCGCACAGAACATGCTCTGGTGTAATATGCTGATGCCCTTTCTGCGCACAGCATCGATGGGCTGCTTCAAAAATAGAACGCGTCTTAGAACTCATCTCTAACATAAAAAATCTCCTTTCTTTTCATTCTTATTGAAGCGCTATTTCTGAATGGTTTTCAAGGGAAGTGATATGTTTCATAATGGAAATCTGAATTTTTACTTATTTTCCATTGAGTATAGGGCACAGAACTAACACAGAAAATGTACATGAAATTGGTAATTCCTATAAGATCTTAAAGGCAATTAACGATGAATTCTTAAAGTTACAAAAACATATCGCATTGAATCATAAAAGGATTCTTACGTTTGATAATGCAAAACAATCAATGCAGAACGCAGAACACCATATATTGTCCAATCCTCAAAAATCATTCCATTGATGGTCCGCGATCCTCGTGTCGGGTAACGGGAACTTGTAGACTTTTTAACTTTCGGTGAAGAGCAGAACGTTCCATTCCGATAAATTCGGCTGTTTGAGATATGTTGCCAGAAAAGCGCTCAACTTGTGCTATAAGATAATCGCGTTCAAAAAGGCTCCGTGCATCCTTAAGGGGAAGCGTAATGAGCTTAGCAGCTTGTGCCGTAGGCAAGGCAATTTCCGCGGAACGAGAAATCTCAGGAGGCAGCAAATCAAGTCCAATTTCTTCTTCTTCCGACTCTGATGCCATAATAAGTATCCATTCTATAACATTACGCACTTGGCGAACATTTCCAGGCCAATAATACGCCTGTAACACAGAAAGAAGTTCCGCACTCATTTTACGAGGAGGCAGTCCAAAGCATGCTTCTGCATGGATTAAGAAATGGTTGATAAGCGGTAATATGTCCTCTCTTCGCTCTGCTAAAGGAGGAACTTCTATCGGAACAACACTTAACCGATAATATAAATCTTGACGAAAAGCCCCTTCTTTAAAACAAAGCTCTTTCCGTGGGATAGACGTAGAACTGACAATTCTGACATCTGCAGGAATCGATCGCACCCCCCCCATACGCGTGAATACCCCCTCTTGAAGAACATGCAATAGCTTAGCTTGAATATCAGCAGGCATATCCGTGATATCTTCTAAGAACAGCGTTCCTCCAGCGGCTTTCTGAAAAAATCCAGCACGAGAGACGTTAGCATCTTCTTCCCCAAATAAATCTTTACCCAAGCGTTCAGCATTTATCATTGAACAATTAACGGCGATAAAAGGGGTTTTGCTTCTGATGGATTTTTCATGCACAAGGTGAGCAACAATCTCTCCCTCCCCTCCGATTGGACTGTGAATAAAAACGCGACTGTTTGTTGGAGCCACCCTTTCGATTAAACGTTGAACCTCTCCCAAGGCACGAGAATGGCCGATAAGACGCATTTCTAAATTGGCCTTTCGACGCAAACGATTATTTTCTTTTTTCAGATGAGCCGTTTCACAAGCACGTCGTGTAACGGACAGCAAGCGTTCTGTTACGAAAGGTTTCTCAATAAAGTCATACGCTCCTTTGCGTATGGCTTCCAACGCAACCTCGATAGTTCCATGACCAGAGATCATAACAATAGGCAAATCAGGAAATTGTTCATGGAGGCGTTCGAGAACCGCCATTCCCCCCGAAGCATCGTCATTCAGCCATAAATCTAAAAATACCATTGTAGGTTCATGTTTTTCCGCCAAATGCAAAGCTTCTGTAGCTTCTCCCGCTCTTAGCGTGCTGTACTTTTCATCTTCAAGGATCTCTGCGATAAGGCGACGCACCTCTAGTTCGTCATCAATAATCAAAATACTCGATTGCATCGACTATACGTCCTTTTTATCCAAGTCTGTATGAAAAGTAAGGCGCACCTCTGCTCCCCTCTCCCTGTTTCTTAACACCATAGACCCCCCATGATCTTGAACAATTTTTTTGACAATAGCAAGACCCAGCCCTGTTCCTCCTTGTGAGAAAGTTACGTAAGGATCTGTCAAACGTTGGAGATGCTCTTCCGGAAAGCCAGAACCATTATCAGAAATAGCTACAACAATTTCTTTATTTTTAACAGAAATTTCTACATCTATTATAGGATTTTCTTGCAAAACAACAGCTTGTCCTAAGGCGCAAGCGGCGTTTTGTAAAAGATTTATGATCACTTGGCGTAAAAGCCCTTCATCTCCTTTCATCATGACGCGTTCAAGCTTATTTTTACAAGCACAGGTTAGTTGAATCTTAGGGTAAGCTGTTTGCACAAGAAATACCGTCTGCTGACATATTTTCAAAAGATCGCAAGGACGCAAAATAGGATCTGGTAATCGTGCAAATAAGCTGAATTCGTCTAATAATTTACGAATGTTTTCTACTTGTTTCCCGATAGTATGGGTAAGTTGTGCGAAAGTATCAGGTTCTGTAGTTATCTGTGATAGATATTTTCTATAGAGACGCTCAGCAGAAAGTTGGACCGGTGTAAGGGGATTTTTAATTTCATGCGCTAAGCGACGCGCAACATCAGACCAAGCAGCTTTTTTTTGTGCCGCAATAAGCTCCGTAAGATCATCAAATGTAACAACGAATCCATCCAGTTGTCCTTCTAGGTTAGTGGGTGTCGTACGCAGCAAAAAAGACCGATCTTGGCCAGATAATTTGAAAGAAATTTCCGTTTCGTGAAGGTTAAAAGAACGAGCAGATGCTGTGATAAATTTTCCTACGGCGGCTGTAAATTCAGGAACTATATCACTTAAAAGGCGCCCTACACAGGTGGAGTTTTCTAATTTCAAAAGATTCTCTGCGGCTTTGTTGACAAGGCGCACACGGCTTTGTGCATCTAAACTGATAACGCCAGAGGAAATACCAAACAAAACGCTTTCGGTAAATCGATGACGCTCTTCAAGAAGCGTATTCGCCTGAAGGAGAGCGTGGCGCTGTTCTTGAAGCTGTTCAACCATCTCATTAAAAGTGCGACTTAAAAGACCAAGTTCATCTTGTATATCTTTTTCCTCTACGCGAACACGTGTTGTTAGGTCTCCATTTTTGATATTTTCTGCCGCGTTAATCAGACGCCCAATAGGACATACAATCTGTGATGACAAAATAAGGGCGACAGCAATAGCAGAAAAAATCAACGAAAAGGCAACAACCAGAAACACTAACGCGAAGGTAATCTCTAAGTTCCATCGCATTGAAAGAGCGTGCGTATAATCCTCAACAGCGTTTCGTACTTTGGCAATATGGGTAATAACGCTTGGATCAACGGAGCGCCCTACTAAAAGAAAAGCGCGTAGACCATTTAGGTCTATTCCAATAAGAGCACGTATATGTTCAGGAGATTTGTTAAGAAGAACAACATTCTGCAGAAAAGCTTCTTCTAACTCATTTCGTTTAAACCCTTCGAATTCCAAGGAATAACTAAATGGTATACGGGCTATTACATCTAAGGAAGTGTCAAAAATGATAGCTTCGGAGAAAGCTTTTAAAGCTGAAAATTTCGTGAGTATAGCATTGCGCATTTCCTCATCACCAATAACAGCAGGAAGATGGGCTTCTATAAGCTGCGCCATGACTACGGCATCCGCAAGGATCGCTTCTTGATGTTCTTTAAAGTAAGTTTCTGCAACGTGAAGAGATTCTTGAAGAGCTTGCTGGTTACGTTCTGTAAACCAAGATTCGAGCCCTCCATGCAAAAAAGCTGCTGCAAAAAACGCCATTAATACGGACGGAATGATGGTCAGTAAAGAAAAAATAGTTACAAAACGTATGTGTAACCGTGCCCCAGGAACACCTTGACGTCGCTCAACCCACAATTTGACTAAGCGCTGCCCAATAATAAAAGAAAGACATAGAACTAAAACGATGTCCGCATAGACCAACACAAGGACACGATTATCCGACAGAAAAAAGCTTTTAGAAAAAATGCTATAGATCAACGCGCTAAGGAGCGCTGTAAGGGTAAATAATATGTAGATAAGCCACCGGTATACTTTTGCTCTTTCTGTGATTTTTTCGAGTATCCACAAAAAAGCGCAATAAAGGCGTATCGGTAGGTGCACAGCTTCCCCTTTCTTATGGTCTCATAGCATTTCTTGGAGGGGAACACCAACAGGTTATCTTAAATCTCATCCTTCCTAAGTCCGTTTTTCAAGCGGAAAAGTATTCAGGATTACATAAAGATAAAAATTTATCTTTTATTAAGGAATATTTAATAAACGGTAAAGCAGAATACGCCTCGTTAAATAAGAGGATTCCTGTGAAAATATTAGTATGTGCTTTTCTTTTTCTGTGTATGAGTATTACCGATGCTATGGAAAAAAGTGTTATTGATGAGGAGCGTAAAGATGAAGTTGTTGCATTTTTGACGTATGACGGTTCAAACAATTGTGTGAGCGAGCCAATTTTGATGCCGTCGAGAAAGGTAAATTTCGACACTTTAGTGGAAGTTCTTTGTGAAGCTAGGAGCAGCAGAGGGTTGCCCCGTCTCACATATGGGGTATGTTTATTTAAAAGAAATCCTGAAGCTCAGGAATCTATGTTTTTGAAGGTTGTACAAGCTAACGCAGAAAACCTTCCAAAAGTATTGGATCCGATTTTTGATTGTTTCCCAAAATCGGAAATAACACAAATTCAGGAATTTTGCAGCAAGCATCCTGACCTTCAGTCGGATACGGAATCATTGCTACTGACGAGACTTTCTCATTTTAATGATTCCTTGTCGGGTAGTACATTGCAGCAGAAAATGGATGCAGCTCGTCCTTATGATCCTTTTACATTTATTCTCTGGCGTTCTGGAGAGTTTTTTGAAAATGGTATCTGGCACGAGATGAAACCATTAGCGACGACAGCAACGCTTATTGATGTAGAAGGATTCTTTCCCGAAACATATCAGAGAAGAGTGTTAATTGGGTGCGCACATGCAACAGGGCGTCCAGAAGATGATCAGCATCTTCCTTGCATTTCTGTTGGGAGTCGTGTGCTTTATAGCAATATGACTCTGTTTGGAGACGATGAAAGAATGTTCCATTGGGACAATTGGTCTTTTTCTCTTTCGGCTGGACAAAAAAGAACTTCCAGATTTGAAAAAGAACCTAATGAAATACCGGTTATTATGGTTTCCATTTACCCAATCGATATAGCTTTATTCGTATTGGAAAAGGCAGTTAATCTTCCGATAGGTACTCAGTTGCCAAAAATAGGAAGCTTTCCCAAAAATTCACAAGGGAAAAGCTTTTACAGAGTCGGTTTTGGCAATGGGTTTAATGATTGTGTGGACCCTAAATGGAACGAAGATGGAAGTGTATCCAATAAGGCAGCTATTGATGCATTAGATAGGGCGCAAAAGATTTCCGGCGGCCAGAAATTAAAGCGTGTTAATTTGCCTGGAAAGCGTCTCAATGTTGAAGAAAACTGGATAATAAAGGATGCTTTCCTGAGTCTAAAAGATCCTCATTATAAAGCAATGCACATAGATAGCGGTTCCCCATTATATATAGAGGATTCGCATTCAGGTGGTTGCGTGATCGTCGGTATCGCAAGCTCTGACGAAAATACACATATAATTACACAAAATGTAATAGATTATTTCCAAAAAAAAGTTTCAGATCAGGAAAGGCTTATGAAAAAGTCAAAAGAAGAGGGATTCCCGTTAGAATGGGACTTTTAATTTATATCTCACGTGTATCCTTTGCTTCGATAGTAATATTGTAGAGGAAAAAAGCAACCCAAGTCTATTGGGTTGCTTTTTTGTCGCTCCAGTAATACCTTTCCCCCCTAACATCTGAATATGCTGTTTTGCTAAAAATTTTGCATTTTTTAGCAAGGATAATGAAGTACTTAGAAGCAAGAAAATCCATGAGAGATAAGCGTCCGCTACGTCATAAAAGCATACTCTGGATTTAGATATATATTTACAACTCAGCCTTACTTCTTAAAAAAAGGAATTATATTTACGTATGATATACACTTCGGAAGCCACTTTTTTTAAGGATTTTCTGGAGAGTAACAGCATGTTTTTTATTTTGACAAATAAATTCAACGGCTGATTTCCTTTGGGTATGTTTAGGGTTGATATGAACAGAAGCTCTTGCTAGTAAATTTTTAGGTATTTTCTGTTGCAAACGCTTTAATAAAGTCTCTGCCCGTCCTTTTATAACAGACACACAAACAATATGTTGCGTTGTTTTTTGTTTGATTTTTCCTTTGCATCTCCTCTTCTGCAAAGAAAAGGAGGATTGTTTTTTACTATCTGAAAAACTTAAACTACGAATTAGTTTTTCGATTTCATCATCTTCGGCAAGAACCTGTAATGTATTTTCACGTGTGTGAGGAACCGCATAAGTTGGCGCAACACGATGAGAAAAATGCCCATCAAATCCACAGCGGAACAAATAGCTTACACGTGCATCACGCCATAGGCGATCTGGCCCTCCAAGGACGACTACAATCAATCGCCGTTTCCCTTTGATTGCAGAAGCGGCCAAGTTAAATCCAGAAGCGTTTACGAAACCTGTTTTTAAACCATCGATGACAACACCGCCTGCCGTTCGTCCGAGCAATTTGTTATGGTTCGCATGTGTATGACCGTTATAAGTAAAATACCGTGTGGAAAAGAGAGGATAATATTGAGGACATTCACGCATAATAGCTTGGGACAAGCGCGCCATATCCCGCGCTGTTGAAACTTGCTGTGAATTGGGCAAACCAGAGGCATTTCGAAAGATTGTCGAACGCATTCCAAGGCGTCGCGCCTCTTTGTTCATGCGTGCGACAAAAGAAGATTCGGACCCTGCAATACCTTCTGCAAGAGTAACGGCAATATCATTAGCTGATTTTGTAACCAACGCTAAAACAGCTTGACGAACGGTTAACTTTTGTCCGGGACGAACCCCTAATACACTAGGGGATTGCTGCCTCGCATACGAAGAAACCTTTAGCGTCTTGTTCCATTTTAAATGACCACGATCAATTTCCTTGAACGTCAAAAAAAGAGTCATCATCTTTGTAAGAGAAGCAGGCTGCGTTAGAACATCAGCACCTTTTTCATGCAAGGTGCGGCCTGACGTTGCATCAATGACGATAGCTCCATAAGGAGGAGCTGCATAGCTTAATAGTGCGGATAAAAGAACAAGGACAAAAAGAAGAAAACGCATAAATATCCTGTTACCCTTTCAAAATAACGGTAAACATCTTTATGTTCTAGTCTAGGAATTACTTTTGCGTTAATAATGAAGTAACGGATGGTTCTTTACGCTGAGGGAATAAATATTTTATAGAAGGTCGTCTTGTCCCTTAATTTGAAAAATGGGAAAGAGATAGGAATTGAACTTACAACTCTATCCCTCTTCAAACATCATCTCCTCTATAAGATTTTCTTGCAGGAACATATTATTCTAATCTCTACATAAGGCTACGATGGATAGTGTTATTGTGAAGCATCGCAAAACGACCAAGGAGAAATTGTGAAAGAAATTCTTTGTTTAATCCACTACAATAAAAAATATGCATGGATATTATGTTACGTAGTTGTTTTTTTGCCGTTAACAGGATGTGACGATCCTTTTGCGAATGATCCGATCGATGACTTATCTTATCCTTCTTTAAATCCTATTAAGGTTCCTGAAGGGAGAGGACAGCCTCATTCTGTATTCGATACATCGAAAGCCACAGAAGCATCCATAGACGCCGCTCGTCAACAAGAAATCGTTTTGCATAAGCATCTTTGGGATACCGCAAAAGAGCAAGAAGCAACCCAAGCTCCGATAGAAAATAGTATCCCGTAATATGCTCTTCAACTGGACGATAGATGCTGCTCCCTTTCACAAAGATTGACTCTCTCTTAGAGTTTTGTAAAAGTAATAAGAGAGATGCATCTATTGCAATTAAAAGTTGTGAAGTAGAAGGAATGCTGAAACATTGGGTGATTCTAAAAGTGACAGCGACGATGTTGATTTTCAATAAAATAACGAGAATGACGTGAAGAAAGGCGTCAAAAGTTCACAAAAGAGACAGCCGGATGTTGTATCGTTGAGCCCTTTTAAAAAGGGCTTTTTTTTTATATTTAGCTCTATTCCTAAGGAAGTATTTGCTGTCTCGTTTTTTGGGCTGTTTCTTGGAATGTCTACAACGATGGTCTATAGCCAAATGGGGATGTTTCTTAAAACGGAGTTGCATATTACCGAAGCCGCTGTTGCGCTGGTCGATGGCATCATTGAATTTGTTTCTTTTATATGCCGTATCTTGGTCGGTGTTATTAGCGATTACTTAAAAGACCGCAAATTTATCCTGTTATTTGGTTGTACCGTAACGTTATTTGCACGATCCATACTTGCGACCGCTACGTCTTCCTTTATGGTTACGTTTATCCAATCTATAGAAAGATTAGGAAACGGATTCCAGGCAACGACAAGAGACGCCTTAATAGCTGATATAAGTCACGTAAACGACAGAGGGAAAGCTTATGGATTTAGTCGCTCTTTAAAAACAGTGGGGTGTTTGTTAGGCGTGCCCATTGCCATATTGATTATGCATTTAAGTCATAATAATTATAGAATTGTTTTTTCATGTGCAACGATTCCGGCTGCTATCGCTATTATTTGCCTTTTAAAAATCAAAACTCCTAATATCGTAAATAATAAAGAAAATAGAAAAATTGAAAATCCGTTTCAAAGAAAATATTTAAACTCTCTTGATGAAGGATTTTGGAAAATCCTATTGCTCTCCTTTACCTTCGAAATGGGTCATTTTACAGAGAGTTTGCTTCCCATCTATGCGAGCAATTTTTTATCCAAGACAACATCCGGTTCTGAAAGTATGTTTGTTAGTTTAGGGCAGATATTATTTTCCTTTCCCGTCGGTTTATACGCGGATAAATTTGGCAAAATCGCTTTAATTAGAGTTTGTATGATAGCAATGATTTTTGCAAATTTATCCTTTATCTTTATCCATTCCACTTTCGGTATTTACCTTGGAGCTTTTATATGGGGAGGACAGATGTCCGCTATCCAAGGATTATTTTTGTCCATAATAACCGAGAAAGTTAATACTCATGTCAAAGCAACAGCGATTGGAATATATTATTTTACAGTGGGGGTGGCATTTCTTCTTGCCTCTATCATTGCAGGACACATTTGGACGGCATTCGGAGGAAAATACGCTTTTATCTATAGCCTATGTGTTTCTTGCTTTTCATTAAGTGTATCAAAGCTATTGTTGCCTTCCGCCTATAAAAATATTAAATGTTCTTGAGGGAATTTTGTACTTTTTCTATAGAAAGGGATCCTACGGAAGGATGAGGAGCTAAAATATTGAGTATGTAAGTTTTTATGGATCTGGGAAATTTTGTAAGAAAGGGTTTAACAAAGGCATAGCATCACCTCAAGATAGGAAAAGCACACACCTTCTGAGAAAAGTTCCCGCCTACGCATCGTATCTCTCTTTATAAAGGTCAAGGAAGTATAGTCAAAATATTAAATGAGGCGACACAAGTTATAATAAAGCGTTCTTATGAAAA
>JAIRST010000015.1 GCA_031255325.1 Holosporales bacterium | reverse complement strand
TTCCGGTGTATTATTAACGGAAGTGTTTGCCATTTGTGGATAATAGGTAACAGTGTGTGGTTGCGTACATCCAGGCAAATACTCTTCATAAGAGTCAGTTATATATTGCACCAAAGATTGCGATGGTTTGTAAAAATGTTTTATTTTAAGTGGATGAAGGCGCGCTTTCTCTCCATTAACATGGACGATCCCGTTGATAACCTGAACACGATCTCCAGGAAGGCCTATAACACGTTTAATAAGGTTTGTTGACTGGTCTGAAGGCAACTTGAAAACAACAACTTCTCCGCGCTTAGGGGAGGAAGAAAAAAATCGTCCATCGAAAAGAGGAGGACTGAATAGAAAGGCGTGTTTGCTATATCCATAGGCCCATTTTTCAACAAGGGGCATGTCGCCGACAAGTAAAGAGGGTTCCATGGATCCACTTGGAATCTGGAACATCTCATATACACAAGAGCGAAATAATAAAGCGCACAGAATTAATCCAAAGAAGGAAAAAGCTTCTTGTTTCCACCATGTCTTTATACGTTTCATCATATTATTTACTCCTCTCGTTCGCTAAAAGTTGTGGACAAGATAACCGTTGCAAACGCATAAGGATACTGGTCGCTTAAACTGACGTGCACGACGGGAGTAGCTCGGGGGGGAGCCAATGCACGTAAACACTCCAAGGCCATTCCTGTAAGATGCAAATGCGGTTGTCCCGAAGAATACAAACGGACTTCAATCTCTTTCCAAAGAACACCATCCGTCGTTTTAGCTCCTAATACTTTTAGTCCTACTCCTAGGGCTTTAGCGCACGCTTCTTTTGCGGCAAATCGCTTGGCAAATGCGGTCGCGGGAAATCGATGCTTCAAAGCATAAACACATTCTTCTTGTGTAAAAAGAGTCTGCTGAAAACGAACAGGAAATTTTCTAAAAAGACGCTCTATACGATTAATATCCGTTAAATCATTCCCAAGGCCTAAAATCATTTTTGCTTTTCTACACTCTGTATACGCGGACACATGCGTAGAGAAGCTATAACTGCAGCTAAACATTTTTCATTTTCTACCTGAATCTCAGTGACAATATCGAAAAATTCAAAAGTTTTTTGCATTATTTTTATATTTAATATCCGTGCGTCCTTATCCCTTAACGTATCAAAAGTCATCGCAAAACTTCCAGGTTGGTTCAGCATAATAATGCGTAACTGCGTTTCTACCTTTGTATTCTCAGGAGCATTCTTTTCCCATACAACGTCTATATGTTGGCCTTGTTCTTGTTTTACGTCCACACACGTACGCGTATGAATGACCAATCCATGTCCTGGTACAAATTCCCCTATAATACGATTTTGTTCAGTGGCATTGCAACATTCCGCCTGGTGTACAGCGATGCCAAGCATAAAATTTGAAAGGTTAATTGGCGATTGTTCAGGAAAGTTTTTTAAAGGAAGCTTCATGTTTTGAATTTTCTGCTCCAGATCAGATAATTTCACATGGCCTCGTCCAATAGCTTCTTTAAAATGCCGTTGTTTTGTGTATCCGAAACTTTTTATAAGATAGGATGTAATGTTTTTATAATTAGCTCCCTTTTCAAAACGGGCGAGTTGCCGGCGCAAAAGGTTCTGTCCCAAAAGGACAAACTCTGTTTTTTCTTGGGTACGTATAAATTTTTTAATACATGCTTTAGCTTTTCCTGTAACAGCAAATTGCTCCCATAAAACAGAAGGATGTTGGTTAGGGTCAGTGATAATTTCCACACAAGATCCGCTTTGAAGAACGGTTCGAAGCGGCATCAAATGTCCATCGATACGTGCTCCTACACATGAGTCTCCAACACGGGTATGAATAGCATAAGCAAAATCTATAACGGTTGCTTCCTCTGGAAGGGAAATCAGATCACCACAAGGAGTGAAGCAAAATGTCCCCTCTTTGAATATTTCAAGCTGCGTATTACTTAAAATCTCTTCTGGCGTTGTTGCATTTTCAGAGACTTCTAAAACCCCTGTCAGCCACTGGTAGTGCTCTGCTTCACCCAGGTCAGCTAGATGACCTTTCTTGTAAACCCAATGCGAGCACTTTCCATTTTGTGCAGTATTATCCATCTCTTCTGTACGAATTTGTATCTCAATAGGTTTCTGAAAAGGACCAAGAACTGTTGTATGAATGGATCTGTATCCATTAGGTTTTGGGGTACTAATGTAATCTTTAAACCGTCCGGGAATCATGGGGAAATGTGTATGTAATATACCTAATGCCCGGTAACAATTTTCAATATCGGGAAGAATGATGCGAAAAGCAACGATATCCATCAGATGTTCGAACTGGGTGCGATGCTTCTGTAATTTGCTCCAGATTGAATAGGGTGTTTTATTGCGGCCTATAATACGTGGAAACATATTCATTTCACGAAACATAGTGTTAAAACTATGAATGGTTTTTTCCACAACCGTCTCATCTTTTGCGCAAAATTCTTTTATTTTTTGTGTAATGCACTGATGATCGTTGGGGTGAAGTTCTGCAAAAGCCAGATCTTCAAGTTCTTCTTGAACGGTTTGCAATCCTATTCGACTAGCCAGAACAGCAAAAATCTCTAATGTTTCTGTGGCAATGGAATGGCGTTTTTTGGGGTCGGGAATATGATACAGTGTACGCATGTTGTGCAAACGGTCGCACAGCTTGACCAAAAGTACACGAATATCCCCAGAAAGAGCTAAGATAAATTTACGGAGATTTTCCGATTTACGCGTTTCCTGAGAAGAAAATCGAATTTTTCTAATTTTCGTAACACCCTCAACGAGGGTGGCAATTTCTGCGCCGAACATGATTTGAATAGTTTCAATTGTGACGCTTGTGTCTTCTACCGTATCATGCAAAAGAGCTGTTACAACGGAAGGAAAATCCAATCGCATTTTCGCAGCAATCAAGGCAACCGTTAAAGGATGAGAGAAGTAAGCCTCTCCAGAGGCCCGCTTTTGCTTTTTATGCGCATTCTGAGCAAAGTAATAGGCCCGATTAAGGAGCGCCTCGTCAAATTCCGGAATGTATTTTTGAATCTCTTCAATTAACTGGAACTGACGCAACATAAGGAAGCCTCCGGTTTTTTAATGCTTCCCAAACGAAAGAGGGGGACTTAAATACTTTTTTCCTGTATAGGCTGCTCAGATTGACAGTCCCCAACCTCGACTTCATCCTGTGCCTCATCAGCGATAGGCGCTACGAGAGGGCGATGGGGATCATAGCTCTCTTCTTCGGGAAGGTCATCAACGTCTTCTTCCAAATCTTCTTGTGGACAGTACCGCTGGAAGCTTTTAATAATAGAATTTTCCAAATCCATTACAGAAACGGTTTGGGCTGCAATTTCTCGTAAGGAAAGGAGCGGAATTTTATTTCCGGTACGCGCAACCGTTACAGGAGCTCCTGCTACAATCTGCCGTGTTCGTTGTGCTGCTAAAACAACTAAATCAAAGCGACTTGACACAACTTTTATGCAGTCGCTTACTGTTATGCGCGCCATTGAGATCCTCTTTGTTACGTCCGCTTCCTTCTTTTTAAATGATTGTTTAACAGAAAATCAAGAGTTCTTACGTTGATCAATGTACGGTATAGGGGAGGGGACTATCGAAAGAATAGATGGGAGTTTGCATGATAAATACTTCTCCGCGTTCTGTAGAAACTTCGTAAAAATATATCAGAACGCCAGATGACGTTTCTGCACAAAAATGTTGCGATATAGAAATGCTTTCGCTTGGGTTTAGAACCGGTCCATCCGCTCCATAAGTACGGTCTTTTACTTCTGTACGGAATCCGTCCGTGCCAATAAGCCGGCGATACCGCGTTCTTAATTGCACGGTAACCAAACCGCGGTTTTCGATCGTGGATTCTTCCATCCATGTGTAGGTCTCTGTTTCTGGCGTTGATCGATGCGGCAGAAAAATCGTCGTTGTCAAAACCTGCAAAACAGGGACGAGCTCGTAAGACATAATATTACTCCTCGTTGAGTCTAGAGAACTTTTCCTATAAAAGAATATGGGGGTTTTTTACGGTTTCGCCACCTTAAAGGGAGAATTTTTTAAATGAGCGATGGGACAGACGATCTTTTTTCCGAGATTCAAGAAGAATTGCGCCAAGAGCAATTGGTAAAGTTTTGGAAAACCTATAAAAAACCTCTGGTGATAGGTGTTACGACAGTTGTGTTAGGTATTGTTGCTTATTCATCTTGGAATCAACGGACGCAGCGTAAAGCAGAAGAATCCACAGCAGAACTTATAGAAATCGCACATACCATCGCACGAGGAGATACATCGCAAGCTTTCTTGCGTCTGACAAATCTGGAAAGAAATGCATCTCGCAAGACAGCTTGTGTGACAAGAATCATCAGATGCTGCTTGACCCTTGAATCATCTACAGCTTCGGATGAGGAAAAGGCACAAGCTTCGGCATTGCTCTATGAGCTCGCAAAAAATCCTAGGCTTGAGCGCATCTGGGCAGATTTAGCCTTACTTAAAGCAGTCTATTATGCGCTTTTAATGCCGCATCAAGTGCAGCAGGTAGACACGTATTTAGCGGATCTTGCAACAGCTGGACGCCCCTATCGTATAACGGCGTTAGAGTTATCGGCTGCTTGCGCTCTGCAAAAAGGCAACAAAACCCAAGCCCGGTCTCTTTTTGAACAAATTCTGAGAGAGGCGGGGGCTTCGTCTATGGCAAAAGAGCGAGCGACCCTTATGCTGCAAAGCCCAGCATTACGTCTTTGAAAGGATAGATTCGTGAAAAACAGGTATCTGCTTTGTCTATTGTTGTTAGTGTGCGCGTGCGACGATGAAAAGATTCCGCTTACCGGAACACGCGAGTATGTTTTGCAAGGACATCAAGATACATCTTCTCAAGGAGGGCAGGGGAGGGGAGCAACGCTTCCGCAGGCTATTTCTATCAATGCGTGGGAACAACCAGGATACGACGCAACTCACAAAACACCGGCTGTGATCGGAGCGAAACATTTTTATAAAATTTGGGAAACATCTTTATCGTATAAAGAGGATACTGTTTGGAAAATTTCATCGCCACTCCTTTTAGCCGATAACCGGCTTTTTATTTTAGATGCAGGAGGGATTTTGTATGCCTTACAAGCAACAACAGGAGCGCTTTTATGGAAAATATCCACAACCCCACAAGGGCGAGGGGGCAATCTCAATGGCGGAATGGTATATGCAGATGGCACGCTTTACATTGGGACGACGTTCTCTGAAGTGATCGCTTGCGATGGGGGGTCGGGGCGTATTTTATGGCGTCGACGTTTAGAAGCCCCTGCTTGTGGAGGACTAACGGCCGCAGAAGGTCGCCTTTTTGTTCTTTTAGGAAACAACACTCTTGAAGTCCTTGATCCCCATACAGGAATCAGCTTGTGGACGCATAAAGGCCTGATGGAAGACGCTAAAATGATAGGTAATGCTGCTTGTACCGTCGCGCAGGGAATTGTGGTCGTTCCCTACTCATCAGGAGAGCTATTCGCCTTGCATGCGGAGACAGGAGATGTTTTATGGGAAGAAAGCTTAACAAAACTTGCTTCCGCTGATCTTTTTAAGCTTTTTCCCCATATTCGGGCGTGTCCTGTGGCTTTCCAAGGAAGTGTTTATGCTGTTGGATATAGTGGGCTGACGGCTTCTTTTGATATACGCACAGGAGCACATCACTGGGAGTATGAAGTTGGAGGAACGGAAACACCATGTGTTACGGAAGATAGTCTCGTGCTTGTTAGCTCAGATGGCCTATGCGTCTGTCTTGATAGGGAAAATGGTTTTATGCGATGGAGTTCTCCGTTGCCTATTGCAAAAGAGCGTTCCATTTCAGTTTGGAAGGGACCGCTCATGGTTGACAGTCTTTTCCTTGTGAGCCATCCAGAGGGTTTACTTGTATTTCTCTCTCCGCGTGATGGTCATATTGTACGCCAATATATTGTTAAAGAGCCTATCGCAACGTTTCCTTTAATCGTCAACGAGACATTTTTTATCGTTACTAAAAATGGAAAAGTTCAGGCGTACCGATGAATGTTACGCTTATCGGCCGTGCGAATGTCGGAAAATCGACACTCTTTAACAGACTTATTGGTCGACGTGAAGCGTTAGTTCATGACACACCTGGCGTGACGCGCGATTGCCACGAAGGCGTAGCGTATTTAGGAGAAAACTCTTTCCGTGTGTGGGATACGGCAGGGATCGAGGCAGATAAAATACCTTCTTTAGCGCATACTCTTAATAAGCAAACGCTTTATGCCCTGCAGAAAGCGCAGATCGTTTTGTTTATAGTAGATGTACAAAGCAGCTTGCTTCCTGCAGATTTTTTTGTCGCCAAATGGTTGCGTAAACATTTGGCTTCTGAACAAAGGGTGCAGCTCGTGGCGAATAAGGCAGAAAATCGGTCTTATGGTATCGCTAGTTTAGCCGCCGAAGTATTAACGCTGGGATTTGGAGAGGCTTTATTTATTTCGGCTGAACATAATATAGGGACAAAGGATTTATATGACATTTTGCAAAAACACCTTTTTCCTTCTGATTCCCCGATCGTATCGGTAGAAAATCCCTCGATAGGGCAATCTTCTGCGCAGTCAGCGCCTATGCGTATTGCCATTATCGGGCGTCCAAATGTAGGAAAATCCACTCTTGTAAACGCGGTCCTTCAGGAACACCGTGTTCTTACAGGAGCGACCGCTGGGCTTACACGCGATGCGATCCGCGTACAGTGGTCTTATAAAGGTCAAATGTTTGAGTTAGTGGATACAGCAGGGCAGCGCCGACGGGCGCGCATCACAGATCCTTTAGAGCTTCTTGCTACTTCAAAAGCACAACATGCTACGGTAGCAGCTGATATTGCTTGCCTTGTACTTGATGCAACACTACATATAGAAAAACAAGATCTAACTCTTGGACGTCGCGTTTTTGATAAGGGGAGTCCGCTTATTATCGTCCTTAATAAATGGGATGCCATCACTTTCCCTAAAGGCGTTTTAAAAGCGGCACAAGAGGTGATTTCTCAAGGGTTGTCTCAAGTAAAAGGTATCCCTGTCGTGGCTGTTTCTGCTCAGAATGGTACAAATCTACAGGAAGTATTCTTCTATTGTCTTAAATTACATCAACGCGCTGAAACAACATTTAAAACAGCCGAGCTAAACCGGTGGCTGCAAAGGGTCGTGCAACATTATCCTCCGCCGACCCATAAAGGAAAGCAGACACATTTAAAATACATGACGCAGACGGGAAAAAATCCCCTTGCGTTTCTTATGATGGGAACACGAACGGAAGCTATTCCTGACGCATACAGGCGATATTTGTTAAATGGATTGGTTGACACATTTCACCTAACAGGTATACCAATAAAAATCACTTTTCGGCAAACACGGAATCCGTATAATGCACCATAATATCAATACAAAAAAGGAACTTTATGGGCATAAAAATCATGGGGAGTATAGTTCTCAAAAACTAAATTATTATACAACAGCCGTTGCCGCAAGCATAGCAAGCGTGATGATTGTTATGAAATTTTGGGCATGGCTAGCAACAAATGCTGTTAGCCTGCAAGCTTCTTTACTTGATTCTACTGTAGACTGCATCTCCTCTATTTGTGCAACGTTTGCCATACGGCTATCCCAACGTCCAGCACATGCTCCTTATGCTTTTGGATTTGGGAAACTAGAACCTCTTGTTTCTCTGGGGCAATCCTTGCTGGTAATGGGATCTGCGTTTTTTTTAGGGACTGAATCGATACATCGGCTCTTCAAGCCTGAGCCGATAGAAAATACAGATATTGGTCTAGCTGTAATTATTATTTCTACTATGTTGACTTTTATTTTGGTGCATGTGCAACGATATGCTATCCATCGAACGCATTCTATGATTGTTTATGCAGATTCCTTGCATTATCAAGTGGATCTTTTGGCAAATTTTGGAATTATTCTTTCATTACTTTTTAATTATTGGTTTAATTTTTCTATGATTGACAGCATCTTTGGCTTAAGTGTAGCACTTTACATCGTAGCTAGTGCCGTCAAGATTATTTGGCACGCCGCTTGCGAGCTTTTAGACAAAAGTATTCCAGATGAAAAGCTTGCTCTCATACGCCAGTTGATAGAAGCCCAGCCTGGCATCCTTGGCATTGTTTGGATAAAGACCCGTACAGCAGGGACGTTCGTTTTTTTAACAGCTGGTGTCCGTGTAGAAACACCTGTTGTCGCAGAAGCCATAAGTACTCTGCAGCAAGTAAAAGTGGTTTTGAAAAAGCGCTTTCCGAATATAGATGCCCTTCTTTCGATAGAATCTGAGGAAACGGCCGCTACGTTTTGTGTCAATTGCCCCGATCAACGAGGGAACTGACGATCCTATCGGGGGTTAGAGTGATTTATAGTAAACTTTTAAAATCCTAAAAATATATTACTATTCAATAATGGTATAAAATTATTCTTTTTGTATTTTGCTTATTTTCGCAATGAGGTCGTGTTTGAGAGCTTTTTTGAATACCGTTGGTATGCCGTAATGCGCAAGTTGCGTGTAGGGAACCCATAAAAATCTTTCCTCATTGCCTTTTTCGCGCCAAGGAACTTGTGCGTATAGGATGTGCGCGTGCAATCGAAAATGTGTAAAGGTATGTGTTATTTCATGCAACAACAGCCATTGGACAGTTTTAATGGGCGTATCGATAGGCGTTGTATTTTGTAGAGTTTCCGTCCATGGCGTTGTGGGTAACCCGTAAAGTCCGCCGAGTAACCCTTTTTCTGGTCTGCGCTCCAGTAAAAGATGTCCGCCGGAAAGTGCACAAAAAAACAGAGCATAACGTGTGCGTTTTTCAGCTTTTTCTTTGGGATAAGGATACATGAAAGGCTGATTTTCTCGATACGCCAAACAAAACATTTCTAATGGGCACAACGTGCATACCACTTGATGGGCACGACAGTATTGCGCTCCAAGATCCATAAGTGCCTGATTAAAATCTCCAGGATATTTTGCAGGGCATAAATTTTGTGCATGTTGTGCACAATATTTCCGGTCAGATAAAGCAAAAAGACGGGCTATCACGCGCGTTACATTAGCATCCATCGCAACAACAGGTTCACCAAAAGCCATAGAGGCAATGGCAGCCGCTGTATAAGGACCTATACCAGGCAATTCCTGCAAATGTTGTGCATTGTTTGGGAACATTCCTTCATGGTCCTTGAGCAAGATATGAGCGGTATAATGTATATTACGGGCGCGAGAATAATACCCAAGACCTTGCCACAAACGTAAGACATCATCCAAAGAAGCGCGCGCTAAATCTACAAGTGTTGGAAAGGCTGTCATAAAACGAGCAAAATAAGGTTCTACCGTCGCTACCATTGTTTGCTGTAGCATAGACTCGGAAATCCAAACGATATAGGGATCTTGAAGCTTGCCGTACGGCGCACGCCACGGCAATTTTCGCGCATAGTGCCCGTACCAGTTAAGAAGCGCTTGTGTTATCGTGCCTTTTAAAACATATTGGAAAAGTAAGGAGGAATCGTGGAGCATAGGCGTTCTACTCCTTACGCGTCTGCATGTACCTCCATAAGCCATATAGCACGTGGTGTCTGCCGTCCGATTCTAAAAAAGCACGGATTGCATTCCGCTGATATTTTCTTATCGTGGGGAGATATGATTGGCCTACATTATGCACGTTCTACTCTTCCCATTAGATTACAAGCATCCTCCAATGGTCAAACAATTTTACATGTTCAAGTACTCAGGGAACAAGTACTTGAGATACGCTACAACACAACCAAACTTATCGCGCGCATCAATCAATATTTTGGTCATCCTTGCGTGCATCAATTTTTCTTGCATCCGGTCAGTTATATTGCGCCCCCTGTTGTGGAAACGCCTATAACGCATACAGCACAAGAAGATGACATGGAAGAAGATACTTCGCTTGAAACGCTTTTAAAGCGCCTTGAAAGGTACCTAAAGT
Source organism: Holosporales bacterium (assembly GCA_031255325.1). Taxonomy (GTDB): domain Bacteria; phylum Pseudomonadota; class Alphaproteobacteria; order UBA3830; family JAIRMZ01; genus JAIRST01. The sequence goes on along the minus strand of JAIRST010000015.1, from coordinate 3,487 downwards.
GACATCTAAGCGAAAAGCACTTTTACGAATAAGCCTTGTATGTTTTACCTTAGGCATAGTTGGAGCGCACATTATTACCCATCATCTTTCTTATGCACACGAATGGCGCATCCGTCGATTGCTTCATATTCCTTTGAAAGCCCCTTCTGAGATTATTTTGGGTAATCCTCAAGCACCGGTACGTATCTTTTATTATTATTCCTTGACGTGCCGCTATTGCCGTCTTTTTTTGCAAAAAATCCTGCCGGAATTGCAAAAAAAATACTTAGATACCGGGCGTTTATGCCTTGTTTTCTGTGAATTTCCTGATGATAAAATTTCTTTGGATGGATTTACATTGCTCAGAAGTTTGCCAATTTCTGCCTATTTTCCCGTCCTGAAAGTCCTTTTTGCTCAACAGGAAGACTGGATCTTTATGCCGGCGCACCTGTTTACTTTATTCGAAACCTTTGGCATTTCCGCGCAAATGCGCCACTCTTTATTATCCAAGACGTCTTTTTCTAAAGCGCTCTTGTTTCGTAGATTTGAGGCAGAGGAACATTTTAACCTTTCTGCTGTGCCTTCTTTTGTGGTTAAAGGACAAGTCTATGAGGGAGCTCTTTCTTTGTTAAAACTTGAAGAGATCATTAATGGAAGATAAGTCATTTGAAACCCGTTTACAGCATCTGGAAAATCGCCTTAAAACACCTTATTATACACGCAGAGTTGGCCTTTCTCGCCAAGAAAATCCTCTTATTCGAGGAGGTATTGAGTTTTTTTCAGGGGTGGCGGCCAACATGTTGCTGGGTATTGCGGTGGATAAATATTGGCATACCTATCCTTACGGACTCGTCATAATGTTCTTGGTTGGAATTTGTACTGGATTTGTAAACGTTTTTCGTTTAGTAAATAAGAAGCCTCGTTCTTAATAAGAAAGGAAAGTTGTGTCACAGCAGCCACTTCACCAATTTGAGATTGACCCTATTGTTTCTCTTTCTGTAGGAGGTGTGGATGTATCGTTTACAAACGCCGCCCTTGCGATGATTCTTAGCAGCATTTTAATTTTATCAGTGTTTATTTGGGGAGCGCGCCAACAAAGTTTAATTCCACGCCGGGTACAGGCTATCGTAGAGCTTGGGTATAAAACAATTGCACAACTTATTGACGAAAATATTGGAACAGCAGGGTATGCTTTTTTCCCGTTTGTGTTTTCAGTATTTTTCTTCATTCTTGGAGGCAATGTTTTCGGCATGCTGCCTTACACATTCACCTTTACAAGTCACATTATTGTTACCTTTGGGCTGGCGGCTTTTGTTTTTTGTGTTGTTACGTTGGTGGGATTTGCGCGACATGGTGTAAAATTTTTACGCACATTTGCTCCTCAAGGAGTCCCTGTGCCTGTATTGCTTTTGCTTGTACCTGTCGAGATTATTTCTTATTTTTCGCGCCCCTTCAGTCTTGCGGTACGGCTTTTTGCGAACATGATGGCGGGACACACTATGATCAAAGTCTTTGCCGGCTTCTCTGTAAGTCTTGGCGTTTTCTTTGGGTTAACGCCCATGTTCGTCAATGTTGCATTAACAGCGTTCGAATTGCTTGTTGCTGTCTTGCAAGCGTACGTGTTTAGTGTTTTAACTTGCGTGTATCTCCATGATGCGATTTACATGGAGCACTAGGTTTATGGATTTTTAACGAGGAGGAATATATGGATCCGGAATCAGCCCGTTATATTGGCGCAGGGATAACTGTTATTGCGCTCTGCGGAGTTGGGCTTGGCCTTGGGAATATTTTTTCCACATGGTTAAGTTCTGTCGCTCGAAACCCTTCAGCAAAAGAGCAGTTAAATTCTGTTGGTATTTTGGCTTTTGCTATGACCGAAGCTATTGCTTTATTTGCGCTACTGATCGCCTTTCTTATTCTCTTTAAATAGGACGCGAAAGGGGGAGAGACACATGCCTCAACTGGATGTTGCGACGTATCCTGCACAGCTTTTTTGGTTGCTTGTTTCGTTTTCTGCCTTCTTTTGTACAGCACGGTGGATTATCGTGCCGCGTCTTGCAGCAACGTTGAAAAATAGAGAGGAAAAGCTTTCTACTCTTCTTGCAGAAGCGCGTAAAATGCAACAGGAAGCACAGCAAAAAGAACAACAAGCAGAAGCCGCTTTGCACGCTGCGCAGCAAGAAGTTCGTGACATTTTCTCACAAGAGCTTGCGCAGTTGAAAGAGCACCTTAAAACGCGTGAGGGAGAGTTACAATTTTTATACACTAAAAAGCATACAGAAGCGGTGCAAGCTCTTCAAAAAGCGGCAGAAAGTGTTCTTTCAAAAGCGCAAAAAGACGTCATCACTTTAAGTGAAGCAGCAGTGGAAGAGATGAGTAAAGGAGATACAAAGACGGGACGTAAACGTATAAGCCTATTTACAGAGGAAAAAGTTCTACCTCCTTCAAAAAGCAAAGTAGCGAAAGTAGTTAAAAAAGTTCCCTTACGTACGCGGAGTGTACCATCACCTTTAAAGAAAGAGGAGTGTTAAAGTGTTGGAAGATGCTAGCTTTTGGGTATTTCTTTCTTTTTTGACTTTTTTTGTTCTTTTCGGAAAGAAGCTTTACTCCATTGCTGTGGGTATGGTAGATAAGTATCGAGAAGATATTGCAGATCAGTTCAAGGAAGCGGAAGCTTTAAAAGCAGAAGCGCAAGATATTCAAAAACGGCTAACAGCCCGTACGGCACAAGTGCAGCAAGATATAGCTACCTTAAAAGAAGAAACCAAACACAATTTAGAAGCGCGTAAACGCGCTCATACGATCTCAATTGAAGACATGGCACGGATCGCTGAAAAAAATCATGCAGAGCAGCTTGCAGCCCTTGAAGCTTCTATAAAAACGCATATCATTCATACGCTCGCTGAACAAATCATCCTGCATGCTCAAAAGATATATACGCCAGCACCTTTTTCTGTGGATGCGATTCGTTGGACAGACGTTCAGAAAGCATTAGAAACACGAGATATTTAATAACATCTATTAATGAGATATTTTGCAGCGATTGACAATAATGATATTAGATATACACCATCGCAACGATGAGCAATTTTTGAAACGCTCCCACGAAAAGCTTCGTGATATATACAGTATACTTTAATAATCTACACTCATGGAAATGGCACCATCTTAATTTTGTAATGCTAACTAGAGGGTACCATCTTTAAGTGGAAAATTCCTAAAATTAATATATTCTTTTTTATCTCGAGATGGAGTATAAAAATATAGGGATTTTAAAAATGAGATACGGAACTACGGAACTACGGAACTTGGAGACTTTTCAACTTTAGCAAAAGATTATGTCAATAGACCTTCTTACGATATGACGCTTATTAACAAAATAAGGACGCATATGAGTTTCCCAACATCTGACATAGCAATTGCAGATGTTGGTGCCGGAACAGGCAAATTAACGAAAGTTTTAGCTAAATTGCATGGGGAGGGGGGGGGGGGGGTAATATATGCCGTA
>JAIRST010000022.1 GCA_031255325.1 Holosporales bacterium | reverse complement strand
GGCCTATCCTTTATGGGTGTATATATAGCTCATTCCTCTCCAGCAGAGAATCTTTCCTTTTTCTTAATCAATCCTCTCATAAGATGCTTTTTCCTGTTGAAGGATCGGATTTTTAACATTTCTATAATACCTTACTAAAAGAAAAGTAAATTGACAGAATGCTCTCAAAGCCTTAGGAATAGAGAGGAATTTTAGAGGTCAGCATGTTTTTAAAAGCGCTCCAGCGTATGTTTGGCTCCAGTAACGATAGAATCGTGAAAGGTTTTTGGAAAAAAGTAAAACTGGTTAATATTTTAGAATCTGAAATTTCGGTCTTGAGCGATGATGCTTTGCACGCCAAAACTTCTGACTTCCGCGAAAGACTCGCCCATGGGGAATCGCTTGAGCTTCTCCTTCCGGAAGCCTTTGCCGTTGTACGAGAAGCCGCAAAACGCGTCTTAGGCATGCGTCCTTTCGATGTACAGCTTATCGGCGGAATGGTGCTTCATCAAGGGAAATCGCCGAGATGAAAACAGGAGAAGGAAAGACGCTGGTAGCCACATTGCCGGTTTATTTGAATGCGCTAACAGGAAAAGGTGTACATGTTGTTACCGTAAACGATTATTTAGCCCGTCGTGATGCTCAATGGATGGGAAAAGTTTACGAATTTTTGGGGTTGTCGGTAGGGGTTATCCTTCATAATTTGACGGATTCTCAACGCAAAGAGGCATATGCGGCAGATATTACTTACGGAACGAACAACGAGTTCGGATTTGATTATTTGCGCGATAACATGAAATTTTATAGCGAGGAACTTGTACAGCGTCCCTTTCATTATGCTATTGTGGATGAGGTAGATAGCATCTTAATCGATGAAGCGCGTACGCCCTTGATTATCTCTGGTCCAGCGGAAGACTCTACCGAGCTTTATAGACGCGTTAATGAAATTATTCCACGATTGGATGCTTCTTGCTATGAAAAAGATGAAAAACATCGTCAAGTAACGCTAACCGAAACAGGAAATGAGCGTATTGAGACGCTTTTAAAGGAAATAGATCTTTTAAAAAGCGGATCTTTATATGACATTCAAAATATCAGTCTTGTGCATCATGTTAATCAAGCCTTAAAAGCACATCAGTTGTTTAAAATTGACGTGGATTACATTGTTAAAGATGGGGAACTCATCATTATCGATGAATTTACAGGACGCATGATGGAAGGGCGGCGATTCTCTGAGGGTCTTCATCAAGCTCTGGAGGCTAAGGAAAAAGTCAAAGTGCAGATGGAAAACCAGACGCTTGCGACAATTACCTTTCAGAATTTCTTTCGTATGTATCCAAAACTTGCAGGGATGACAGGAACCGCGGCAACAGAAGCGGCCGAGCTTATGGATATTTATAAGCTGGACACTATTGTTGTTCCAACGAATGTGTCCGTTAACAGAAAAGATCACGATGACGAAGTATACCGCACAGCAGCTGAAAAAAATGCTGCTATTGTTGCGCTAATCAGGGAGTGTGTGGCTCGTAAACAACCTGTTTTGGTTGGAACGGTGAGTATCGAGAAATCCGAGCAGTTATCGGGATATCTCAAACGAGAAAAGATCCCTCATCAGGTGCTCAACGCCCGATATCATGATTTAGAGGCTCAAATTATTGCCGAAGCGGGAAGTCCAGGAGCGGTAACCATTGCAACGAACATGGCTGGACGTGGAACAGATATTAAGCTCGGCGGAAACCTTGAGACGCGTTTGGCAAAGGAGTTGGCGGGCGTTGAAGACTCGGATTTGCGGGCTCGAAAGGAAGCAGAAGTCATCGAGCAACTGAAAAAAGATGAAGAAACGGTGCGTGCTGCTGGAGGATTATACGTTATAGGGACGGAACGTCACGAGAGCCGTCGTATTGACAATCAGCTCCGTGGGCGCTCTGGACGACAAGGAGATTCTGGAGCCTCCAAATTCTTCCTTTCTCTTGAAGATGATTTGATGCGTATTTTTGGTTCGGATCGCTTAGATAAAATGCTCCAAAAACTAGGATTGCAAGAAGGAGAAGCGATCATCCATCCGTGGATTAATAAAGCTATTGAAAAGGCGCAAAGCCGCGTAGAGGCACGCAACTATGATATCCGCAAACACTTACTTCGCTATGATGATGTGATGAATGATCAGCGTAAAGTTGTTTACACACAACGGCATGAGCTGATGGAGCCAACGGTAGATTTAAAAGAAGAATTTGAGGATATGCGCAAGGAAGCTGTAGAAAGGCTGGTTGCAGCAGCGACTCCTAATCAGGATGCAGCAGAAGGATGGGATGGAACGAAATTCCACGCAGATTGTTTATATTTCTTCAACATTGATCTTCCTGTAGAGGCTTGGCTTCACGAGGAGGGGTGCTCTGAAGGGATTTTAAAGGAACGCATTCTTGAAGCGCTTAAAAAATATATGAAGGACAAGGAAGAGCATTACGGAAATGGTCTTATGCGACAAATGGAACGAACGCTTTTATTGCGTTTAATGGATCAGCATTGGAAAGATCACTTACTAACGCTTGATCACTTGCGCAAGGGCATAAATTTGCGAGCTTATGCTCAGAAAGATCCGCTTAACGAATACAAGAACGAAGCCTTTAATTTATTTGAAAATATGATGAATGCGTTACGAGAAGAAGCTGTTCATGTGATGAGCAAATTCGAGCTTTCGCAAGCGGTAACGATGGAGGGATTAGATGAAACCCTGTTACCTCATACAAATAACGCCCTAGAAACGGGGCTCATACCAGGCGAGAGTGCAGAAGTGGAGCAGAATATTTCGCGTAACGCCCTCTGCCCTTGTGGGAGCGGCCTAAAATACAAACACTGCCACGGAAAGCTGCATTAAGAATGCATGACAAAAAAACTTAGGTCTGTCTCCATTTGTGCTTTATTCATGTCAAACACGTTTCTTTCATTCAAAGGTATAGATCGGGATATCGCTGTTTCAGCTGCGCTGTATAAAACAACGGCGATAACACGGGAATTTCATTCAAAACTGTGTTGTAAAATGAGGGAACGAAAGAGGATAATAAAGGTTCATGGGGGCGTGATTAATTCTTATTAATTTACTTGCCGAACTGGCTGTTATATCCTCGCTAAAACCTGAAATTATCCAATCTATCTTATCGCCCTTAATTTCCTTCCTCTTATCCCCCTAACCAATACTTCGCTTCTAAAGCCAAATCATTTAACTGAAAAGGATAATCAAAGAGCCAAAAATCCTTGGTGCCCGTGGAGGGACTCGAACCCCCACAACCTTGCGGTTCGCAGATTTTAAGTCTACTGCGTCTACCATTCCGCCACACGGGCGCCATGTCACCCTATAGAAGAAGAAGGGAAAGAGCAAGTAGTGCGGGTCATGGGGAGGTAAGCAAGGACGGAGTGATCCAGACAGGGAATGACATTTCTGCAAGCGACCATTCAGCATCCCCGACAGATTCAACGAGCTTTTACTAACCGGCCAGAAGGGTATCTCAATAATAGGACTATTGATTTTTTACTTGTTACTGAGAGAGCTATTCAATAGCGTTATAGGTTTTCCTAATAAGGAATATTTTTTGCTATTATATTATGCAAATATTTTACAAAACAAATGCGTTCTAATAAAAAGTTGACAAATTAGCACGAGTGTATTACCTATTCCTTATGTGTAGAAACAAAAGAAAACAGCATGAATGCTTTTATAAAACGAGCAACGCCCCTCTTAATGGGAATGCTCTGCAATTTTACTTTTGCAATGCTCGAAGATGGGGCACCAACCGCAGATGATACTAAAATACCTGTCGCTAATAAAATATTTGATATCAGAACGTTAACACCAGAAGCGTTAGAAGTTTCCTTTGGAGATCTAAAGAGCTTCATGGACAATGGATTCGTGCTGAATCTAACGGAGGAAAACTTAAACCAAAGTCATCTGCAGGTTTTTGGGGCAATTATGTGGTATGTACATAACACATACGAAAGTCTATTTCTTGTTATCGGAGAATCCCTTTACGCGGCCCATGCGAAAGACAGATTTGCAAACCCAAGATGGTTTTTCTTAGATCCAAATGTGCGTGACGAGAGGGCGCCTTCTAGCGAAAGTTATGCAAGCCAATATGGGCGTGCTATTTTTCAAGGGCGAATATCCGATTTACAGCGATTAATTCCGTTTTTTACAAATGGAATGCTGCCTCTTTTTAGTTACATACTTGATGATATAAATGTGATAGAAAACAATCCTTATTCTTCATATACTACCCTCAGTATCTCAACCTGTGATATGTTTCGTATCCTCTTCGATCTTCTTGCGCCGGGTGGTACCCTGACGACGAGTACAGAGGCATTAATGCCCAGCCTTGAGAGATCGGGATGGGGGGGGGTAAATCTTAGAGGTTTAAATGATGAGGAGTTTTCTTCAACACAGAAAGGGTACAATTTGCAAATTTTGCGTGACAACTGGAAGGAAAAATTGACGGAGGAGAAGGCTCATGCTTATTTAAAGGTCTGTTATAAACATGGGAGAGGGGAAGAATTTATACAAGAAGCACAAGAAGCTGAGAATTTGGAACGTTCGGATGATTTGGTGAAAGAGCAATATAGTCAAGATAAAGAAGATCGTAGTGAACTTGTTATTTGTTCGAATGATAGAGACCTGATGATCGTAATAAAAGACAACCGTAATACCCTTTTTGATGCGAGATGGTTTTTCTCTTATCAAAAACCTGGACCATCGTTAGCTTTTGGCGTTACCCATGGGGATGAGCTTTATCAATGTCCGCTACTGTTGGATTGGATACCTCTTCCTTCAGAAGCATTGAGGCCTTGTGAGCGGGATGTCATTCGTCTTAGAGGGGTCTGTAAACAGCAACAGAAAGAATTATTGCAACTAAATCAGCAATTAGACGAACTAAATAAAAATCCAGATGAATCTCGTTTGTTGCTGGGGATAAAAAATGGAACAATGGATGACGATTTGCTGAAGATGAAGCTAAAGGCGCAAGGTATAAGGGGTGAAGTGCAAGAACAAGTGCAAGAGTTACGGCGCAAAGCGGGGACAATATCAAAGGAAGAGCTGGAGCATATAAATCAACAGAATTGTGCAGCAGAAAAAGAACTTCAGGAAAAAATATCAAGCTTACATAAAGAAATGAGCATGTCTTGTTATAAACCTGATGATCAGGTCAGGCCATTATCCATAAAAGATCCCATCTTTTTGGTGAAAAAAGAGAATGTTTTTTGGGGGGGGCAAGAGTAAAAGATAAGGGGGTTTTTAGGATGTGTTAGTAATAAAGGAGAGTATTAGGACTGGAAGCTATAGGGATAGGAACAAGTGAATTATCTATCAGCTGATCGGCGGA
>JAIRST010000021.1 GCA_031255325.1 Holosporales bacterium | reverse complement strand
CTTGCATTCCTGGCATTTCAGTATGCAATAAGCGTACTGTTTGCTCAAAGATAGGAAAATGGCGCTCTATCTCACTTTTGCGGCTGCCGGGTAAAACACATAAAAGAGGGCGTTCCGCGTCGATTCTATAATGCGCTCGAAAATCATCCAGTTTTTCTGCAACCTGTGGTTGTAATTCTGGATCATTGGCCATTGGATGTCCTACGTATGTTGTCTTTAAACCGTGCTTTTCAAAAAAGGGAGGTTCAAAAGGAAACAAAGCCAACAAATGATCAATTCGCGTCGCAAGTTTCCGTGCGCGTCCAGGACGCCATGCCCAAACAGAAGGTGCACCCCAATGAAGTGTTGGAATACCAAGACGGCGACTTGTTTTATGCAACCGATACATGAACTCGGGGGCATCGATCGTAAGCAAGATATCTGGTGGATGCGCCCGTAAAGCGCGTTTTGTCGTTTGTAGATGTTTCATAATCTGCGGTAAGCGCGGAATCACCTCTGTAAGACCCATGACCGCTATATCTTCTAAAGGAAACAACGATGTCAATCCTTCAGCACGTATCGCTTCACCGCCAATGCCCCAAAAAGTATAGGCTTCAGGGGCACGTTCTTTTAGAGCATATATTAAAGACGCGCCAAGCTTATCCCCAGATGGCTCTCCTGCAGCAATAAAAATGTTTTTACGAGGCATAAGAAAACTCCATTCCTGCAACAAAAATCTCATAAGAATCTGCTTTTTCTAAAACGATTTCTCGATCAAGGAGTAATGTTTTTCCCGCCTCTAACGCCACACCACGAAAACCAGCTATATGAAGCGCTTCAAGGGTTTCACTCCCAATTGTAGGTAGATCAACACGCATCTCTTGCTGAGGCTTTGCTCCCTTTACCAAGATGGCCGCCCGTCCCGCACGCTGAAATGAGGCACAGCGCTTAATAAGCTCTTGCGTTCCTTCAATCGCTTCAACCCCAAGGGTAAGCCCTTGTTGCACTACCACAGCTTGCCCTACATCGGTTTTTCCCAGCTGCCGCATAACGCGTATTCCAACCGTAATATCTTCTTGATCTTCTGGTGTTAGAGCTTTTTTACTCAATATACCGGCAGGGGTGAGTAAAGAAGTCATGATCTCGTGCGCACCTAGAACAGTCAATTTTTCCCTCTCTAATAAAGCTGTTATCCCGGATAATAAGGCATCGTCTCCTTGAAAAAGCCGTCTCCCTAGGTGTGCACTCCATTTTATCCCCACAACATCGAGTTTGAGCTCAGAAAGCGTAGGACGTCGTAACGCTCCTGCCATAACAATAGTATCGATTTGATGTGCTTTTAGGAATCGCAGAATTTTTCCTATCGCTCCAATAGATGTTTGCAAACAAGGAATACCAGAAGGAAAATTTTCTGTTGTTTCTTCTTCCAAGTCTTCCAAACAAACAATGGCAAACGTATTGTGCCTTTGCGCTCGTGCTAAAAGGTATGGTAATCGCCCTTTTCCACAAAGAAGTCCTAAACGCATTCTTTTTCCTTAGAAGCCTTTGGGTAAGCAATAAGAACGTATGGTTGGAGATTCCAGAAAACCTAAGAGCTCTTGTACACATGCTTTGGAAGGAACCACAGAACGTGCTGATTTTATGCGTTCTTCCAGGGTTCCTGAAAGTTTTTCAAAGATTTGCTCATAAGCACTTTGCAAAGTTTGGATATCCTCACAGGAATAACCTCGGCGCCTAAGTCCGATAACATTAAGTCCGGTTAATCCGGCGCGTTCTCCCATGGCCGTTCCATAGGGGATTAAGTCACGCTCAATACCCGACATACCGCCTACCATTGCGTGTGCTCCGACGCGGACAAATTGATGCACAGCCGATAAGCCACCAATCATGGCATAATCGCCGATGGTGATGTGCCCCCCCAATGTTGCATAATTTGCCATGATAACATGGTTTCCTATATGACAATCATGAGCTACATGCACGCCTGCCATAAACAGACAATGATTCCCAATGGTTGTTATCATCCCGCCTCCTTCTGTTCCGGGCTGCATTGTGACGTATTCACGAATCGTATTATCTGTACCGATTAAAAGCTGAGACGGTTCTCCATGATATTTTAAATCCTGGGGAGGAAATCCAACGGAAGCAAAAGGATAGATCTTTGTTCGCGCACCAATCTTTGTTCGTCCTTCGATACAAACATGCGCCATAAGCTCAATATTGTCTTCGAGGACGACGTTGTCTCCTATAATACAAAAGGGACCAATTTTAATGTGCTCTCCTAGGTGAGCTTTGGAGGAAACGCAGGCCGTTGGATGAATAAAAGTCTTTAAAACTTCTTGTTCTGTAAGGTTCATGTATTAGGATCCATGATCATCGCCGTGAAAACTGTTTCCGCCATCAGATTTTCATTGACATAAGCACTGCCTTTGAAACGCCACACAGCTCCTCGCTTGCATTCTTTGTCAACATGAAGGTATAAGACATTTCCAGGAAATATAGGTTTTCGAAAGCGTGCTTCCTCGATGGACATAAAATATACAAGCTTACCGGAATCCACAAGGTTCATGGTCTTTACGACAAGTACACCCGCCGTTTGAGCCATCGCCTCTATGATCAGCACTCCTGGCATGACTGGATGACTGGGAAAATGCCCCTGAAGGAAAAGATCATTGGAAGAAATACAGCGCACACCAACAGCACGCACATCAGGTATTAGCCGCTCTATGCGATCGATCATCAGCATTGGATATCGATGCGGTAAGCACCGCTGAATCATTGCGGTATCTAATGATTCTTCCGGTATGTCTATCATGCTTCCTCTCTCTTTTCCTGCTTTCGTGTGAGTTTTCTTAAAATAGCTACTTGACGACGCCATATGCTCACTTCTTCGGCTGGAAAACCGGCGATTATTTTACCATCAGTGACATCATTTGTAATACCTGTTTTCGCTGCAGCTGTTACGTTGCTTCCTATATGCACGTGACCTGCAACACCAACTTTTCCTGCCAAAACAACTTGATCTCCCAACGAACAACTTCCCGCCAATCCAACCTGCGCAACAAGAACACAATTTTTCCCAATATGCACATTATGTGCTATCTGAACCAGATTATCAATAATAGTTCCCTCACCAATAACGGTATCTTCTACACTGCCTCTGTCGATAGTCGTATTCGCTCCAATGCGGACACGATTTCCGATCAGAACGCGTCCTAATTGCGGAATGAATACCATCCCTTTATGGCCTGGAATAGTGCCAAAACCAGGTTCTCCTATGCGCGCGCCAGCATGAATGCGTACGTCATCTCCAATTAAGGCATAAGAAAGCGTTACGTTATTTGCAATCTGACATCGTTTTCCGATGATGACTCCTTCTTGTACGGTTGTATGCGCTCCTAACGTCGTTCCAGAACCGATCTTAACGTAAGCCTGGATAACGCTATAGGGACCAATAGAGATATCCTCCCCAATGCATGCCGTAGGATCGATAGAGGCTGTTGGATGAATATGCGCTAGTTGTCGACAAGAAGGATACAAAAGCGCGGCAGCATGTCCATAGGCAGGTAATACATGTGGCGTAACTAAGGCTAAAACATGACTGGGTATCTCTTGGATGTATTGAGGAGGAACAAAAACCGCTCCTGCTTGTGTGTTCTTTAGATCCTTTAAGTATTTTGCATTCGAAAAAAAGGATAAGTCGGTAGGAGCCGCTTTTTCCAATGTAGCAATATCAGAAAGCAGACAGTCTTTCCCAAAAGGCTCTAAAGAGGCTTCACACGCTTCTGCCAACTGAGATGCTGTGTGCGGGATAGATTCTCTGTAAAAACGCTTATCAATCATCGCTTTTTTTGAGCAGGTTCCGTTGCTGGGGGACGCAAGATAACAGGCTGAGAAGTAGCATTTAACATCTTTAGAATACGAGGGGTAATATCGCAACTAGAGGCATAGTAAGGAACTGCACTTTTTACGAGAACTATCGTTAAATGGTTTTCTTTTGCGACTTGTGCCACAGCAGATTGAAATTTCCGTAGAAACTCTTCTCTTGCGGTTTCTAAAGCTTGCTCCCATTGGTTTTTCCTATGCCTGGCCAATTGCCGTAATTGGTTTTCTTTCGATTCAAAGATACGTTCTTGTGACTCTTTTTCTTCGATAGAAAGGGTTCTTTTATCACTATCCAAGCGGAGTCTTTCTTCTCGTAAACTTTTTTCTAAGGCCGCTATTTCTTTTTGATACGTTTCTCGTAAGTGATTCGCTTGATCGCGTACAGACTGCATTTCTGCTGCGTGATCGTTGATATGTTCAACATCAACCACAGCTATTGTTGAGGAATTCTCAACATCCTTTGGTTGATTCGGCGTGTTCAATATATTTGTGTTCGACAATGTTTTATGGGATTCCACCTCTGATTGAGCGGGCTCAGCAAAAACAAAGGGTTTCTGCATCCATAAAATCCAAAAACATCCCCCTATTAACCAACTATAATGCTGCTTCTGGAAAATTTTCTGCATCCTTATCCTCCTGAAACAAGCCCGGTAAGCTGAAGTACTTGCGACCTATCATAAGGCTGTTTTTTCAAAGCATGGCTTAACGCCAAACCAATTGGGCCTAAAGGAGAAAACCATTCAATACCAATGCCCGCAGACATACGCAATGTATTGTTGTCATACACCTCACTTTTATTAAATTGTGTACCCCACACACTGCCATATTCAATAAAAGCAATACCACGCATCCCTAATTCCTTGGTTGCTCCTAAGGGAATACGCGTAAGAAATGTTCCAACGTAATAATTCTTGCCGTAAACGGCTTCTCCTGGTAGTTCTTGTCCTTTTTTCATTACCTTTTCCCGCGGTCCTATACCATCTGTCTCAAACCCATGGAAATCATCTCCACCTAAAGAGAAACGATCTATTATGCGTCCACCAAATATAATGCCACCTCGTAACCGTGAGACGAAAACCCACTCATTTTTCAAAGGATAGTAATAACTTCCACCGATTTCGTGTTGATGAAATTTAACGTTTCCTCCAATACCAGCGAAACCATTCTTAAAGAAGCTGCTAAACCCCGTTGTTGGATCTCGTCTTGAGTCCAAACGAGAATAACTAAAGACAGAATATACTTGACTGCAGGTACTTTTTCCAAAACGGTCTTTATCCACAAGAGATTGTTGTCTTCTCGTTCCATATTCTTCGATATTGTCTAAGCTAAGTTTGTATCCAAGGCGATGCCAAAGGTCATCTGATAAAGGATGCCCTATGTACCCGTTCCAAGCATAGGAAGATCCCTTATATCCTGCTTGCTCCGCACGGTCGCGGCCACTGTATGAAAGAGACGTCCCTACCAAAAGGTTACGATCCATGAAATATGGCTGGCAAATGTCAAAGCCAACGTTTTTATAGCGCCGTGCTAGCGTAAAGTTGAGTTCAATCGATTGTCCTCGCCCAAGGAAATTCCGTTCCTCGTATCCGAGCATGCCCATGGCACCATCACCTGTAGAAACACCCGCTCCAAACTTAAATCCTCCTGTTGATTTTTCTTCAACATCGATCTTGACAATTTGCTTACTGAGCGCATTTCCCTGGTCTACCTGCACCCGAACATCCTCAAAAAAATCAAGGTCTTTCACGTTTTGGATGGACTTTTTCATTTTTGTCGTGTTTAAAGGATCTCCATCGTGAAGTTGCATCTCACGACGAATAACCGAATCTAATGTGCGACTATTCCCTTCAATATCAATACGTTGTATAAAGTTTTTTGGCCCTCGGCGTAATATAAAAATAATATTCGCCGTTTTTTCCTTGCGATTTAATGTAATCTTTGGCTCGATGTCAGCAAAAGCATATCCTTGTGCACCGACTTTATCTTCTAATTCAGTTATTGTTTTTTCAATCAATGTCGCATCAAGAAGTTCCCCTTCCTTAATTAAAAGGCACGGGAGTAAATCCGATGTACGAAGACCTTTTATATCTAGCTGTAAAGAAACGGAATGCACAGTATAACGCGCTCCTTCGTCAACAACGAAGGTAATAAAGAAATCCTTTCTATCTGTACTAAGCTCAGCTGTAGAGGAAAGCACTTTAAAGTCTGCATATCCGTGCTTGTGATAGAATTTCAGCAACATGCGTTTGTCGACTTCTAAACGTTCAGGTGTATAGATGTCATCATAGCTCCAAAAGCGCCACCAACGCTCTTCTTTGGTCGAGATTTCATCAAGCAATGCCTCATCTGAAAAATTTCTATTACCAGTAAAAATGATGCGCTTAATAGTAGCAGGATGTCCTTCTGTGATGGCAAAAATCAGGTCAACCCGATTTTCGGGGCGCTTAATTATTTGTGGTGTAACAGAAGCTGAAAAACGTCCTCGAGCTTGATAGGTGCGTTGAATATCTTTGGCAATTTCTTGCACAATGGCTCTGTTTAGCACTTGGCGTACAGCAATACGGTCTTTTATCTGATCTTTCAGCGTGCTGTCGGATATTTTATCATTCCCTTCGAAAACGATGCGACTGATAATCGGGCGTTCAACGACTTTCACATAAAGGGTTTTGGTGCGCACTTTTATGCGCACATCGGAAAACAATCCTGTGCTAAACAGTCTTTTTAAGGAAGCATCTATATCTGTTTGCGTAAACTCTTGATGAGGGGAGATGGATAAATACGATAAAATTGTTTCGGTTTCCACACGTCGTATTCCGTCGACCTGAATTTTCTCTACTTGTATGGCATTCACCCTATTGGTGAAAGCAAACATCATTATAAGAGAAAAAATAAAACGCAACCTATGCTCCTTTGTGGCCTTTCTAGGGTAATGAGCGAATAAAACTTGCAACAATTTTTTCCTTTGTAAGGATGAAAGCTAAAAAACTTAGCACCAAATTAACCGAGAGCTTCATCGTAAACAAGATAAACAAAACAAGAATCATACATTACCCTAACCAAGGTTTAGGAGTCATTCTCCTACCGTTGAAAAACAGGACTAACGTTCTTTTAAAAAGAAATTGTCAAGGAAAACCTCATAAACCTGCGTTAAGCGTTCGCAATCTGCGGCTGGAATGTGTTCTCGTACATGATGCATAGTGCTTCCTATCATTCCGAATTCAACAACAGGGCAATAGACTGAAACAAAACGTCCGTCCGTTGTTCCTCCTCCTGTTGATCGCTTAGGCGTTGTTTTCAGGACTGTTTTGACAGCCTTCTCGAGCATCTGCATCAGGGATTCATCGTGACACAAAAAAGCCTCTCCGCTGGCGTGAACTTCAACAGATAAATCTTCTGAAATATTTGCAGCCCATGTTTGCAACTGATGCGTGATGCTAGCAGATGTATGTTGGATGTGAAATCGGATATTTGCTTGCGCTTCTGCTCGACAAGGAATGATGTTTGAAACGGTATTTCCTACATCGATAGAGGTTACTTCTAGATGCGATGACGTGAAGTCTCCGGCGTCTTGTTCCCAAACATGGTGCGTAATTTTTTCAATATAACGTAGCAAAATCGGGATAGGATTACGGGCGAGCTCAGGACAAGCCGCGTGTCCCTGTATACCACATGCTGTAATATGCAAGTTTAGGCTTCCGCGATGCCCTATGGCAATGTTATCTCCAAGGAAATCATAGCATGAAGGCTCTCCTACTAAACATGCGGTAAAAGGCCCATAACGCGATACAGCCCAAGGCAGTAAAGAACGTATTCCGTCAGGAGTTCCTATCTCTTCGTCTCCCGTTAAAAGAATAATCAATTTTCCTGGAAAATTTGGGTGCTTTTGCAGAAAGCGCGCACTTGCTACGATAAATGCCGCCGCTCCTCCTTTCATGTCAGCTACCCCACGACCGAAAAGGACTCCTGCTTCTTCTTTGGGAGTAAAGGCATCCCATGGTTCAGCCCCTTCTGGAACAACGTCTATATGACCTACAAAAACAAGTGTCCGTTCTCCACCCCCATAGACAGCGCAAAGGTTTTTAGGACCGCCAGGATTTTTGGGTTCTAAAAGAGTTGTGGAAAATCCCATTCCTTTCAGAAGATCTTCCAGAAAAGCTAAGCATCCATCATCACAAGGCGTGATACTTCGAAAAGTGACAAGTGTTCGCGTTAGTTCTAAAGGAGACAGGGAAGATAACGGTAAAATATCCATGAGTACCTCACGGGATTCTGGTTACCACGTAAAAGAGACCGAGTAAAGGTGGTTTTTGGGGATTATTTTATAAGGGGATCAAACTGTATACTCGAATTGTCTATTATCCCCTTACTGTTTAAAAATTTATATCTATAGAGCAATCCTGGACAATTTATATTCTTTTTTCATTTCTCGTACTTTAGAGGCGTTCGATGAGAAGGAGCCTTTTATAAATCGTCAATTTCGTTATAGTGTTGGCAAGCTCTGGGGTAGAATTCCTCCGATACGAATGGGCAAGATAGTGTGGGGGCGCCCAGATGACGGGTCGATATCAATCAAGGTTCCACAAAGGGTAGCCTCATCTTCTGTTGGCATGAGGGAATCCGTATGATAAGGATACAAGAAACAATCAATAGCCGTTTTTGGCACCATGCCAATAACAGAATTATAGTCTCCGCACATTCCTGCATCTGTTTGATAGGCCGTTCCTTTGGGTAAAATAAAAGTGTCTGCCGTAGGAATATGCGTATGCGTTCCGATGAGGGCAGAGACACGTCCATCCAGGTAATAAGCAAGCGCCATCTTTTCTGAAGTTGCTTCTGCATGGAAATCAACAAAAATAGCAGAAATATTTTTTCCAAGGATATAGTCTTTTAAAACACGATCTGCTGCGGTAAAAGGATTTTCCACAGGAATTTTTGTGTATAAACTCCCTAGAAGCTGCAAAATTACTATTTTCCCCCCATTTGGCAATGGGTAGATACATACGCCATTCCCTGGAAGAGCGATAGGATGATTGTATGGACGGATAAGCCAAGGACATCGTTCCAAAGCCTGGCGTCCTTCCTTTTTATCCCACACATGGTTACCACCAGTACACACATCAACACCGGCAGTATGGAGCTGATCAACAATTTCCACCGTAACCCCAATACCATGCGCAGCATTATCAACATTGGCAATGACACAATCTAATTTATAGTGCTTTCTCAAGTGTGGAAGATGTTTCTCGATGCATTCTCGCCCCGCTCGTGCCACGATGTCACCACAAAAGAGAAGGCGTATAAGCATCATACACCCACATGTGGTTCAGAGGAAAATGAGCCGACAGGCTTATGGGGGGATTTCTTTTGAGGGACAAGAGACCGTACAAGGGCTTGCTCTAACACATCATTGACAAAGAGAACAGGAACAATTGTTACCCCTTTACGGATATTCTCTGGGATTTCTTCAAGATCTTTCTCGTTATCTTTTGGAATGAAAATTGTCCGAATATTTCCCCGGTGAGCAGCTAGAATTTTTTCCTTCAACCCACCAATAGGAAGAATACGTCCGCGTAACGTGATTTCTCCTGTCATCGCAATATCTTTACGCACAGGAATACCTGTCAAGGCCGAAACGATGGATGTGGCCATAGCGACCCCCGCAGAGGGGCCATCTTTCGGTGTTGCTCCTTCCGGAACATGGATATGAATGTCCTTTTTTTCAAAAAGTTCCGGATCGATAGCATATTTTTCAGATTGAGAACGCACAAAGCTGGCGGCCGCTTGAATGGATTCTTGCATAACGTCTCCAAGTTTACCAGTAATGAGCATCTTCCCTTTACCCGGTAAAACAACTGCTTCTATGGATAACAGCTCTCCGCCAACTTCGGTCCAAGCAAGACCTGTTGTCACACCGATCAAGTCACTCCCTTCTGCTTCTCCAATAGTAAAACGCGGGATCCCAGCGAACTCTTTTAAATTGCGACGTGTGATATGTATTCGTTGAGTGCTTTTCTTATCTTCCTCTTCTAAAATCTTACGCACGGCTTTACGCGCGAAGTTGGCAATTTCACGTTCAAGATTGCGCACGCCTGCTTCACGTGTATAAAAACGCACAATATTACGAATGGCATCTTTAGAAACAGAAATTTCTCGTTCTTTCAGGCCATTCAGTTTCCGCTGTTTCGGAACAAGATACGTTTGCGCAATGGCCACTTTCTCATCTTCCGTGTATCCGGCAAGCCGAATAATTTCTAGGCGATCTAATAAAGGTTGTGCCATATGTAGGCTGTTAGCCGTTGTTAAAAACATAACATTCGACAAATCATAGTCAACTTCCAAATAGTGATCATTAAAAGCTGTATTCTGTTCGGGATCGAGAACTTCCAAGAGAGCAGAAGCAGGGTCTCCACGAAAATCATTTCCAAGCTTATCAATTTCATCAAGAAGAAATAACGGATTGGTTACACCAGCCTTTCGCATTCCTTGAATAATCTTCCCAGGCATCGAGCCGATATAAGTGCGCCGATGACCGCGTATCTCAGATTCGTCGTGAACTCCCCCTAAAGAAATGCGGACAAAAGTACGCCCTGTCGCTTTAGCGATAGAACGAGCAAGCGAGGTCTTTCCCACTCCCGGAGGGCCCACTAAACAAAGCACCTGCCCGCTTACTTTTTCAACACGACTTTGCACAGCCAAGTATTCCAGAATACGGTCTTTTACTTTCTTCAAACCATAGTGATCTGTGTCTAATATTTCTTGCGCACGTTTAAGGTTTTTGTTCACTTTTGTTACTTTTCCCCAAGGCACACTCAACAAACAGTCTAAATAATTCCGAATGACAGTTGCTTCAGCAGACATAGGCGCCATAGATTGAAGCTTTTTCAGCTCTAATGTGGCCCGTTCGTGCGCCTCTTTGCTGAGTTTTACTGTTTTTAACTTGGATGCCAGTTCATCAAATTCACTGCCTGCGCTTTCTGATTCTCCAAGTTCATGCTGAATCGCTTTTATTTGTTCATTTAGATAATAATCGCGCTGTGTTTTTTCCATCTGACGTTTAATGCGACTGCGGATACGGCGTTCAACCTGCATAACACCCACTTCCGTCTCAAGATACGAGAAAACAAGCTCAAGACGTTTTGACAGATCTTGCGTTTCTAAAAGGCGCTGCTTATCGGGAACGCGGAGAAAAAGATGCGAAGCTATAATATCTGCAAGCCGCCCTGGCAATGTTTCTTGCCTTAAAGCAGTTACAACCTCAAAAGGAATACGCCGATGCAGCTTTACATAAACTTCAAATTGGTCAGTTAAAGTCCGCATAAGAGCGAACATTTCTTTTTCTTTACTAAGAGTCTCAGAAATTTTTTCAATTTCGGCTTCATAATGAGTCGACAAATCTGTACAATGTACAATACGTCCACGGTAGAGCCCTTCGACAAGGATCTTTACCGTTCCATCAGGAAGGCGCAGCATTTGAAGAACGGTAGAAACGGTTCCAATATCAAAGATATCTTGAGGTTCAGGCGAATCCTTTTGAGAATCTTTTTGGGTTGACAGTAAGACACGCTTCTCTTCTTTCTCTACGATACTCTCTAAAGAATGAATGGAACGTTCTCTTCCGACAAAAAGAGGAACAATCATATGCGGAAAAACAACGATATCGCGAAGAGGTAAAACAGGAAGACGATACGTTGTTTCTTTTGAAGGCTTCTCTTCCTTTTTTGTGTCATTCATGAAATATCCTGTTATTTTATGCAGTTTCTGGAGCTGATTCAACTGCAGATGCTCCATGTATCTTTAAAGGCTTTCCACCGCTTTCTACGGCTTCTTTATTAATAACAACCTCTTCAACATCACTAAACTCAGGAAGATCGTACATTGTATCAAGAAGCGTCGACTCCATAATAGAACGCAAACCACGCGCCCCCGTCTTACGTTCTAACGCTTTGTGCGCAATAGCAGAAAGAGCTCCTTCTGTAAAACGAAGACCAACATTTTCCATTTCGAACAAGCACTTGTATTGTTTAACGAGAGCATTTTTAGGTTCCGTTAGAATTTTAATCAAAGATTTCTTGTCTAAATCCGAAAGCGTTGCCACAATAGGAAGCCGCCCGACAAATTCCGGAATAAGCCCGAATTTCAACAAATCTTCTGGTTCCACGCAAGCCAAAAGCGCTCCCATTTCTTTTTCGCGAGAGGTTTCCACTTTTGCGCCAAATCCTATTGATGTCGTTTGTCCGCGAGCAGCTATAATCTTTTCAAGTCCAGCAAAAGCTCCTCCGCAGATAAATAAAATATTCGTCGTATCAATTTGAAGAAACTCTTGTTGAGGATGCTTGCGCCCCCCTTGCGGAGGCACAGAGGCAATGGTTCCTTCCATAATCTTTAAAAGCGCCTGTTGTACCCCCTCGCCCGAGACATCTCGTGTGATAGAAGGATTTTCTGATTTCCGAGAAATTTTATCAATTTCGTCTATATAAACAATGCCGCGTTGCGTACGCTCTACATTGTAATCGGCAGCTTGCAAAAGCTTTAAGATAATGTTTTCCACATCTTCGCCAACATATCCTGCTTCCGTTAATGTAGTGGCATCGGCTATAGTAAAAGGAACATCCAGAATACGCGCTAGCGTCTGTGCTAGTAACGTCTTTCCGCATCCTGTGGGACCTATCAGTAAGATATTAGACTTTGCCAGTTCCACATCACCACTTTTTGCATCATGTGTGATCCGCTTATAGTGATTGTAAACCGCTACAGATAAAATACGTTTAGCATTTTCTTGTCCGATGACATAGTCATCTAACACTTTGTAAATTACTTGTGGTGTAGGAATACCGCCTTTTGTATGTAAGGATGCTGTCCGCTGATCTTCCCGAATAATTCCAATACACAGCTCTATACATTCATCACAAATGAAAACCGTCGGTCCGGCGATTAGCTTGTGTACCTCATGTTGGCTTTTCCCGCAAAATGAACAGTACAGAGTGTTCTTTCCTTCTTCCATGTACGCTGTTCCTCCCTTAGGTTTTAATTTTTCTCACAAACCTAATTCCTCGGCAAGTCCTATTGTCGCACCAAAAACACAATAAAATCTTAAAGTATGTTTTTCATGTATAATCAAGATAAAAAGCAGATAATGTGAATATAAATGATCCTTTGCACTTTTTATTTTCGAATAAGATCAATGCTTTGATTATTTTTATACTTTTTACAAGTAAAACTCAATTGAAGTCTGTAATTAATTTTACAATTTTAAGACTTTTTAAAAGATTTATTTTTGAAGAGGTATTAGTAGAAGTTTTACTTGTATTAATACACATAAGTATTTGATATTAGGGAGATAAATATTATAATTCTTGATATAGAAGGGAGTATAATTAGAAGATGTTCTAGTTTTTTTACACACGGCATTTTATGCGGACCGAAGCGAAATACAAGACGGAAATTTCTGCATCCTGCGATGAGAAAGAGCGGTCAAGAGAGCTTCTCATTGCTTGGGGGGCGTTAGAATCCAGTCAAGTGAACGTTGTTTTGAGACAACAGGCGCGTACGGGACTTCTTTTTGCAGAAGCTGCTCTTTCCTTGAACCTTATTGATGAAACGACTTTCTTAGCGGCACAGGGGTATCTCTATGACATGGAAACAATCAATCTGGACCACGTTCTTTTCGACGCTTCCTGCATGACGGTTCTGCCGCGCTCCCTGATGCAAGAGTGTATAGCCTTGATCATCGATGTCCGCACAGACCCTTCTTTGTGTTTTGTAAAGATTGCTATAGCAGATCCAGGGGATATTTATACGCGAGATCGTATTATCCATGCTTTAGGGCCTCATTTTCATGTGGAATTTGTTGTTGCTTTGAAGCAACAAATTCTAAATTTCTATGCATCCTATAAACGAAAAACTGGTCCTGGGTTTCAAACAGAGGTTAATCGGCAGACGTATGACCTTTTGCAAGAGGCTATTGCGTGTCGCGCAAGTGATGTGCATTTTGAACCTGAAGACTCTTTGGTGCGTCTCCGCCTGCGTGTTGATGGCGTTCTTTCAACACTGCGCATTCTCCATCCCGAAGAATGGCCACGCATACGCGGATACTTAAAGGTTCTTGCGAACCTTAACATCACGGAACACCGCAAACCCCAAAGTGGGCATGCGCGTATTCGCGCCAACAATAGATGGGTGGATCTGCGCCTATCGACCCATCCCAGCTTGTTCGGTGAAGCGGTTGTTATTCGCATTCTTGATGCAACCTCCGGACTGATTCCCTTAACGGAGTTAGGATTCAGCCAAGACGTGTTGAACACACTTCATCAAGTGCTGGCAACGCCGCAGGGACTCTTTCTGGTGGTAGGTCCCACAGGGTCTGGCAAAACCACTACTCTTTACGCTTTGTTGCATGCCTTAAATCCTCATGAACGAAACATTATGACCTTGGAAGATCCGATAGAATACCAAATGCCCGGTGTGCGCCAACTTGATCTGCGCGAAGAAGATGTCTTATCTTTTTCAGATGGCATTCGTTCCGCCTTGCGTCAAGATCCCGATGTCCTTTTGGTGGGCGAAATTCGAGATGAACAAACAGCCTTTATGGCTTTGCGTGCCGCTTTAACAGGACGTTTGGTCTTGGCTACCCTTCATGCCCAAGATACTTTCTCTGCCTTCGACAGACTGCAAGATCTCGGCATTGCACGCAAAGAAATACTGCTGCATCTGGTCGGTATTATGTCTCAACGCCTCGTCCGAAAAAATCCCTGTTATCGTAAAAAGCCAGCAAGTATCCTCGGTCGGCAAGCTATCGCTGAGGTATTGTTCTTTTCTCAAGAAATGCGGGCAGCTTTCTTGGCAACAGACGATCGCACCCTATGGCTTAAAAAAGCGCAACAGCAGGGGTTCCTTCCTTTTTCCCTCCTTACTCAAAAAGTGGTCGCCGAAGGAATGACCACGCAAGACGAAATCCAGCGCGTCTTCGGTGCACCCCAAGAAACATCTCATGCCTCTCTACATGTATAAAGGGGTTGATCCTTATCATAAAGGCTGCCAGGGAACCTTCCTTGCGCCTAACCAAGAAGTGCTTCTCGCCCATCTTCAAGAACGTAAAGTAAAGATAACCCATGTCTCTGTGTGTAAAGAAAAGAAATATGCCTTCTTGCACTCTGTCAATCCAGAAGAAATCCTTACTTTCTTTATGCATATAGAAGGACAAACTCTCTGCGGCTTTACACTCCTTCATGCGTTGCGTTCCTTCTTGGACATATCACGCAGCCTCCCTTTACGCGCTGCTCTAGCCCGTATCATAGAACGCCTAGAAGACGGCGAATCCTTCGGTGACGCTTTCTCCTTCGAAACCTCCCTCTTCGGCCCTATCTCTGTCGCACTCCTCCACGCCTCTGAAGCAACCGGCCATGTGCGTGATGTTCTGCCGGCTCTTATCGAACATTTGCAACTTTCTCATCAAGCCTCTCATAAATTACGTCGCGCTATACAACAACCCCTCTTTACTTTAGTATTTTCTATAGGAGCCGCCTTCCTTTGTGCGCGCCTCTTGGGGCCCCAAATTAAAAGCCTGGATGGTTTATCCCAAGAAACCCTTCCATGGTTTAGCTTATGCCTACTGAATTTTTTCGACTGTATCAATTTCACTCTCTTCTCGCTTGGCCTAGGGTCCACAATCTTTATTGGCTTCGGAATGTGGCTCCACCCCTCAACTCGCTCTACTCTCCATTACCTCTCTATTAAAATCCCGTTTATCAAACAAATCGTGCAACGCATAAGTACATGGCAATTCTCGGTAGCACTCGCTTTACTTTTAAAAGCCAAAGTCGGTTTACTGCAAGCTTTGCCTTTTGCGGCACGCGCTGTAGGAAATCTCTTTGTTCGCCAAACAATGCTTGCTTGCGAGGAAGATATCCGTTCTGGAAAAGCGTTCTCGCAAGCTATTGACGCAAAAGGCAACAGCGGTATTTCTCAAAACTTCGTCAATGCCCTTAAAATCGGAGAAAAAACAAATACGCTTCTCCATGTTCTGGAAGTGTTTAATAATAATTGGTATCGCGACTTGCAATTTTTTATTCAACGAGCAAGCATGCGTCTTTCTGTGTTTATAACGTGTGCAGCGGGAATTTTATTGATCGGTCTTCTTTTGGGGCTTTTTTATCCGATTTATCACTTTATTGGGCAAGTAGATTTTTAATATGGAGGCGTATCTTCTTTTAGGCGACAAAGCGGCTCTTCTCGCAGATCCTAAAATCCGTACTTTTAATGTAGTGCCATACCCTGAGGTACCGCATATATGTGCGCAATATCCTTTTCTTCGGGTCTTTTCTGATCAAAAAGAAATCGCCTTTTTGGAAGCAACGCTTCCCTTCGTTCCCTTTTGGAAGCGCGCAAAAGTAGTAAAATTAAACATCAAACCCAAAATTCCTAGTTACTGGTTCGCTTTTCCTTTATCTTGTCCTTTAAAACTCAAAAAACGCCCTCCGCTCATCCCTTTCCAACTTGTCGAGCAACCTTTGTGCCTCCCCCATAAAGTCTCTAAAATTCCGGGCTCTTATTTTGCAGGCATTGAGCCTCTTCTATTAGGACTTCCGAAACTTTGTGCCTTCCTTATGGGAAGGCCTTTTGAACAAGAAGAATGGTGGATTTATGGTTCAATACACCAATTGAGTGGCATACGCCTTGTTATTGGAAAAGGAAAGGGAATTTTATTATCGCGCACTTTCAATACAGATGATGCACACTTACTAGCCACAGAATTGAATCGTACCCTGGAGTATATTCATCGTTTAGGGTGGAAAGAAGAATTGCTTAAGGGAGTAATCGTGAAAGTTCCTCTTTTGCAAAGTCTTATGGGGCATCATGAATTTTTAAAAGGAGAGTTTTTTTCCCTTTCTGAAATCGCTCAGAAAATAGGATGTTTTTACTATGCCCAAATTTCCATGGAGGAAATCCTCTTGCGCTGGGTTTTAAAAAGGAAATACCATTTTCCTTGTTTAGGAGAAACTTCTCAGCGTCTACGGAAGAAAGGGCTGTATGTATTGAATGGAACGCGCCTTTTGTTAAATGGGATAACGTTTGGGTGCTGCTTAACAGCGTTTTTATCCGCTACTAACGTCTATAATCTTAAAAAAGAAGAGCAGGAAATCAAAAATTTAACGCAAAATACCTTCAGGCACATTGAACACCTTGAAGAATTAAGCAAAAAATGCTTACATCAACTCGGTTTTAATACACCCCTCTCTACTGCCCTTGCTAATGTCTCGGCGATAGAGAAATGCGCACAGCATATCGAAAAAGCACAGGCGTATGCGCTTATGCCAAAGCTTGAAAAGCTTACTGCCTTATTTACAGACTGCAAACCCGTTTCTCTTTTTATCCAGAACACACCAGAAGAATTGGTATCTTTCGATATTGACCTCTTTCCTCAAGAGAAAGAAACTTTGAAGACCATTTTACCGCGCGTATTTCCTGATGCAGCTATTATTTTTCCGCAAGACGAGAAAGATGCGCAATTGCTTTCCAGTACAGCTCTTACACGAACCCGTTTGAAAGTTATGATTCGACCTAACGCGCCAACTAAAAAAGCGCCTTAAAATGCTGCTTAATGGAAACAGCATACGTTACTTAATACGATATTTCGGCCTCTCTTTTTGTTTGTGCGGATTAAGCATCCCTCTTTTGTATGGGAGTAAAGGATATGAACGGACGCATCAACAGAAAGTAAAAGTTTCTTTAGAAGAATTGACACAATATCGTTGTGTCGAAAAGCAGCTACATGTTCTTTCTGCTTTGTTCGATCCTGATCGATCGCCGTTCAAAGGCATGGTGACGCGTCTTCAAAAAATATCGCCTACTTTGCTTGAGGAAAATATCAGTGCTATCGCCATCTTGGCTGGTATCACAAATGTCACGCTTCACCCTTCTAAAGAGCCAACATTATCTGTTCTTTTGGAAATCCAAGGAGATACAGAAGAGGTTGTCCTTAAATTCCTGTGGGCGTTGGAAAAGGTATGTCTTGGTGTTCCATGCGTGGATAAAATTATGATCACCTCATGCAGTCCTAAGGAGGGATTTTGCGCGCATTTGCGTTTAACCTTTTTAAGTCAAAGTTTACCTATAACCCTTCCTACATACGTTTTGCCGCAGTCTTTAAATGCGCCAGAATTTTATGTGTTTTCTAGTCAATCTATATCAAGTGCTTCTCAAGCGGTATCTGTCGAAGGGTATATGCGCAGTCTCAAAGGAGAACGTGTGGCGATTTCGGGAAAATGGTTGCGTGAAGGGGATCAAGTCAATCATTGGCGGATAAAAAAGATAGATCGTTATGGTATTGATTTAGCAAAAGAAAACGAAGAAAAACAGACGCAACGTGTGAAAATAGGCGCCTTAATCCCTTCAGGAGGATCATCCCCAAAATAGCCGAAAAAAATGACTTATAAATTCATAGATCTTACTGAAAAATCTTATCAAGTTTATTGTTTACTTTGTAAAACCTTCTCTAGGTGGGATATTTTTAATTTTTCCTTGCAAAATCATGTCATATTCATTACTAATTCTTAATAGATATTCTAGGAGGATTTATGCCGCAAGTTGTTTTCAACGGTCCATCCGGGCGACTTGAAGGGCGGTACCATCATAGTACTAATCCCGATGCCCCTGTTGCCTTGGTTCTGCATCCCCATCCTTTGCAAGGGGGAACGATGAATAACCGTGTCACGCATACGCTCTATCGTGCTTTTGCTGAGCATGGAGCGTCTGTTTTGCGCTTTAATTTTCGTGGCGTAGGATGTTCTGAAGGAACTTTTGACAATGGCGATGGCGAGCTTTCTGATGCGGCAGCAGCGCTAAGTTGGATGCAGTCGATCAATCAAGGTTCTCGGCCTCTATGGGTCGCTGGGTTTTCTTTTGGAGCGTGGATTGCGATGCAAGTATTGATGCGTCGGCCAGAGGTGGCAGGATTCGTATCGGTTAGTCCTCCGACGAATTTATACGATTTTAACTTTTTAGCGCCTTGTCCTGTCTCTGGTATGATCCTTTATGGGCGAAACGATGATATTGTTCTAGAAGAAACTGTAGACCGTCTTGTGGCGAAACTTAACGCTCAGAAAGGTATTACAATTGATTATCGCGTTATTCCAAGGGCTGATCATTTCTATACCAACGACCTGGAAAAGGTATACCAGTACACGGTGGAATATGTCGCTTCTTTCAAGGATTTCAATATGGTGGCGCATCCTGTTTGTGTGGTAAACGGATAAAAAGTGGGGAGCTCTTTTAAGTCCTCTGTATTGCGTGAAGCCGCAGAAAGAGGATTTATCTATCAGAGTACAGATATAGAGCAGTTAGATGCGCGTCTTGCGCAAAGTCCTATAACATTATATATGGGATCTGATGCAACGGCAGAAAGCCTGCATATAGGGCATCTTGTTCCTATCATGCTGTTGCGTTTATTTCAAAAACATGGGCATCGGCCGCTTGCTTTAGTGGGGGGAGGGACAAGTAAAATTGGAGATCCTTCATGGCGTAATACAGCACGTCCAATGCTCTCTGAAGAGGCGCTCCAGAAAAATACCGAGGGTATTCGTTTAAGTTATAGGCCTTATATCCGATTTGGCGACAAAAATAATGACGGCAAGATTATGAACAATGCCGCATGGTTGGATAAGCTGGCCTACATTCCATTCGTGCGGGATGTTGGACGCCATTTTCCGATGGGGCGATTGCTTTCTTTAGATTCTGTTAAACAAAAACTTAACAATAATCTTCCTTTCAGCTTTTTAGAATTCAACTATCCCATTTTGCAAGCTTATGATTTTTTAGAGCTTGCGCAGCAAGAAAATTGTATTTTGCAAATTGGAGGATCTGACCAGTGGGGAAATATTGTCAGCGGCGTTGAGTTTGTACGTCGCGTGACGCAGACAGAAGTTTTTGCTCTGACAACACCGCTTCTAACGACAGCAGATGGCAGTAAAATGGGAAAAACTGGGCAAGGTGCCGTATGGCTGCGTGCTGATTTTTGTGCTCCCTTCGACTTTTGGCAATACTGGCGCAATGTTGATGATCGGGATGTGAGCAAGTTTCTGCGCCTCTTTACGGAATTACCGCTTGAAGAAATAGCCGCTTTAGAAACAACTGAAGATATTAATGAGGCGAAAATTATCCTTGCAGATCGGACAACAGCTTTAACGCATGGAGAGGAAGCTTTGCAAGCTGTTCATCACGCCGTGCACGCTTTCTTCCATGGAGGAGAAGTCATAGACAGTCACCATGTACCGACTTTTGTTATCGACGCTGATACATGGCTGGGGATGAAAACAATTATAGATTTATTTATTGAAGGGAGACTTGCCCAAACGCGCGGAGAGGCACGCCGTCTAGTCCGAGGGGGAGGAGCTTATCTCAACGATGTAAGTGTGTCAGACGAAACACTTGTGCTGCAGGAAAAGCATTTTTCTAAAGGAAAAGCTAAGATTGCTGCAGGAAAAAAACGCCTTATTTA
Organism: Holosporales bacterium; assembly: GCA_031255325.1. Lineage (GTDB taxonomy): Bacteria > Pseudomonadota > Alphaproteobacteria > UBA3830 > JAIRMZ01 > JAIRST01. The sequence goes on along the minus strand of JAIRST010000021.1, from coordinate 8,379 downwards.
TGTGCAATTACGATAATTGCAATAAACTTCTCTCGGGTCTTTTCTGTTTGATCATGACACTGCATTCGATGATTAACTTAATAATCTTACTCAATTATCGATATTATTTGATAAAGTGTCCTGCAGAGTTATATCTGCAATTGTCTCATGCTCAGCCCTTCTAAAACGGGCACTAAAGATTATCTAGTTGCCCAAAATGCGGAGGGAAAATGGAGATTGGAGAGAGAATTTAAGGCATTGGACGAATTATATACGGTAATTCAACGTTAAACAGTGCACAATCTATTCTGATATAAGGAGAGGAACTGACGCCTATATAGGATTTTGCACCAAGTGGTATCTGTTTTTCTTTTATAAAATGCAAAAATTCCGTTACTATTCAATAATAATCTATCATCGCACTTTTAAAAATTTCCTTTCAATCCCTCTAAAATCCAATAAGGTGTCAGCCCACGACTATTTTTTTCTTCAACAGTTGCATACGTATACGTTGTACGAATTTTAAATCACCAACAGCTGTACAAAATCCCATCTACAAAAAGCCTATTGCTCAGTTTTCGGAACATACAAACCTAAATGCTCTCTTACCCGTGAGAGGATCTTAACCAGCAGCCTTTTTGAACTGGTCTTTTAAAGATTGCATTTGTTCCTTTGCATGACTTTTAGCAAGATCTATAACTTGCGTGCTGCTAGAGCTTAGTTCATTAGAGACGCTTTTAGCGTGCGCTGTTGTTTTTGTGACGCGATCTTTTACAAACTCTGTCCCATGGGAAACACACTCATTCATGTTTTTTGCCGTTAAAGACTGCTGAAAAGCTTGATTCATATCGGCCATCATTTGTTGGAAAAACCCCATCTGAAGTTTAGCAAGGTTCTGATAAACATCCATCGACATTTTCCCCATAGAAGCTATGGTTTCCATATTCTTGCGATACATAGTTAGCCCATCCTCTAAACTGATTTTGGGTGTTTTGCAGTTTTGAAAAAAATTTGCCGCTCTTTTACAACCTGCGGTATTTGTATTCTTTTCGGATGTAGATCCTGTTGCAGTCATTACCATTGTTTTTATCCTCCTTCAAGATATCTATCATTTACTATGCCGATTGTGGAGGAAAATGATAGTTTTGTCAACTTAAAGCTAATTAAACTTGAAATTTTATCTGATTTCGCTTGTGACGTAGGAACTTAGCAGTGTATAGGAGAGGGGAGCCATTTAAGGAAGGTTAGAATTACAAAAAGCGTTATTTTAATTATAAAGAAATTCTTGCCTTTGATAAGAGAAAAGCCTGCGATAAATGGTGCAAAACTATATAATGACCTCTCTTTGGAGGTGTAATATGGAACTGTTCCAGCACCTTAATAGGTTTGGAATGAAGTTTGCTTTTCTTATAAAGGATTTTTCAAGCACAAAGAAGATCTTCCCTTGCATTTACGCATCCTGTACGATAGAAAAGGGTATGTCGCGGGGTAGAGCAGCGGTAGCTCGTCAGGCTCATAACCTGAAGGTCGTAGGTTCAATTCCTACCCCCGCAACCAACTCTTTCTAAATCTGTAGATAATTTAAGTTCGGGATGTATACATTATCCCCAAAAATCTAGAATGCAGGAATAACGCTGCCATCATAAGTGCGCAAAATATAATGTCTGACTTTTTCTGTTTTTAGGGCTTTTACAAGCTTTTGAAGACGTGCATCATGTTCCATTCCTTGACGAGTGACGATAATATTTACGTAAAGAGACTCTTTGCCCTCCATAAACAAAGCGTCTTTTGAAGGATGGAACCCTGCTTCTATAGCGTAATTGCCGTTTATAACGGCGCCCTCTACATCGGGTAATACGCGAGGAAGCTGAGCGGCTTCTAACTCTTTAAAGACCAGATTTTTAGGATTTTCTGTAATGTCCGAAAGAGTACTTTTCAGCCCAGCCTCGGGATTTAGCTTAATTAAGCCGTTGGATTGACATAAAAGAAGGGCTCTCCCTTCGTTTGTAGGGTCATTGGGAATAGCAATAACAGCGCCGTCTTTAAGTTCGGTGATTTTTTTTATTTTGCTAGAATAAAACCCTAAAGGCTCTATATGGATTGCCGCCAGCGAGACAAACTTCATATCATGTTCTTTTGTAAAATTTTCGAAATAAGGTTGGTGCTGATAAAAGTGTGCGTCTAAACTTTTATCATTTAAGGCTATATTGGGAGTGATATAATCAGTAAATTCTATAACATCAAGATCTATCTCTTCTTTCTTTAAGTCCTCTTTCACGAAATTAAGTATTTCTGCATGCGGTACGGGCGTTGCACCAATCCGCACTGTCCGGTCACAAAAAGCAGTAGAAACAAAGCATTGCACCCATAAAATTGCACTTATTAACGGTACCTTTTTCATTTTATTTCAAGCCCTCTTCGCTTCATGATGGTATGAACCATTTTATCACCGAGAAACTGTACAAATTCCACCATAATGATAATAACTAGTACAGCCCCTATCATCACATCTAAGCGGAACCGTTGATACCCATAACGAATCGCCAAATCTCCAAGGCCACCCCCTCCCATAGAGCCAGCCATAGCAGCATACCCTATAATATTTATTATTGTTAATGTAATGCCAGCTATTAATGCAGGGTAGGCTTCTGGAAGCATGACTTTAAAGATAATTTGTCTATTCGATGACCCCATGACTTTGGCTGCCTGGATGATTTCAGGATTTACTTCTTTAAGCGCAGATTTTATAATTCTTGCAACAAAAGGCATAGCCGCAATGGATAGAGGGACGATAGCGGCGGCTGTTCCTATACTTGTGCCAACAATGAAACGAGATAAAGGGAATACAATAATCATCAATATGATGAAAGGGAATGACCGCAGTATGTTTGTAATTTTTTCTAAAATTTTATTGAACAGGATTTGAGGAATAAGGTTACCGGCAGACGTGACACAGAGAAGAATGCCTAAGGGAAATCCTAAAATCAAGGAAAAAACTGTTGCTCCGGCTACCATATAAAGAGTACTGAGCGTAGGTTCTATCAGCATAAGCAATATGTTATATGCGGCGTTAAGCATGCAGCACCTCTATCGATATTTTCTGAGATCTGAGATCTGCTATAATAGTATTTAGGGTACCCTCTGAAATGGTAAGTTCTATGATAAAATTGCTGACAGATTTGTTGTTTACAGAACGTATGCTGCCGGTCACTATATTGACATTTGTGTGATAAATTTTTGCTAAACGCGATAAAATATCTTCTGTTGTATTGCCCACAAGGTGTAGACGCTGTTTTTTGAGTATTACATCCGAATATCTTAGTGGGGAAATGAGCTCATGGGCGGTTCCCGTATGAGGAAAACTGAATAAATTTTGGACAGATTCATTTTTAATAACTTTACCATTGTCAATTATCGATACAAACGCACAGATTTCTTTTACCACTTCCATCTGATGAGTGATCATCACTACCGTAAGATTCATTCTATTCTGAATATCTTTTATAAGCTGCAAAATAGTTAATGTTGTTTGTGGATCAAGAGCACTCGTCGCTTCATCACAAAACAGAATTTTAGGATGATGCGCTAAGGCTCTCGCTATGGCTATGCGTTGTTTTTGCCCACCAGAAAGCCGGTTGATAGGATACTCTATTTTACTTGATAATTCGACTAAATCCAATAGTTCATATACTCTGTTTTGAATAGATCTTTTATCTACGCCAGCGATTTCAAGAGGGTAGGCAACATTACTAAATACGTTTCGAGAAAGAAATAAATTGAAATTTTGAAATACCATTCCTAGTTGGCGACGGCGTTCACGGAGTGCCTTTCCCTTTAAATTATCTACTCTGCAATCGTTAAAAAAAACTTCCCCGTTATCAGGGCATTCAAGAAGGCTCATCAACCTAACAAGAGTCGATTTACCAGCACCACTTCGGCCCATAATGCCGTGTACGGTATTGGGGTGTATCTTCAGTGATATATCATCGACCGCCTGTACTCCTTCGTAATTTTTAGATATATTTCTCAGCGTAATCACTTTACTTTTCCTAAAAAAAGATACCGTTAAGGTTTCTCATCATGGTACGCTTATTAATTTGGAAAAAGTGTATGCAATTCTCGGTGTACAATTTTATCAAAACTTACGGTTCTTTTCGTGTTGAGGAATACCCCAGATATGGGCACGCAGTAACCATCCTGTAAAACCATCGGCTTTAATACGCACCCAATCGCCATAGATTTCTAATAACCGAGCACACACATCGGGTTCAATATGGGCGACAATACTGGCGTCGGCTTTTGGCTTTTTCATAAGAGAACGAGTTTGCCCCACAACTAAAATCGTTCTGCGATTTGCGATCATATTTTGATGAACCCATCCTTCTGCTCCTTCAGAATCACGGATCTTACGCCAAGTGCCAACTTCGGCAAGAACCATTAAAGGAATTTCAGAACGAACAAATTTCCAAGCAAGCGGATACCGACTTCCAGGCCCTACACGAACATTCGCTTCTCGCGCTTTTAATGTCACAAGATAAGGAGAAACGACAGCAGAGTTCGCAGATACCTCAGCAAATAAACCCCCATACAGCAGACCAAGCGCAAAAAGCTGCCGCATTAAGACTTTCCAGTAGAGCCAAATCCACCAGCCCCTCTATCTGTTTCAGGCAGTACAGAGACAAGATCCCAAACAATTTGCTCATAACGCGCAATGACCATCTGAGCAATGCGCATTCCAGGTTGTACAGTAAATATCTCTGTTCCAAAGTTTATAAGCACAACTTTAATTTCTCCACGATAGTCGCTATCAATCGTTCCTGGTGCATTCAGAATAGTAATGCCATTTTTAATGGCTAAGCCAGATCGCGGTCTGATTTGTGCTTCGTACCCAATAGGAAGCGCTATCGCTATACCACATCCAATAAGAAGGCGTTCTTGCGGTTTTATATCAACAGGGGCTTCCAAAGCCGCATAAAGATCCATACCTGCACTGCCGCTTGTGGCACAGGTAGGAGGGAAAAATTCCGCTTGTGTCGTTTTTAGAATTTTAACCGTTAAGGTGTTCATCATGTCCCTTTTTTAGACACTTTATCGCCATACCATTCGCATCGAACACATGGCACCGTTCTGGACACAGAAACAGAAAAATACTCTGCCCAAGCTTATAAAAACAGCTTCCTGCTAGACGTAAACTCACATGTTCTCCTTCTTTAAGGGTTACGTATACATAAGTCTCGTTTCCAAGGTTTTCGACAAAGGAAATATTTCCTTTCAAACATACGCCCTCCTTATTTTCTGTGGGATCGCCTTCGCTTATGTCTTCTGGACGAATCCCTATAGTCACCATGCTTCCCTTGGAGAACAGTCCTTCTTTCCCTTGTAAAGCAAAAGGATCGATGGTGATGGATAATATTTCATTCGACAAGAACCGCAGGAAGAGACGTTCCTCTTGGGCCGCCTCAACGACTGCTTTTAGGAAATTCATCGTTGGTGATCCGATAAAACTAGCCACGAAGATGTTCTTTGGATGATAATAAAGGTCAAGTGGCACTCCTTGTTGCTCAATGCATCCTTCTCGCATTACGACGATCATATCTGCCATTGTCATGGCTTCTTCTTGGTCATGGGTAACGTACACCATTGTCGTTTTTAGCTCCACCTTAAGACGCGCAAGCTCATAACGCATTTGGAACCGTAATGCTGCATCTAAATTTGATAAAGGTTCATCGAATAGGAAAGCTTTGGGGCGACGTACAATTGCACGGCCAATGGCAACACGCTGGCGTTGACCTCCAGAAAGTTGTTTAGGTTTTCTGTCGAGCAGATGGTCCACTTGGAGTGTTTTTGCTGCTTGTTGCACCCGTCGTGTGATGTCTGTTTTACTGCATCCTGCAATTTTCAATGCGAAGGCCATGTTGTCAAATACAGTCATGTGGGGATACAAAGCATAAGATTGGAAAACCATAGCAATGCCACGCTCAACGGGAGAAAGAGCATTCACACATTGTCCATCAATGTGAATTTCGCCCGTTGTAGGTTCTTCCAAGCCACATATCAGGCGTAATAACGTTGACTTGCCACATCCGGAAGGACCTACGAGGGCTGTGCAGGCATTTCCAGCGATCTCCAGATCAATACCCGCAATAATCCTGTGGTCTTTAAAATCTTTCGTGACGTTCTTTAAAGCAATAGTCGCCATGATTTTCCCTTCAAGCTGTAACCATTATCCCTTAACGGCTCCAGCCGTTAAACCTGAAATAATGCGTCGTTGAAAAATGATAATAAGTGCGACAAGAGGCAACGTCACGATAACACTAGCAGCCATGATATTCCCCCACGGAAGTTCATGTTGACTGGCGCCGCTTAAAAGAGCAATAGTTACAGGTATTGTACGTGCTTTATTGGTAAGTGTAAACGTAAGGGCAAATAAAAACTCATTCCATGCAGCGATGAAAGCGAGCAAGCCTGTGGTTACAAGCGCCGGAGATAAGATAGGCAAAAAGATTTTCGTTAAAATTGTGAAATACCCTGCCCCATCCATAATCGCAGCTTCTTCAAGTTCTTTAGGAACTTCACGCATGAAACTCGTCAATGTCCAAGTTGTAAAAGGAACAGTAATCGTCATATAAGACAAAATAAGGGCAGAACGATGATTGTACAATCCAAAAACACGAACAAGTTCAAACATACCAGACAAAACAGCAACTTGCGGAAACATGGTGACGCTCAGAATAGCAAGCAAAATCCTTTTGCGTCCTCTGAATGGGATACGCGCCAAAGCAAACGATGCCACCATTGCCAATAACAAGGCTAGCCCTACTGTCGATAAAGCTACCACAGTGGAATTTAAAAGGGATTGACTAAAGGTCGTATCTTGAAAAAGAGTGCTATAATTCTGAAAGGTAATAAACTTCGGCCAAAGATCCGTTGCAAAAATTTCCGTACCGCTTTTTAACGATGAAACAATCGCCCAATAAAATGGGAATAAACATAAAAGCACAATGATTGCGCAAAAAGTATAAAAAAATATGCTTCCCATGTATTGGTGCAGTTTTTTTAGTGCAATGTTCATGACTCCTCTAGGATGTTACGATATCCAACCTTGATATATAAAACCGTAACAAGTGCTACAACAAAAAATAAGAAAACCGCTGCCGCTGATCCATATCCGACATTGGCATAATCAACAAAATGACGTCGAGCGTACACCGACATTGTCGCTGTATTTGTTCCTCCACTACTGAGTATGTATACCAAATCAAAAATACGCAACGCATCAAGCGTACGAAAAATAAGGGCGACGATAAGTGTCGGTTTTAGGAGGGGGAGGGTTATCCTAAAAAAAATGCGTTTTTTAGATACTCCATCGACAAAAGCTGCTTCAAAGCAATCTTGTGGTAAGGTCTGAAGCCCTGCTAACAACAAAAGAGCCATAAACGGAGTTGTTTTCCATACATCGACTATTACAATCGTTAAGAAGCTGAGATCTGGTGAAGCGGTCCACGGCAATGGGGCAGCAATTATTCCTGTTTTTACAAGCAATGCGTTTAGAATGCCGTATACATCATGCAGCATCCATCCCCACATACGTGCCGAGACAATCGTTGGTATCGCCCAAGGAACTAGTACAGCAGCCCGTAAGAGCCCACGTCCCTTAAAGTTTTGGTGTAATGTCAAAGCAATCATTAGGCCAAGAATAGCCTCACAAGAAACAGATATAGCGGCAAAAAGCAACGTATTCGAGACAGCTTGCCACCAATTTGCATCGGCAAAAAGCTCTCTGAAATTTTCAAGTCCAATGAATTGAGCCCCCGAGATATCTTCAAGCTGCGCATTTGTAAAACTGAAAAGGATTGTCCTTAGCAAAGGCCAAGCATCTACTGATAGTAACACAACAAGGCATGGAGCTACGAAAATCCACGCCATTTTTTCTTGAGAAAATTGCTTACGTGAAACCATATTTTTATTTTTTAGATGGTCGATTTACAATAATTTTCACTAGGCCTCTATTAGCTTGCATCTTTTTCAGCTCCATTTCAAAGCGCCTTTCTAACACTTATCTCTCTTTCATTTCCAAGTCGCGTATTTTTCTTCGCTCAATAGCTATTATCTTTTCAGTAGTATCTCTTCTACCTCTTCGCGAGACAAGCTTGTTATTTCAATTATATCCATAACATCCATTCCTTTGGATAACAACTTCAACGCTGTTTAACTCCTCTTGAAGAAAGGCCCTGTCTGACGAGGACAGAGCACTTACAATTTGAATGACACGGTTATTCCAGGGTATATCCCAGAAATATATAAAGATAGGGGGACGTAGAGATAGGAGAGAACCAATTAAGGAGGGAGAGCGAGAGGGGAGATGGTAGAGTGTGAGGAAGAGAGGAGAAGGAAGGGGGA
>JAIRST010000018.1 GCA_031255325.1 Holosporales bacterium | reverse complement strand
TGTTACCCAATCATATGTATGGGATAAAGTTGTTTCTGTAGCTGTTGCGCGCACCCATATTGCCCCCGTACCTTGGGTAATTTCTTCACCAATGTGTCGCATTTCATCGTTAGGTTCAATGGCTGTAACATTTTGCAGTCCTTCGTTGAGAAGAAGAATCGTAAGATTGCCCGTACCAGCTCCTATATCCGCCACGGAAAGCCTCCTGCTTGGGGGGGGGGGGGTAGCTCCGACATAATGCATAAGCATTCGAATAGCTTTTACAGAGTAATTTGGCCTATACTTATAAAATTCAGCATTTTTTGAATAATCCCAATTCTTCTCGACTATCTTTTCCATGTTTCTCCGTTTGCTACTTTTAATGTTCTACTAAGCTTTACCGCTTAATTTATTGAAGAGTATAATATGTATGCTGCTTTCCAGTCAAGCCTTTTTTAAAAGATCAAACTCCTTTCAGTCTCTTTTAAAATTTATCTATAGAAATTTGCACTACCTACCTAATACCAGCTAATATTAAAATAAAAATCAAGGTGTCGTCAGCAAACAAGAAACATGTTCGGTATAAGTCATGTACTCCGTTCTCAGGTGCTCCTTGGTAAAGCTTCATAGAAAAATCGTAAGTGTCTCAAAACCAGTATTAATGCCTAATCTCCTGTGACTCCGTTATTTAATAAATGCTGTTATTCTTATAAAGTAAATCTAGAAATCACGGGAGAAAAATCTGCTCACACATTAGACAGATAAAACAAGTCCCTCAAAAATTCCTGCTTTCCTTTGGTGGGCGCTGCAGGGTTCGAACCTGCGACCCTCTGATTAAAAGTCAGATGCTCTACCGACTGAGCTAAGCGCCCGCAGACAAACACAACCTAAGGAAAGATAAGAAAAAGCGCAAGCAAAAAAATGGCGGTACTTACCGTTTTTGCAAAAGGTGAGTAAGTGCTCCCCATAGGCTTTTCAGCTCTTGCTGCGTGGGAAGAGCCCGTTCAAAAAAATTACGCAATGTCCACATCATACGCGCCTTTCGTTCTGGTGCGGCAAAGTATCCTTCTTCTGAAAGAACTGTTTGGAAATGCGCTAGAAAAGCAAAGATCTCCGCCTGGGTTGCCACAAAAGAGCTTGCGTGTGACCGTTTAGAATGTGCTTGCACATTATATATTGACGTCTCAAACGCTCTGAAAAATGCGTGCGTAACTAAAAGGACAGCTTGAGACAAATTCAAAGAAGAAAAATCTAAAGCCGTTGGGATCCGCACGGCTGCTGTACATAAAGAAAGCGCATCATTTGTTAGTCCAGCACGCTCTGGTCCAAACAAAAAACCCACTTTTACCCCCTCGCGATGATGCTGAAGCGCTAAATGAACCGCCATCTCTAAAGATAGAGCTTGTGTACTTGTTGTACGTTCTCGTGCTGTTGTTGCAAACACAACATGTAAATCTCCTAATGCCTTTTCAAGTGACGGGAAGATCAAAACCAGTTTCATATGATGCAAAGCCCCTGCGCTAGCGGCGATTCCGTTGGAATGAGGCCACAAACACATGGGGTTGGATACCCGTAACATTTGGAATCCACAATTGGCCAGAGCTCAAGCGAACATACTCATAGTCTCTACCACCTGCGGACGGTGCCCAATCACCGTTGGCATCTATGGCTTTTCAACGCTCTCCGTTTGCGTTATCGGTATTAAAAATATTTAGGGAATGCGTACGATTAGGCCATTAAGGTCTTCTGTTATTTTAATGGCACAGGCCAAACGAGAGGTTTCTGTTGCCTCACAGATAGATTCCAGCGCAGCTTCTTCGCGCGGCTCAGGAGCAGGCAATTTGGCCAACCACGCAGAGTCTACCTCAACGCGACACGTGCAACATACCATCGATCCCATACACGCCCCTGCAAGAGGAACATTCCCCGCACGGGCCCCATCTAAAACCGTATCGCCTACATTGGCGTCAATTTCCTGACGCGTTCCATCTGCAAGAATAAAGATTATCTTCGGCATATTTCCTCACTTTTCGTTTCATTTTTATCATTTAGCGGTGAGTACATCAATGTCGACACATAGGATTTCCTTCGGGACCATCCATAGATGGCGCCGCGCCACTGCAGGCTGTTCTAAAAGAATTCCCGCACATGCATTGTTCACAGGCGTTAGGGTTGTTGAAAACAAATCCTGCTTTCAGATTTTCTTCAACGTAGTCTATTTGTGTCCCTTGTAAGAAAGGCATTACCAGAGGATCAACAAGTAAAGAAATCCCCTCTATATCTATGAGAATATCATCGCCATTCTTAGAGTCCGCATAATCTAACACATACGAAAGTCCTGCGCATCCCTGACGTATAACAGCAATACGTAAACCGACAGCAGAGGATTTTTTTTGTGCTAAGAAAGCACGTGCTCTTTCAATAGCACGGGGGGTCATGGTTAAAGGTGTAAAATTTCCAGATGTCCCAGAGGTACCCGACTGTTTAGCTCGAAAATCTTTTATTGCTGCTGCGATAGCTTCTTCGGCAAGAACAGAGCAGTGCCGTTTAATCTCTGGCAAATCAAGATACTCGGAAATATCCACGTTACGTACCTGCAGCGCTTCTTCTAACGTTTTTCCTTTAATACGTTCAGTCACAAGAGAGCTTACTGCAATAGCCGATCCACATCCGAATGTTTTAAACCGCACATCTTGAATACGTTCTTCTGCGTCCACCAGAATTTGAAGCTTAATAACATCTCCGCAAGCAGGCGAACCAACAACCCCCGTCCCAACACGAGGAGACTGCGCCTCTAAAGCCCCTACATTGCGTGGATTTTCATAGTGATCAACAACTTTTGCATCATACCGCATAGCTCTCTCCTTCTCTATCAGGCTGTACCCCAGAATTGAAATGAACCATTATACAAGTTTTCATGCTATTTGTTATCTATTTTTTCCGTAAATAGCCTATCCTTTTAATATAGACTCGAAGATTCTTTGGAATCAATAACGCAATGTCTGTACGGACGGAAATACGGAAATCCTATGTATTCTGTTATAAGAGCTTATTCTCTAAAAATGCTGCTCTGTTAATTCCTTCTTTTCTATGATAAAGAGAAAACTATGAAAAAAGTATATGTTGGAATGTCTGCCGATTTGATACATCCAGGGCATCTTAATATTATAAATGAAGCCACGAAATTAGGTGAAGTTATTGTTGGTCTTTTGACCGATGAAGCGATAGCTTCTTATAAACGTTTACCTTATATGGCGTTTAAAGAGCGTCAAACCGTAGTATCAGCCATTAAAGGAGTGAGTCAAATTATAGCACAAGATACCCTAGACTACGTACCGAATCTTTTATCCATTCGTCCTGATTATGTTGTGCATGGTGATGACTGGCGTGATGGAGTGCAAAAACAAACGAGGCAAAAAGTAATTGACACACTCACTGCATGGGGAGGTGAACTAATAGAAATACCATATACGAAGGGAATATCTTCTACTAAATTAAACTTAGCTTTAAGGGAAATTGGTATATTACCTGAACATCGCCTTAGTTCGTTACGCCGATTGCTAGCCGTAAAACCCATATTACGTTTTTTGGAAGTGCATAATGGGTTAACAGGTTCAATAGTCGAGCACACACATATAACAACAGAAGCCGGACTGTGCGAATTCGATGGCATGTGGATTAGCAGTTTAACAGACTCCACTGCACGGGCCAAACCAGACATTGAACTTATCGATTTATCTTCGAGAATTCGTACTCTTGAAGAGGTCTTTGAGGTTACAACTAAACCTCTTATTTTCGATGGAGATACAGGAGGATTAGCAGAGCATTTTGCATTTACAGTAAGGACATTAGAACGTCTTGGCGTTTCAGCTATTATTATAGAGGATAAAACAGGTCTTAAAAAGAATTCTCTTTTAGGAACAGATGTAGAGCAAACACAGGAATCTATTGAACTATTCAGCCATAAAATAAACGTTGGGAAAAAAGCTCAAATATCGAAAGATTTCATGATCGTTGCAAGAATTGAAAGTTTGATCTTGGGCCGTGGTCAGCAAGATGCTTTAATGCGTGCAGAAAAATATATTCAAGCCGGAGCAGATGCTATTATGATCCATTCTCGTCAAAAAAAGCCTGATGAAATTTTTGCTTTCTGCGATGCTTATTCTAAATTGCCAGATCGTCGTCCCTTAATTGCTGTACCCTCGAGTTATAGTCAAGTGACAGAGGATGAGCTCAAAGAGAAAGGAGTAAATATCGTCATTTATGCAAATCATCTGTTGCGTAGTGCCTATCCAGCGATGAAAAAAACCGCCGAGAGTATTCTGTGCCATGAAAGAGCTTTTGAAGCAGACGAGAATATAATGAGTATTAATGAAATTCTTAATTTAGTGCCTGGAACCAAATGATTGACGTTCAAGAAAGTATTAATAAATTACACCAAAAGGGGATGGATTTTTTTGTTGGCGTTCCTGATTCCTATCTGAAAGATTTAGGCTTTTGTCTTACTTGTACTCTACCGATTGATAAACATATCATCGCAGCAAATGAAGGTAATGCTATAGGCATAGCGATTGGATACTTTTTGGCCAATAATAAGCCCGCTGTTGTATACATGCAAAATTCCGGTCTGGGAAATGCTATTAATCCTTTAACGTCATTGGCTGATAAAGAGATCTATTCTATACCGATGTTATTAATAATTGGTTGGCGAGGAGAACCGGGGAAAAAAGACGAGCCACAACATATAAAACAAGGGCGCATTACACAAGACTTATTAGAGCTTCTGGAAATTCCTTTTAACATTCTTGATGCTCAATCAGATTTTGAGGAAGAAGTAATCAAGTTATGGCCTTTAATGATTAAGGAACAAAGACCTGTAGCATTATTAGTCAAAGAAGGAACCTTTTCCTCCTCCCCCCCCCCTCTCTTATAATTCAAGTAAGGCTCCTAAGACATTGTCAAATCTGCGTCGTGAAGAAGCTATTGAATGTCTTAAAAAAAACCTTAAGCCAGACGATTGTTTGGTAGCTACTACTGGAAAAACTGGTCGAGAATTGTTTGAATTACGGGTTAAGCATGAAGAAACCCCTAGGGATTTTTTAACAGTAGGAGGAATGGGACACGGATCATCTATAGCGCTTGGCATAGCTTTGTCTACGAATAAGCGGATTGTATGCCTTGATGGGGATGGGGCTCTTATTATGCATTTGGGGGCAATGGGAATTATTGGAAGTTTGCAGGTGAAAAATTTCATACATGTTTTATTGAATAATTACTGCCACGAATCGGTAGGGGGTCAAGCTACGTGTTCGATGCATTTAGATTTCGCAAGGATAAGCCGCGCCTGTGGTTATACTGGTTATTATTACGCCAATACTGCAGATGGTATTATTAAAGCCATACAAAGCATTGAAAGAGGAACAGGGCCGCATTTCCTAGAAATAAGTTTGTCGCCCGGTTCTCGGCCAGATTTAGGTCGCCCAACAGTAAGCCCATACAAAAATCGAGAACAATTTATGGATTATTTGCAAAAGTATGATCTGGCAGCATTATAATCCTGTAAAAATCTATGGAGGTAAGAATGTATTTTCATTTTTACCTAGTTATGTTGAAAACAAAGCCACTCTTTTGGTAACGACTGCTGGAATGATCAAGAGAGAAACAGCGAAAGAAATTATAAATATAATGCCTTCAGCACGTTGTTTGGTACAAACGGTAATGCCTAATCCAGATATTGATGTTTTGGATAATTTAATCTGTCAATTGCGCCAAGAAAAAATTGAAGTTATTATAGCGCTTGGGGGAGGCAGTGTAATAGATAGTGCTAAAGCTTTGTCGGCAGCTTTAGCTTGTAATGAAAATTGGTCTTTATCTCAATATCTACGTGAAAATGAGAGTCATAAGTTGCACAAAGCTTTACCTTTATATTGCATTCCAACAACAGCTGGCACTGGGGCGGAAGTAACGTCCTTCGCGACTATTTGGGATAATGCCCATATGAAAAAACATTCTTTAGAGGATCCTCTTCTATATCCAAAGGCTGTTTTTTTATCTCCAGAATTAACTTTATCTTTACCAAGGAAAGAAACACTCTGGAGTGCGCTGGATGCCCTTTCCCACAGTATGGAAACTTTATGGAACAAGAGTGCTACAATTATAGGCCAACTTATGGCACGGGAAGCTATTAAGCTCCTGTGTACCTTTTTATCACACACTCAAATAAATCTATCTGATCTTGTTGCTCGAGAAAAATTACAGCAAGCTAGCTGTTTAGCTGGGATAGCTATTAGTCAAAGCCACACAGCAATAGCGCATGCTATCTCATACCCTCTCACCATTCATTTGGGCATTCCTCATGGTTTGGCGTGCTCTTTCACTCTCTCGGCCTTGATCGAATTGGTCGATGGGAAAAATCTATGGCGTTGCGTAGAGGATCAACAGCTAGCCTATACAGTAGCTGAATTTATGAATGAATTGTCACTCAATAAGGATCTTTTAGAATTTTGCGAAGTAGAAAATATTTATGCGCTCGCATCGAAAATGTGCACTTCTAAACGTGCAAGTAATTTTATAATTGAAAGTAATGAAATTAACATTTTGGATATTTTACAAAAAAGTCTTTCGGGGTGTTGTTGATACTTTAGATATTCCTAATTTTTTTGGAGAATTTTATGTTCGGACGCACTTTTCTTAAAGAAGCCGGAAAGAAATGGGATCAGCAGATCCTTGTATTTTCCGAAGGACGCGCCTATTTGTATACGTTTAAGCCAGTTATCGAAGAACTGATCAGGCGTCATATAGCATTTCGATATATAACAATGGATAAAAATGATCCTGCTCTTCAGATAAAGAGCAGATATATGTCATCACGTTACTTAGGACAAGGGGCATTAGCTTTTTGGAAATTTTCTATGAGCAAAGCCAAAATAATGTTATCAACCACACCGAACATTGGAACAAAAGGATATCCTATTATTAGGCCGCAGCGAGTTGAATGTATGGCGCATATTTTTCATAGCATTTCAGATGTATCTTTCTATCGTAAGGGTTCGCTTGATTTTTATGATGCCGTATTGATGGTGGGTGCGTTTTCTTTGGATAGTATACGAATTACTGAAAAACTACGTGCGTTAAAAACAAAAGAATGTGTTTCTGTTGGGCTCCCTTATTTTGATGTATTAGCATCTCTTGCTAACCATAATCGAAACTGGTCGGAAAGACCTGTTTTGCTGATAGCTCCCTCATGGGGGCGTAAAGGGTTTTTGGCCACATATGGAAACGATTTTATTATAGAGCTCGCTCAGAGTGGATTTGAAATAATTCTGCGTCCTCACCCGCAAAGTCTTAAATCAGAAAAACGTGTAATTGAAAATTTGGAGCAAAGATTAAAACCCTATACGCATGTTCACTTTGATCTAGACATAGATGGTTCTCCATCTATGTCTAAATCCGATGTATTAATTTCAGATAGTTCAAGTATTCGTTTTGATTTTGCGTTCATTTACGAACGGCCAGTCATTACTTTGGAAACACCAGATGAATGTATGGAAATGTATGAACGATCTGATGTGGGTGTTAAATGGGAAGCTAGCTTAGAAAAACAGTTAGGACCTATATTTACGCTAAATGACAAAAAGGAGCTTTCTCAAAAATTAATAGCAGCTTTAGCAAATATTCGAAACTTAAAACCTCAAAACATTGCTGTATTACGTGATAGATATATTGCAAACTTTGGTCATTCTAGCAAAGCAATCGTTGATTGGATAAGTAACAAGCTAAGTTCCCCCCCATTTTAAAAAGGGTTCTCCAAAAATGGCAAATCCGGTACAGAAGAGCACTCAGTATAAAGATAAAATACCAACTAAGAGCTCTATAAAGTGGCCTATTCTCTTATTCCTCAAAGGCTGCAGACATTTTATGCATACGGCGGCGTTGCGCAGCTTTTGGGATTCTTAGGCTGTCACGATATTTGGTAACAGTTCTGCGTGCAATTACTATCCCATCTTCCTTAAAAAGAAGCGTTGCAAGTTGTTCATCTGAAAATGGAGCAGAAGGGGGTTCTCTCTCGATTAAATATTTTAACCGGAAACATACGGAAATGCCAGCATGCCCAGTGTCTTTAAGGCCATCAAGGAGAGTCGAGGAAAAGAAAAACTTAAAAGTTAATACACCAAAAGGGGTTAAAATACTTTTTGTCGATGTCACCCGACTAACCGTACTTTCATGCAAATTAAGCTCTTCTGCGATGTGTTTCAACGTCAGTGGTTTTAAATAGTGCATACCTTTTTCAAAGAATGCAGACTGTTGATACATAATTTCGCGTGCAACGCGCAAAATTGTTGAAACCCGTTGCTCCAGAATGCGTTCCAACCAAGTAGCTTCAGCAAAATTTCGGCTCACAAATTCTTTATCTTCTTTGCGATGAACGCGTGTTGATACATAGGTATGGTACGTCCGGTCTATTAGAATTTTGGGCAGCGTTTCAGGATTAAGTTCCAAAATCCAATCCCCATCCCCAAGATCTTTGGCTATAACATCTGGAATACGAGGTAGAAGTGGATCCGTATCGAGAGAAGCAGCGGGATAAGGGGTTAATGTACGCAAATGCCGTACGCGGTTACGAATCTCTGCAATGCTGACATTACAAAGTTTTTCTAATTTCTCAAAATACCCCTGGCCGAATAGTTCAAGGTTATCGATTAAAATCTCCATGACAGGGTCAAGTTTATGAGTGTCCTCTAGCTGAATCTTGAAACTTTCCTTAAGAGAAGAAGCAAAAATCCCGATAGGTGTGAAATGCTGCATCTTTTGCAAAATAAGACGAATGGCCTCGGAAGATGCTCGGGTGGTCTGCGTTATCGTATCGAGGGTTTCCAAAGGAAGATACCCACGCGGATCTAAGGCATCGATCAGCAATGCCCCTATCATACGCTCTTTTTGCTGTGGGAAGGCGACACATAATTGCTCTGTCAAATGCTCGCGTAACGAAACGGGTGTGGCGATTTGCGCAAAAGGGTCGTATATCTCATCTTGACCGCTTTGATCGTAAGGCTCTTGCTCTTTCCTAACAGTACGTTCTTTCCAAGAAGAATTTTCTGTTGTATGCGCTTCTTCCCGTGAAGAAGGCGTAGGTATTTCTAATTGTATAAAGGGGTTGCTTTCGGCCTTTTGCTGCAGAAACTCTGTAAGGTCTAGATTGTTCATCTGCAACATTTTTACAGCTAATTGCAGCTTTGGTGTGATGACCAAAGCTTTGGTCGAACGCAAATCTAAACGGGGTAAATATCTTTCCATACTCCCTAGGTGTAGAGAGTAAAGCTTTCTCCAAGGTAAACGCGTCGAGCCTTTTCGTCTTTTATAATTTCTTTAGGCGTTCCTTCCGCAATAATTTTACCATCATACATAATGTAGGCTCTATCCGCGATAGTTAGGGTATCTCGAACATTATGGTCGGTAATTAATACACCAATACCGCGATCTTTCAGGTGACGAATTAAAGTACGCATATCGTTAACGGCAATAGGGTCGATGCCAGCAAGCGGCTCATCAAGCAAAATAAAGACGGGATCTGTCGCTAATGCACGGGCAATCTCTAACCGCCGACGTTCTCCTCCAGATAAGGCTAAAGAAGGTATTTTCCGCAAATGGGCAATAGAAAAGTCATCAAGGAGGCGAACAAGACGGGCTTCACGTTTTTGCTTATCTGATTCAATGCGCTCCATAACCGCAAGAATATTGTTTTCAACAGATAATCCTCGAAAAATCGATGGCTCCTGCGGAAGATACCCAATCCCTAAGCGTGCTCGCCGATACATCGGTAATCTGGAGATGTCTTCAGAATCCAACAGAACGCGACCTTTATCCGGCACCAGCAGCCCACACAGTATGGAAAAACATGTTGTCTTGCCAGCTCCATTAGGACCCAAAAGGGCGACCACTTCGCCCGAGCGAATGTGCACCGATACTTCATCTACGATAATACGATGGTTTGTGCCTTTCCCTACACTTTTAAGAAGTTTTTCCGCCGATAATTGGTGCGTATTCGGCATTAAGGTTTTCCTTTGGGGAGTTTTCCTTGAATAGCCACAGGCTTTGCTGTGCTAGATACTGGAGGCTTTGCATACAGCTTTGAAACGCCTGTGTTCATGTCAATCGTGGCATAAGCACCGAAAAGACGCGATTGATCTGCAAGGTGTGTAACACTCACGTTACCTTCTAATACTGCCTGACCTGTTTCCATATTATATGTCCCCTGATCACCAATAAAAATTTCCTCAGGGGTTGCAATAGAAACACGTGTCGGGCTAAAAGCATAGGAAAACTCTAAACGTCCTGCAGCATTTTTTTTAAAAAGGACAACAAGCTCCTCAGTTTTTATTACTTTATCTTTCGCATGCAAGACGACATTTTTTCGGGCGATGGCTTTGAGATCCTCTTCCCAGTAGTCGATGGATTCATACGATGTTAACCGCTGCTCCTTCCCAATAAGATGAACTTCTTTTCCTTCCAAGTGCAAACGTTGTGTTTCTGCCTCATAGGTTGCGGTATCAGCGCTTCCCTTTTGCGTTGGTGTTTTTGCAATAACTTGTCCTTGCGCCTCAACAGTTTTGGGATTTTTGAACCCAAATTGGGTGCCAGGAGGCGCCGCACTCCAAACCTCATCTGCCCACAAATGCATATCTCCTTGAATGGCTTCAACCTTATCTTTTAAAAGGACACTATTTTCTTTTTGATCTGCTATTAAGGATCCTGCATCTACTTCAAGAGGCGGCACAGTATTCTCTTTTTGTGGTGCCGCAGGAGGAGGTATAGGTTTCTGTGGCTCCTGTGCTTTTGCACTGAGTGCTAATAGCAAAAAGGAAAGGATAATTTTACGCATAATACTCTTTTAATAAACCGTAATATGAACAGGTCCAGAAATATATAAACGTTCCTCGACTCCATCGTACCGAAAGCCCGCTCCTCTTAGAAGACTCTGTGTATAAAATCCTTTAACCGGATTATTTCCCCAAGCTTTACGGTTTTTTGCATCGATAATAGCTTCCTCTGTCTCTGCAATAAGTAACGATTCCGTTAGTGCGCGCACATTTTTGCGTAGTGTTAAAAGAGAAGCATTCGGGTCAAATACCCCCTCTTGCCCCCAATACCGTACTAAATTTTTATTCATGAAAACTTTTATATAAGGTTTTTCTAAATATTGAAGTTTGTTTACCATGCCCGTTTGGTCCGAAAATAAGAAAAATGGCTCTCCAGAACTTGTTTCGCCGCGCATAGCAAGTCCTGTTAGGTTTTCTTCCCCTTTGGCAGGAGAAAGAGGAAGCAGATTTTCTGGACGGGACGCTACAAAACTCGCTTTAAAAATAGGAAGACCAATAAAGAAACACATCACTCCAATCATACCTAAAGCAACACCGCACCCTACATTTCGTACGATTGAAGAATGACGACGCTCTTGTTTAACATCCATCAGGCCAATCCAGCCCGCAGACAATCGTGGATATGAAGTAATCCTCGCAAAATGCGATTTTCATCAACGATAAAGCAATTTGTGATTTGTCTTTGATTCATATGCTGTAACGCTTGCAAAGCGAATGTTTCTGGGGAGAGTGTAAAAGGATTCTTTGTCATAACTTCTTGTGCTTGCAGATTTAAAAAATCGGGTCCCATATAGCGCCTGATGTCACCATCAGTAATCACCCCTAAAAGGTAATTTTCATTATCTGCAATTCCTACACAGCCAAGAGCTTTTTGAGTAATGATAGGCAAAACCTGTCCCATAGATAAATGCCCAGCAACAAGAGGTAGATCCACGCCCGTATGCATTAAATCCTTAACAGTTAAAAGACGTTTACCAAGTCTTCCTCCTGGATGAAATTTCTTAAAATCCTCTTGGGAAAAAGCACGTTTTGATAAAAGGCAGACGGCTAAAGCATCTCCTAACGCCAACGTCGTTGTCGTAGAAGTTGTCGGTACAAGCCCATAAGGACAGGCTTCAGTATTATCTGGTAAAATCAAAGCAATATCAGCAGCACGTGCTAGCGTACTCGTACGTCCTCCTGTAATGGCTATTAAAGGTACACAAAAACGACACGAAAAAGCGATTAAATCATCTAATTCCGCGGTTTCTCCAGACAAAGAAAGCGCAAAGAGGACATCTTGCGAGGTAACCATTCCAAGATCACCATGGCTTGCTTCAGCAGGATGCAAAAAGAAAGCGGGAGATCCTGTAGAGGCAAAAGTAGCCGCAATTTTTTTACCAATCTGCCCTGATTTTCCCATGCCAGTGACGATAATACGTCCCTTAACGGTAAACAAAACATCAAGCGCTTTCAAAAAAGTTACATCTAACGTCTTTTTTAAAGACAAAACGCCTTGTGCTTCCGTTTCCAAAACGGCAACAGCACGATCTAAATCTTCTTGCGTAAAATGCATATAAAGCACCTTTCTTTCTAGAGATTTCTACAAGGTTCTTTCATGAAGTTCAACAAAAGGACGTTACCATATTTGTCAAATGGCAAAATATTGGGCTGATGCAGGAAGAGACCAAAAGCAATACCGCCTCCGCCTCCGCCAGTAAGTTTAGCGCCTAAAGCTCCGTTGTCACGTAAAGCTTTTACAGCGCGATCTAATGCTGGTGTTGAGATGTCGAAGATTCGTAAGTGCTCATGCGCCTGCGTTAGATAGGCTCCAACACATTCCAAATTCTGTTCTTCAAGGGCAGCCGCCACGTTTTGCACAAGAGAACCGATGGAATCAAGATGTTGATGGTCTTTTGGATTTCTTGTCAAATGCTGCTGTACTTTATCTATCATTATGCATGTCGGCGTACGTTCCTGTGTATCGATTAGCACTATCCAACAGGAAGGAAAGAAGGGAATGGGACGTACAGACTTATTTTTTTGAAAAAAAATAGGTGCTTCCGCTAAAATAGCCTCTATATCAATACCACTTGGCGCGTGATGAAAAATAAACTCCAGCTGTTGAGCATAGTGTTGTGTCATAGATCGTGTCAATTGAACACCAAAAGCTTGTGCACACAGACGCGTTAACGCAATGCTGAATGCGGCACTTCCTCCTAACCCTGCGCCTAGTGGCAAGGAAGAGCGCATTTTTAAAAGGGGTGGATTTTCTTTAAGGACATCTTCTATTCCCTTTTTCGAAGAAACTTCTGTCGCAAAAAGATTCAGACATAAGACAAAAGCAGCGTCCATCTTGTGGCGTTCTTCTTCGGAAAGGGGCATCTGTGTTTCCCATAAAATGGGATTAGAAGAAGGATCCTTTAAGGTGGAATGAATGTCCAGATGCAATTGTGGCAAAGATAGCGCGATAGCCGGATGTCCATATACCACTGCGTGTTCTCCTATAAGGATAAGCTTTCCGCAAGCTTGAGCGTGTAACGGTTGAGAAAATAAAGGAGGATGTTTCATAAAGGAACGAACATTTTTTGCTATATTAGGGTATCAGGAACGGAAGGTGCTATGAAAGTCCCTTGGGACTGACACCTATACCGGGTTTGAGAGGGACTGAAGGGATTTTGTTGCATTTGGCAAAAAATAGATAAAAAAATGCTGCACCCCCTGATACAATTGTCAGTCCTTGCCTGATAGAGTCATGCAACTCAATACTGAGATATTACTTTGCTAGATTGCACGGAAAAACAAAATGTTACTCAAAATTAAAAAGAATGCTAGAACTTTCTTTAAAACCAGTTATAGACTAATTTAATTGCGATTGCAATTAATTGTCAATTCAGCCCTTTGTTTTATTTGCGTATTTTACAACCACGAAGAAGGTTTAATTTTTGCTGTATTTGACAAAATATTATCCGTTGTATTGATAATAGCAGTTAAGTGTTCTTGCACTTCTGACACACCTCGAGTTTCTTCCATGATGATTTCGCTATAGCCGCGTATCGCATTAACTGGTGTACGCATATTGTGTCTTAAAGCAGAAGCAAAACTTTCCACAGCAGCGAGTTCTTCTGGGGGGGGCGTGTTGAGATCTTTAACAAAAGCCTTTAATTTTTGCGTTGCTGTATCAACCTGATGAAGATCGCTTTCATACGTATCTGGAAGTGCTTCTTGGCCAATCTGGCCTGCAAGAAAAGAAATACTTTTCATAATGATATCAATAGATTGGCATAATTCTTCCTGAATAATAGAGATAGGCGTCATACACCCTCCTGTTTAAGCAAAGCTTCTATTTTTCCCATAAGTCGTGTAAATTCTATAGGCTTTGTGTCATAGTCATCGCATCCGGCTTCAAGAGATTTAGTACGATCTTCCACTAATGCATGCGCTGTCAGCGCGATAATGGGAATATGTTTTGTTGTGGTATCTGCTTTAAGGCGTCTGGTAGCCTCTAATCCATCAATAACGGGGAGATCCACATCCATTAAAATAAGATCTGGTACACTGCTTGTTGCTATATTGACCCCTTCTTGTCCATTAACGGCTACAACAACATCAAATCCTTTTCGGGCTAATCTTCTAGATAGCATGTCACGATTCATTTCGTTGTCTTCTACAAGAAGGATTTTTATCATATTTCCTCCATATCTTATAGTATAAATAATACCTTAATGAAATCCTAATAAGATTCTAGAGTAGAGTTTAAGGAGATATGAGAGGGATTGACGCACCTATAGAGGTTATATTGGCAACCATTAGAGCATCTGACTTTGAACCTAACGATGAAATGCGACACATTGGTGAAGAAATTACCCAAGGTACGGGGGCAATATGGGTGCGCGCAACAGCTACAGAAACAACTTTATCCCATACATATGATTGGGTAACA
>JAIRST010000046.1 GCA_031255325.1 Holosporales bacterium | reverse complement strand
AGAAAAGCAAAAACTAGAAGAGCGGCTGAATGACAAGATGTTTCGCGCGCGAGCCCCTGAGGATATTATTGAAAAAACGCATACTCGCCTTGAAGAAATTGTCACACGGCAGAAACTGCTGGCCGTTATTATTGCTTAAACGCTTTCTTAACTGAAAAGATCTATTCCCTATAGATCTGCAAGTCAGAAGCACAATCTATTTCTCCCCAGGGATAAAGATTAGGAATACAGCCAATAGGAGTTATTTTTAAAATATGTCTTAAGAAATCTGTCATAAAAAGATTGTCATTATCGGGAAGAGGAGCTTGCTTCCAAAATTCTTTTTTGAACAGCAAAAGTCCCATATATTGCCCTTGAATTTCTTCAAGAGAATGCGGCTTTTGACCTATATCTTGAAGAGTATTTTGAGGAGATAGGACGAAAGTTTCGGCATCTTCTAAAGGGTCAGCAAACCGCTTGCGCCACAAAGAAAGCCAATTAGGATCATAAGTGATCGATACAAGGGGTGTTGAAGGTATCAGATCGCGAACAAGGCGTGTGTCATAGAAGATATCCCCATAGCTGATAACACAATCATCTTTTTCAAGCCAACTGGCAGCACAAAGCATAGAATACACCATGTTTGTTTCTGCCCATCTAGGGTTGTAAGTACGACATGTGCCGTATCCCTCAAGATAGGGCGCTTGATACCCCGTAACAATACAAACATCTGTTATGCCTGCTTCCTTTAAAGCGGAAAGTTGGTGTTCAATCAGAGGTTTCCCTAAAACGTGTAGTAAACATTTAGGACGCTCCTTTGTCAGATCGCCCATGCGAGATCCACGTCCTGCGGCAAGAATTAACCCACGCATATGTTCTCGGGAAAAGTGAGACTTTTGAAATCAATACCCTTCCTGCAAGCGATAAAGGCATTATTTTTCATAGAAAGCTTATTATAAATTGGGGAGTAATGTGTTTTTAAATCTATAATCGCTCCGCCTGATTCTTCTAAAATCAAATGCCCCGCGGCAATATCCCATTCTTTTGACCCCTCAAAACGCGGATAAATATCCGCACGTCCGGCGGCTAAATAGCCAAATTTTAGGGCAGCTCCTATGGTTATAGTTTCTGTCAGTGCATTTATAGACAAAAAATGCTGTGTTGCTTGAGAATGATGGAAACGGCTAATGACAGTACGCCGGGATTGTGCTTGAGGTATCGTCTTAAAGTCTTCTGGTCCTGTATAAGAAAATCCTTCTCCTTTTTTCGCATAATACAACTCGTTCAATAAAGGGGCGAAAATCATTCCTATAATAGGTGCTTTATTCTGAATAAGAGCGATATTGACGCAAAAGTCGCGATGGCCATTAATGAACTCTTTTGTGCCATCTAGCGGATCGATAAGCCAGTATTGAGTATACGTCTTGCGCTTATCATACTCTGGCTCCTCTTCTTCGGAAACAATGGGAAAGGGGGTAAGTTCCGAAAGAGCCTTTGATAGATAGACATGCGATGCTTTATCCGCCTCTGTTAAGGGAGAAAGGTCGTCTTTCTGGGTATGTGTCGCATTTCCCCAGTATGACGCAACGATTTTCCCCGCTTCTTGAATGATATCGATAAGAGCTTGCTTCATATAAAAAAATGTCGCTTAAAAAGAGCGACGTCTTGTTCATCTACAGGTAAATTTCTTTCTGGATGCCACATAAGGCCCTTTATGGGAAGAGCTCTATGCGCAACCGCTTCAACAACACCATCTTCCGTTTTTTCTAATACGCAAAGATCTGGCGTTGTCATTCTTGTTCCATAGGTATGGTAGCTATTGACCATTCTTCCGGAACAAAGAGCGTGGTGCTTTCCCACATGGTTTGGGACAATTTCCAAAACTCCTCCAAAATGATGTTGGATGATTTGCATACCATGGCATACTCCTAAAATAGGAAGCCGCTTAGGCATAGCATGGTCTAGAATAGCCTTTTCTAGTGCATCTCGTTCTGGGGTTTTCCCGCCATAATTCTGTAACGTGTTCCCACCACTGAAAATAATACCAACAAGAGGCAATGTCCGTATAAGAAAGAGACTTGTCTTCATATGATTGAAAAGCAATACAGGAACGAGTCCACAGTATGATAAAAAAGAAGCCCAACCCTGATCAAGGGCATCGCGACGTTCTCGCCTCTCTTTATCGTATGTATGTTCATCAACTCTTGCCGTAATGCCAACTAACTTCACCGTATAATCTCGACTTTTTGGTTGGCACAATCGATATGAAGGACATGCGCATCAGCCCACTGGGTGTAAAGTTTTTCTCCTGCCCCAATAATTGCTGGCAGACCAAGCTCTCCTGCGCGAATAGCCATGTGAGAATTAACGCCTCCATAGGTTGTGACAAACCCAGCGATACCATGCGTAAAAATCCAATCAAATCCTGGATCTGCACTGGGGATAAAAAGGATTTTCCCGTGTAAATCATTTTCGCGTGTTAAATCTTTCAGAATGGGAGCCGTTACAGATTGGCGCGTAATAAAATTGGGATGATTTTCTGGCAAAGAAAAAGAGTAAAAATCTTCAATTTTTGTAATCAAAGGAGGAAGCAAAATTTGGGATGTAATATGGTACCGCTCTTTTCCTAATTGGATGCTTCTGCGTATTGTTTGATAGATATCCCAAGACGATGTGTAGTTATTAAGAATATCTCTAATATCAATGTAAGAAAGCTCTTCCGGATCAAAGTCGGCTCCTTCCCCTAGCTCTTTTAATAAAGAAAGAACATCGCTTAATGTTCTGGTAAAGATGAACTTTGCGTACTCACGTCCTTCAATAGCAGCTTTCATAAAGGTAAAAATACCGACAACATTATAATCGAGCTTATGCTCTACCAAAAGACGTTCAACTTGTTGCATTTGAGGAAGAGAAAGGGTAAAAGATGCCCTTTCCGTAGGATGGTGCTCTTTTACACACGCCCAATCAAAATACAAATCAGGAGCTTCGTCATATCTCGGAGAAAGAATGTCGTACGTTCCCGGTCGCAGATGTCCATACATTTCAAGAAAACTTTTCTGCGATTTTTCTGCAAGATCTTGCGCCATCTGAGAACTGACAGAGCTGAGACTATTTAGAAAATCTAACC
>JAIRST010000038.1 GCA_031255325.1 Holosporales bacterium | reverse complement strand
AAAAAAACCCCTCTTACCTGAAATACCGAAACACTTTCGAACGTTTTTAAATGATAGAAATGGAGAGCTCTTTAACTCTTCTCTTTACTCCTTCCCGCTTCCTCTATTAGACTTCCCCTTTCAACACCGCTCTCCTGCTCCTCCTCATAGGTAAAGAGTTCCTAGGCTTTTACTCAAAAACCCTTCCTAATCTCCCCCTCATAGATAAAACAGATATCTTAAAAGCCATACTCTCTTCCTCTCTAAAAAGAACGGTGACTTTCTCTTCGTACACCCCGTGTGTAGGGGATGTCAGTCCTAAATTTTGCGTGGGTTATCAGGGGGAGTATAGAAAAGTCTTACAAAAACACCACTTAAAGGAAATAATACGGCCATTACATTGGTTGAAAGACCGCTTTCATAAATGACGCATAAACAAAAGCAGATAGCTAAAACTCCTACAGCCTTTTTGATGTATTGTCTTGGCTTTAGCAATTTCAAAAATGATGCGCTGCAAAATAAATATATAAAAAGAAATGCATTTACGGAAATATCAATAATATCTGTAATTTGCCTCGCAATGCTTTTGTTTTTTGTAAGAATTAACAAGGGAATAACGCCTAAACAGCTAATGATAATGTTTACGTAAGGGGAACCTGCCGTATTTCTTTTACCAAAAAAAGCCGGTAACAGCCCATCTTTAGAGAGTCCTAAAGCTATTTGTCCAGAAGTGATCGTCCATGCGTTTAATGTACCAGCACAAATTAAGGAAGCAAGAGCTGCCATAATGCGCGCACTTTCCGGCCCCCAAATTTTTTCAATAGCAAGACTATGCGCTGCACCCGTTTTTGCAAGGACAGCTCCATTTACAATTCCCATAATGGCTAAACAATCTATAAAATAAAGTAAGGCGACGCACGACGTTCCTATTACAATAGCCATAGGGATAGTTTTTTGAGGATTCGCTATGGCTTCGGCTGGTGCTGTTGCAGATTCCACACCAACAAATCCCCAAAATGCCATCATCACTACGTTCCCAATGATTTTTAAAGTAGAAGTTTCCTCTGTGGTAACCTTAATGTTTGAGGCGTCGAAATAAGACAAGGTAAAGATCGGTATAATAAAAAGAGAAAAATATTTGATAACTGTCAGTATAATTTCCAAACGCCCAGCCATCTGGACACTTTTACAGTTTATATAGGTAACGCTGACAAGTAGGGCTATTTCCAAGATCGCGTGCATAATGGCGGATTGATTGCCAATTATTGGAGTTAAATAACCTATGCTTGCTATAACAACAACAGAGCTGCTTATCCAAGAGACAATCCAATATGTCCATCCAGCGTAAAACGCTGCGGTTTTTCCGAAGGCCGCTTCGATAAAAACGTGAGGGCCTCCTGTCTTGGTCACTTTTGTGCTTAAATCGGCAAAAACGAGCGCAAGTAAAATGGCTCCTAGGCCGGCAACCCACCAGGAAAGTAAGCCGTACCAACCATAGGGGGCCAAACTTGTCGGTAAAACGAATATACCCGAGCCTAACTGGCTCCCTATGACGATCGATAAGACGGACAAAAACCCCATTTTTTTAGACATAGCCAAATACTTTGCGATAACTCTCTACAATCGGCGCAAAAGTTTATATTATACAACCCCATTTATACAAGCGATTTTCTAACACTTTATTATGTTTATAATTTATCGCAAATACGGAGGAGCATACATGCCCCACAAGATTATCGGATATCCAGATCTTATCACCAAAAGCATTGATAAACATTATAAATGCCGTAACTTCGGTGATTTCTTATTATAAGGAATATAGTTTTTTATTGTTCGGATTGGCTGGGGGACCTGGATTCGAACCAGGGCTGCCCGGTCCAGAGCCGAGCGTTCTACCCCTAAACTATCCCCCATTATAATTATTATTACATGCTTTTTGCAGCTTTTTCAAAAGGATTCTACGCTGGAGCTGGTCGACTAACAACTGAAATAATGTACGAGATAAAAGAAAGCTGAATTACACGTACTTTCAGCCCTCTACAATCATATTATCTTGGGTTTTTAAAAGAGCTTGAAGAGGGGTTTGTTACATAAAGACCATGAAGCCTTTTGTAATATAATTCCCTAGCGAGAGATCATATTTTTTGATGAATGCATAGTTTTATATTTCGGCTAGAAAGCCCCTTAACTTTAAGCTACAAGAGAAACAAGCCTTTCCTGAGACAAGTGCCTTGAGACGTAATAAACATTTCCCGACGATATTAGTATGGCTTTTCGCTACATGTGGAGGCATTGGTAAGATTCCCAAATGCCCTGGAACATGCGGTGCATTACTCGCCCTTATGCTGTGGACGATAGGAAGACCGCATATCTTTTCGCCTTTCGCAATTACGCTGCTTTTTGTGGGAAGTATTTTAGGATGGAGAGCAATCCTGCATATCTTGCGATTTACATCCGAAAAAGATCCTCCTTACATCGTAATTGACGAATTTCTCGGTCAGCTTTTAGCGCTTATTTGCGTTCCCGATACACAGATAGCCGAAATCGGTGCTTTTCTTCTTTTCCGATTTTTTGACATCAAAAAGAAAGGAGGTATTCGTTCCGTGGATCTCCTGTCTAAACGTTCGGATACTTCGCTTAGGATGGCCGCTGCTTGCATCATCGGAGACGACCTCCTTGCAGGCCTCTATGCTGGAATCTTAGTACGAATTTTGGGCTTTTGCATGGCCTTTTTATAAGATATAATCTTAAAAATGAAGTAATTTTTGTGTAAAATTGATAAATATATGTTCCATAATCCACATCTCGGCAATGTTTCTAGCTTATCCCATTATGTTTCCAACATTAATGCATTCCCTACTCTTGGAAAGGATGAGGAGTATATGTTGGCTAAGGAATGGAAGGAAGCGGGTAATGCAGAAGCGATGGATAAAATCATTAAAAGCCACTTGAAACTTGTATGGAAAATTGCGCGTGGATACCGTGGCTATGGTTTACCTGTTGAGGATTTAATTGCCGAAGGCGCTATCGGTGTTATGCAAGCAGTACGTAACTTTGATCCTGAACGTGGTTTTCGTTTCTCGACTTATGCCCAATGGTGGATCAAAGCTAGCATACAAGATTATATTATGCGATCGTGGTCTCTTGTAAAAATCAGCACGCAAAAGACGCATAAGAAACTCTTCTTCGGACTCAATCGGTTAAAGGCAGCTTTAGGATTTGCTGATAAGCGCATTTTATCTCCAGAAGAGGTACGTCAGGTTTCGGAAAAAATGAATGTACCAACAGAACAAATCATCGAAATGGAGAGGCGTCTTTCTGCATCAGATTTTTCCTTGAATGCGCCTCGTTCTGAAGAAGAAAACGGTGATGAATGGCAGGATTGGGTTGAAGATACCACAGAGAATCAGGAAACAACGACCTTACATCAGCAAGAGCTTGATTATAGGCGAAATCTGCTTGTATGTGCAATCAAGCATTTAACGCCTCGCGAGTATAAAGTTCTCTCAATGCGTCGATTGGCAGAAGAGCCCCTTACTTTGGGTGAGGTCGCACAACGGGTGAATCTTTCCCGTGAACGTGTCCGCCAAATAGAAAATGCAGCATTTACAAAGTTGCAAAGGACAATCAGAAACTTAAGTCAAGAGAATCCTCGAACCTTAGTTATGTGCCTTATCGGCGTTTCTCTATCGGATATTTGGGCAGTTGTTGACCCTTCTTAGGCTGATAACACAACCCTGGACATGTTGTAAAACAGGGACGTTTACTTTCCTATTTTCGCAATAAAACGAGATATTTTGTATGCTACGATTGTCTTATGACATATCGTATCTTTCCTATCCGCAAAGCTTCTGCTCAACAACTTGCGGAGATTCATCAACACTGTTTTTCCTTAGGGTGGAGTGCGCAAGATTTCCAAATTTTTTTTGATAATCCTTTGTATGATGGCTTTGTTATTGAAGAAAATCAATTTAAAATTGTAGGATTTATTGATTTACACGTTGTAG
The DNA here is from genome assembly GCA_031255325.1 of Holosporales bacterium. Lineage (GTDB taxonomy): Bacteria > Pseudomonadota > Alphaproteobacteria > UBA3830 > JAIRMZ01 > JAIRST01. The sequence continues at coordinate 942 of JAIRST010000038.1, read as the reverse complement.
TTGATGAAGCGGAAGTTTATACTTTGTGCGTAATGAACGGGCATCGGAGAAAGGGGCTAGGATGGAGTCTGCTAGAAGCGCTTTTCATAAAAGCTCACCAATTGGGCGTGCAAAAGCTTTTTTTGGAAGTTGCCGAAGACAACGTAAGTGGGAGGCATTTATATGAAGCATTTGGATTCAAAAAAATTGGTCGACGTTGTGGGTACTATCTTCTGGGTGATCATGGGGTTACCGCAATCGTTTATGAGCGTATCTTGACGGATGAAGGATAACGTAAAGATTACTATACAACAAATGGAGAAGGTCAATGGGTGAAGAAATAGACGTTTTTTTAAAAGAATCGCCACAAGGTACGCTTGGCGATAATTTGGAACTTTTATCTTTGACGACGCATATTGTTGCAGCGCAGTTATCTGCTAAACCTGTCGATGCGTCAGATATCGCGGGAATTATTCATGAAGTATATACAACGCTCAGTACTATTGTTATGACACCTCACCAGGTTTCTCCTATAATCCGTCCATCAGTTTCTGTACAAGAGTCTGTCCATCCAGATTATATTATATGCTTAGAAGACGGGAAAAAACTCAAGATGCTCAAACGGCATTTGCGGACAACTTATAATATGACTCCTGAGCAGTATCGTAATCGCTGGGGGTTGGCGAATACCTATCCGATGGTTGCCCCCAATTATGCAACAAAACGAAGCCAACTTGCAAAAAATATCGGGCTTGGCATCCATCCTAGAAAAACGCCGCACAAAAGGATTACCCTTTAAAGGGGGATAATATAGAGGTGCTTTTAAAAGGAATCAAATGAAGAAGTACCCGGAACCGGTGAGGAATGCGGAGCCCATGGCTTGTATTAGGAAGGATGCGGATTCAAGAGGATAGCGAGTACAAAGAGCAATATTTAGGAGAAACTTTCTTTAGTACAGCCAAA
>JAIRST010000020.1 GCA_031255325.1 Holosporales bacterium | reverse complement strand
GCACCAATAACGCATCCAGGATCAACTAAAGAGGTTTCATGTCGGAAAAATCCTTCTTCCGACATTAGAACTTTCCCTGTAAGGAGGCTTGTGCTCTGTCTAATACGGCTAGGACACGTGCCCCTTCTTCTCCATCTGTACGAGGCATTTTTCCTGTGCGGATACACTCTATGAAATGCTGACACTCATTGCGTAGAGGTTCCATTGGTGCAACAGGCATAAATTGAACGTCAGCTTTAGCTGCGACTGGAACAGTACCAGATAAGTCTATTTGGTGAGAGTACAGCTGCAATTTGCGTTCCCAGGGTTCTGTATCGTCAAAGACCATCGCGCCATGGGAGCCGATCACAATAAGTTTTTGTTCTTTATAGGGATGCAGCCAGGAAACGAGCACATGCGCATCAATGCCATTAGAAAAAGAAAGATGTGTTGTTGTAATATCATAAATCTGCGACGTCAGATAGCATCCTCCAATAGCAGAAACACGTGTTGGAGCTTCATCTGCTAGACTTAGAATCATCGAGATGTCATGGGGTGCAAAACTCCACAAAATGTTTTCTTCATTGCGGAACTTACCCAAATTCAGACGATGAGAATAAATATATTGAAGCTTCCCAATGCTTCCCTCCGCAACAAAACCTTTTAACGACAAGAACGCCGCATGGTATTGTAGCAAATGGCCCACCATAAGAACCTTCCGTTGGTGTTGCGCTAGCTGGCAAAGAGTACGCGCATCCTCTGGTTTTAAAGATAGAGGTTTTTCGACAAAAACGTGTTTGCCTCTTTCAAGAACAGCGCGCGCTAAGGCGAAATGCTGCACTGCCGGAGCAGCAATAACCACTCCAGATACATCGCTTGCGAGAATTTCCTCGAAAGAACAGCAGGGAACATTGTAGCATTTGGATGCTTGTTCTGCGGCTGGCATATTGGCATCACAAACACACGCTAAAACACCCAGCTCAGCGTAATTCCTGACGAGATTCTTCCCCCAATATCCGCAACCAACAACAGCAATCTTTATATCAGTCATAAATCGCACAACCATTTCCTTGCTATTTCTTGAAGTATGGGTTCGTTACAATTCCTCAACTCAAAGGCTCTCAAAGAATTTCATGCCTCAAATTCTAACACTTTCTTTTCGTTAAAGTTGTACCGATTCTCCCCCCCCCCCAATTTTTCGATTGCTAAGACAATTTCTCGTACCTTCTGACCGATATTCAATGTCTTATAACCTTCCTCTCCCATAACGACATGACGATTTGTTATGTGTTGAAAGAAATGTTGGGTGATTGTGATAGGTTCAAATAAACCAACTTTAAGCATAAATTCTTTTATTACATTTTTGATGCTGAGAATGCTCATTGTATAAGGTCCTTATACTGAACAATTTTTTCAATTTTTCCTTGTTTCATAACGACGATACGGTTGCAATTTTTCAAGGTTGTGACGCGGTGTGCAATCATGATAACTGTCCGTCCTTGGCTTACAGTGTAGATTGTCTCTATAAGACGTGCCTCTGTCTCATTGTCCAAAGCAGAGGTCGCTTCATCAAATATCAACATTCCTGGGTTATTGTACAAAGCACGTGCGATCGCAATGCGTTGCCGCTCACCACCAGAGAGGCGTACTCCGCGTTCGCCGACAAGAGTACTTTCTTTTTGTGGAAGAGAATCTACAAGCTCTCGTAACTGTGCTTGTTCAATAACTTTGCTGAGCTGCAATGTATCTACATGCTCGCATCCAAAGGCAATGTTCTCGGCAATCGTTCCATCTACAAGGTACGGTGTCTGTGGAACATATCCGATGCATTGATGCCATTCGAAAGTAGTCACGGGAAAGTGCTCATCTACACATATCTCCCCGATTTTGGGTTTCAGAAACCCTAAAATAAGGTCAATAAGGGTGGATTTTCCGGATCCTGTAGCGCCAACAATACCAATCGTCTCTCCTTTTTTTATCTCTAATGTGATATCTGACAAGGCCTCTTTGTGGGTATTGAGATACTGAAAGTGGATACCTTTTACGGAGATGCAATGATTAAAGGCAAATTCCGGACATGAGCAAAAATTTTCCTGAGTAAATTTTTTTTGAAATTCTTTATAAACGCGTTCTAGTGCAGGAATTGCAGCTTCTAAAATAGTAACCTGTGATATAATACGATTGGCACTCGGTATTAGCCGAAATCCTATATATAAATACCCTCCTAGCGTCATTACTATTGCAGAAGATGTGCTCTCTTTCCAGAAAAAGATCATAACAGCAAGGAGAAAAACACCAACAAACACCATCTCGATGAGAAAGCGTGGTACATCTCCGCCAGCTGTTTTCAAGGCGTACATTCGACCTTGTATGACAGAATGCTTCTGATGTTCGTTAATAAAATGCGCTCGTTTTCCAAATAGAATCAGCTCTTTAAAAGCATAAAAAAACTCATAAACATGCTGGTAGGAAAGTTGATATTCTTTCTGATAACGCTCGCCCCAACGAGAAAATTGTGGCAGTCCCCATATCGAAATTCCTTTTGCTAAAAGAGCTGTGATCGAACAGATAATACAAGTTACGATAGGGTCTAAAAAAATAGCAACGGAGAAAAGCCCTAATGCGACAAACCCTTCGGAGAAGATAATGGCTATGGCTGCTAAGCCAGAAGTAAAAGCAATAAACGTATCATGTTCTACTATGTTCGCGTAAAAAGAAGAATTGTGTGTCAAAAAAACACTGTAATCTATACACGTATAATTATGCAATAAACGTTCCCTAAAAGTACAACACATTGATTGGATAGAAAAATGCTTCCAAAAAGTATCCATTAAACCAAGAGTGTTTTTTATAAAAAATATACCGCCAACACTTAAAGATAGTCCTAAAATTGCTTGATTTGGTGTAGCGGAATAGTCGACACCAAAAGGCTCATAGATTTTTTTTAATAGCGTACCCCCTATTTCTGGTTCTGTCAGAACACGTGCAAACATAGCGATCAGTCCGGCTGTTATGATTTCCAGAAAAGAAAAAAAAAGCGAAGACACCACCATCAAAATCCAACGCTTTTTATCTTTTCGTGTCAGTAAGATGCGAAATTTTTGCAAAACAGAAAAGAGAGAGTTTTTTTTCACAAACGTTCCTACTATGCCTTTTTATATATTATAAAAATCTTTATACCAAGTAACAAACCGAGCAACTCCTTCGGCAACTGGTGTGTTTGGATGATAAGAAAAATCGCGCTGCAAAGCAGTTGTATCCGCGTAAGTTTCTGGTACATCTCCTTGCTGCAAAGGAGCCATGGCACATGTCGCTTTTTTACCAAGAGCTTCTTCAATAGCGCGCACATAATCCGTGAGATCAACAGGTGCACTGTTTCCGATGTTATAAATCCGATAAGGTGCGACAGGACTTTTATCAATGTCTTTCGCTTCCAAAGAAATTTCTGCCGGTTGAGCACTCACTTTAATAACACCGGTTACAATATCGTCGATATATGTAAAATCGCGCTTCATTTTTCCATAGTTATAAAGGATGATCGGCTCACCGGTTAAGATTGCTTTTGTAAATTTAAAAAGTGCCATATCAGGGCGCCCCCAAGGGCCATAAACTGTAAAAAATCGCACTCCTGTTGTGGGAATCTTGTAGAGATGGCTATAAGCATGTGCCATGACTTCATTAGAACGCTTTGTAGCCGCATAAAAACTGAGGGGGTGATTGACAGGAGCTTTTTCTGAAAAGGGCATTTCTTTATTGGCTCCATACACAGAGCTTGTGCTAGCGTAAATAAGATGCTCAACATGAGCCTGGCGACATGCTTCTAAAACACTAAAAAAACCCACTAAATTTGAGGAAACATACGCCTCTGGATGGTCAAAACTATAGCGGACACCGGCTTGTGCGGCAAGGTGAATCACCCGTTGCGGACAGAACTTGGAAAAAACATCCAAAACTTTTAACGTTTCACTTAAATCTAATTTTATATTTTCAAACGCTGCATAGGATTGTAAGCGCTCCAAACGTGCTGCCTTTAAGGAAGGATCATAATACGCATTACAGTTATCAATACTTAATACTTCATGCCCCGCGTCTAAAAGACTCAAGGCAACATGATTGCCGATAAAACCGGCAGCTCCTGTAACAAGTATTTTCATTTGGTATCCTTCAAGAATGATTCTCTTTTTGTACGACTTCGTGATTTAATAGAGAAACTTCTTCGCTTGGAGTGAACGTACCGCAGGCAAGAGTCGGAAGTAAAGCATCAAAAAGCGTGTCAAATCCTTCATGTGTTTGTGTCGATAAAGGAAAAACGCATTGTCCTAAGCGGGTTTCTAACGTATCTTTCTCTTTTTCAAACATCTTAGGCGGCAACAAATCTTTTTTATTTAAAACAACCCATTCTTTTTTGCTCTCTAAATCTGCTCCATAGGCGACAAGTTCTTGATGGACTGTTTTGTATGCGTCATACAGATCTTCTTGTGTCGCGTCGATGATATGCAGCATTACACTACAGCGCTCTATATGGCTTAAAAATTGATCTCCAAGCCCGATGCCCTTATGGGCACCTGCGATCAGTCCAGGAATATCAGCGAGAACAAATTCTCGTTCTTTATAAGAGACGACTCCAAGCTGCGGATGCAAAGTTGTAAAAGGATAGCTGGCCACCTTTGGACGCGCTTTTGTTGTAGCCTTAAGAAAGGAGGATTTGCCTGCGTTCGGGAGTCCAATAAGGCCGACATCTGCGATCAATTTCATGTGCAATAAAACAGATAATTCCTCTCCTATTTCTCCTGGATCAGCACGTGTTGGCGCTTGGTTGATAGAGGTTTTAAACCGAGCATTTCCCCGTCCTCCTTGCCCTCCTTGCGCCAATATAACGCGTTGTCCTTCTGCTATTATATCGGCGAGCATCAGCCCTGTTGCATCCTCGAAGATCTGCGTTCCAACGGGTACACGCAGCGTTATATCGTTACCATTTGCTCCTGTCTTTTGACATCCTTGACCATGATGTCCGTTTGCTGCTCGAAAGTGTTGTTGATAACGATAATCGATAAGGGTGTTCAGATTGTGTGTTGCTTCTGCTATGACATCTCCCCCTTTTCCTCCATCCCCCCCATCGGGGCCACCAAATTCAATAAATTTCTCATGGCGGAAACTTTGGCATCCGTTTCCTCCGTTACCTGCTTTTATATAAATTTTAGCACGATCGAGAAATTTCACCCTTCAATGCCTCCTATTTCCTTTAAGAAAGGTACTGTTATTGGCCGACTGAGTCGTAAGGAACACGCATTTAAATGCTCCACCATTTGCAAAATAGTTGCATAACAGCGCTCTAAACGAATGGATAAAAATCTTGCAACGCCTTGAGAAAGAGTAACCCCCCGCTCGCGAAACAAGGCAATTAGAAAAGCCTCTATAAAAGTTTCATCCGGTGCATGAATCCCAACGGAGGGTAAAACTAGACATCGCGAACGGACATCAGGTTTTTTAACAGGCCACGCGCAGGGGGGGGCTCGATCTAAAATCAGGATTCTTGCTTGTGTATTGAATCGTGCATTCAGAAAATGAAAAAGCCAATCTTCGTCCCAAGGCATATCAGAAAACCCATCGATTAAGATGGGAAGAGAAGCCAAAGCAAGAGGAGGCGTATTTTGATCTTGCGGTTTTAAAAGATGCGCTCCAGAACCCTCTTGCCATAAGCGCCCTAAGTGTGTCTTTCCAGAACACGCCGGTCCATAAATAACTACCCCATAAGTAGGCCAGTAAGGCCAATTCTTAAGCCACGAGAGCGCTTCTTGATTGGTTGCTCCTTGTGCAAATCCTTGCCAACGGAAATCTCGCTCCTGCTGAAGGTTAAGAACAAGCTGCACTTATAAAGACTCCTCGGCTTTTTCCAAATAAAAGGCAGAAGAGCGAAATCTTTCCTGTGCATATGTAAGAATGGCATTCAAAATAGAGGCTGCCGGAATGGCGAAAATGATACCGATAAGCCCCCCTAATTGCATACCAGCGAGCAGAGAAAATAATACCCATACTGGATGCAATCTTGCTTCTTTTTCAACAAATCGAGGATATAAGAAATGCATTTCTAAAAATTGTGCGCATAAAAATAAGGAGGCTAAAGCTATTAGCTTGCCAAAACTTGCGTAATGCACAGCGCAAATCAAAAGCGTCACTAAAAATAACGTTAATGCGCCAATAAATGGAACGAAGGATAAAAACCCTGTTATTATACCGAGCACGCCAGCCGATTCAATGCCAATGGCAAACAAACCAACGCTATAATAACCACTTAGTATGATGGCGATAAGAAATTGCCCACGCAAATATCGACTTAAGCTTTTGCGAATACGTTTCCGTATTTCTTCGAAAGTAGGGAGAATCGATAAAGGTAGGGAATGTTCCACACTGTAAACAATATGAGGCCAGTCTCTAAGGAAATAAAATAGTACAATTGGAATAAGGCAAAAGGTCGATACCATTCCCGCCAAAGCTATCCCACTAGATAGCAAAGGATGTAGTAGAGCAGAAAGCGTTCCAGCTGAGCGCCCAATAGATAGCATCAATCCTTCGCGTATTTGCAACACCTGTTCTTCTGAAAGGAAAGTGTGCAATTTCTCGAGCGTTGGTCCGTGCAAGGATCCAAGATAAGAAATGTAAGATGGAATTCTCACCGCAAGCTTGGAACATTCTTGCTCCAGGATAGGTAAAACAAAAGAGACCCCCATGATACCCAACAGAATCAGACATAAAATCATCCCTAAAGCGATACACGTTCGTGAAGGTACATAACGCAGGCTTTTTTCCACGAGCGGACTTAAGCCGTAGGCAAACATAAAGCTAAAGGCAAAAGGAAAAATGATAGATCCAAATATGCATAGAAATAAGACTCCTACACCGCTTTCTATAATCCAAAACCAGCGTCGAGCAAGCGTATCTTTCATAGACGCCTCTCTAAAAAAAATTCTAAATAGGATATACCCGAAGCTATCGTTAACGTGGCTAAAACCCATGTCGCGTGCGACCATGTTACATGCCAAATACCTGCGCTATTCCCAAACATAAAACCCGCATAACTAAGCTGAACAAACGTATTTATTTTACTTAAAAGAATAGGACCTGCTGTAAAATGGACTCTGTCACCTTCGTACCACAGATAAATAACGCCCAAAATAATGGCTATATCCCGCGCCATAATGATTCCCATAAGCCAAGCAGGTACGACTTCCATACGGAACAGCAAAAAATAAGCGCTTCCCACAAGGAATTTATCCGCTAATGGGTCAAGAAGGCGCCCTACTGTGGACGTACTTTTATGCTTACGGGCAACCCATCCATCGAAAAAATCAGAAATACTCGCCAAGGAGAAAAGGATAAACGCTATCAAAGGAGCCTGCATAAAAAGAGGCAAAATACCCGCTCCAGCAAGACGTCCAAACGATAGAAAATTAGGAAGTGTTAAGAAAGATGTCACTCTGAGATTTAGGTTATTTCTTTGCATGACAACCGCCATATTGTTTCAACAGGCTCAAGCACCATACCTTGTTCTTTTAGGTATTCATGCGCATTGAGAAAAGCAGAGGAAACCTGCAAAATCACCCAATTCTGAGAGTACATATAAAGGCTATACATTTTTTGAAAAGGCTCAAGCCGATTCTTTATAAGAAACCAATCGGAAAAATGCGCAATGGGAATTTCAACATACACATCTTTTTTTAGCGCCTCTAAGGTAGGAGACTCTTTCCGATGTACCGAGGGAGAGGATACCACCTCTGGCCCAAAAGCATCGGCAAAAGCTTTATCCAAAGGACTGTCGGAAGGTAGGGAAGTAGATTTTGTCTCTTTGGTAATGATTTTATCCAGTGCCTCTTCTTGTAACACGATATGCTTGGACTCTAGCCACCGGCCAACCGCTTCTTTTGGAAAACGATAACGTAATAAAGCGCGATATTTTCCAGGAGCCACACGTTCATCTTGAACGGAGAAATCAAAAATAAGCCCTAAAATTTCAGCACCTTTTGTGTTTGTAAGCTTTTCTTTTGCTGAATTTGCTATCGGCAGCTGATTTAATAAGCCCAAAAAGGCTTGTCGTTGACCTTCTTGCAGCGCTTTTTCCCGTGCAGAGACTGCATCAGCTCCTTTGTTTTCTACCTGAACGCGATCAATAATCCAGTACTCTTCGTTTCCAGTATTCTCCATCCCTTCTGCGAGGGATCCACAAAAGAAAGCGATTAAAAGGCCGAAACGTAAAAAGCAGTGCATTACTTACTTTCCTTTTTTAATCATCCTAAAATTTCCGTTTCACGGAAAAAGAAAGCAATTTCTCGAGCGGCAGTCTCTGCGGCATCCGAACCATGCACCGTATTCTGATCAATCGATAAGCCGAACAGTGCGCGAATTGTACCCGGTGCCGCTTCCTTAGGATTCGTTGCCCCCATAATATCGCGGTTTTTGATAATCGCGTTTTCTCCTTCAAGGACTTGCACAACAACAGGGCCGGAATTCATAAAAGTGCACAAATCTGCAAAGAAGGAGCGTTCTTTGTGGACAGCATAAAAACATTCCGCTTCTGCCCGTGTTAAGCGCACACGTCGTTGCGCTATGATACGTAATCCATTTTCTTCAAATTTTGCATTAATCTTGCCCGTAATGTTCCGTGCTGTTGCATCGGGTTTTAAGATTGACAGTGTTCTTTCACAGGCCATAATTCCTCCTTTTCTTCTTTACTCCACTCTCCTTCCGGAGACTGCCTCCAATATAAAAGGGAAGAAGCTTTCTCGGCTAGTGTTTTTTGCACGCCTTCCGCTTCTTCGTAGGGAAATAAAAAAAACACTTTTTCGAACATCCTTTCGAAAGGTTCGGTATCTTGCGTATCTAGCAGGATAAGAAGCGTCGCTTTATTCGGGTTTTCGGTTTTGTCCGTTAACCAGATAGGTTGCAGCGCTGCATCCTCAGATGGAGAAGCCGCATGCGGTAGAAACGCTCCTGGATGATAAGTCCAAAGGTATTCATCAAGTGCTGCAATGCGTTCTGAAATCGGGCTGTACACTGTAACACGTATGCCTGAGTTAAAAGCTTTTTCAAGCAACTTGACAAGGACTTTGTCTAGTTTTCCAGGAGCTGCTTCATACGCCGTTTCATCCACTTTCTATGCTCAACCTTCTTAATTTTCACAGTACTCTTTTACAAACGCATCTAATAGACGCACTCCGAATCCTGTAGCTCCTTTTGCTGCCAAAGCTGTATTTTTTCGCGTCCAGGCAGTTCCAGCGATGTCTAAATGCGCCCAAGCAACCGGTTCTTTAATAAAACGCTTGAGGAACTGCGCTGCCGTGATACTGCCTCCTTCTCCGGAAGTTCCCAGATTTTTAACATCTGCTACATCAGAATCGATGTCTTTGTCGAACTTTTCCGTCATAGGGAGGCGCCATAATTTTTCCCCTATCTTGTCTCCACAAGCGATAAGATTTGCAGCAAGCGAATCATCATTAGAAAATAGTCCTGCAAATTCTGCGCCTAACGCACTCACAATAGCACCCGTAAGGGTAGCAAGATCAATCAGGATTCTCGGCTTAAAACGATCGCAGGCATACCACAAAGCATCGGCCAGTACTAAACGCCCTTCGGCATCTGTATTCAGAACATGGGCTGTTTTTCCAGAAAGAGTTTTGACGATGTCTCCAGGACGTTGAGCTGATCCAGAGGGCATATTTTCTGCAAGGCCTAAAACACCCACAGCGTGTACGTGTGCTTTACGGAGGGCGAGTGTTTTGAAAAGACCCAGTACGGCTCCCGCACCCGCCATGTCATGAATCATTTCCTCCATGCCTTTTTGTGGTTTAAGGTCAATACCCCCACTATCAAAAGTGAGACCTTTCCCTACAAAAGCAATAGGAGCTTCTTTGGTCGCAACACCGTTCCACTCTAAAACGACAACACGTGGCTCTCGCACACTACCTTGCGCAACACCTAGCAAGGCACCCATACCAAGTTTTTCAATCTGCTCTTTTCCGAAAACTTCAACCTGTGCTCCAAGAGGGGATAAAATTTCTTCAGCACGTGTCGCAAAGGAGGCGGGGTAAAGCACATTCGCGGGTTCAGAAACAAGCGCACGTGTTTCGAATACACCCTGAACGCGTTGTTTTAAGGGAGCAAATTCTTTTTCGGCTACAGCAACATCTGTAACAGCAATGCACAGCGTTTCCAAATGAGGCATTTTATCTATTGGTTTTTTCGTGCAATATTTGTCAAAACGCCAGGACCTAAGAAGCGCCCCTTCTGCGAAAAAAATTCCTGGCATGGAAACGGTAGAAAAGGCATCCAACAAAACACACGCTTCTTTTGCACGGACATAGGAAAATAAACGCCCACCGATCTCCTCAAGCTCTTGCAACGTACACGCACTTTCTTTTCCAAGACCCACAACGATAACTTGGTCTATCTCAGCAGTTGGTGCCAGGATAGTGCATACATCCTGAGATCTTCCTGAAAACGCATATATCTTTAAAGCACGTGCCAAGGCTCCTTTTAGATGGGTATCCAATTTTTGCGCAGAAGCAGATAAAGTGTTTCCTTCAAAAGCTCCAACGATAATAGTTCCAGAAAAATGAGCGGGATACGCTTGAAATGTAATTGATAGCATGCAAAATCCTCTGACAAAAACATAAAGATTCTAAAAGGATTTCTTTTTAACGTAAAGGGCCGCGCACAATTTTCTTCTGCCTTTATCTGCCGGCGCTTAAAAACGGCTAAGGTAAGAATAAAGATTTCCTATAAGAGCGTCCATTTACAATATTCTTACATTATAATAGAGGCTTCTTTAAAAATTTTTCTTAAACTTATTCACAACAAGTAATGATGTTGAAATTCATAATAAAACATTAAAGACCCGCTTAACCAAAATTAATAGTAGTTTGATTTGAAAAAATAAAACCATTGGAAAACAGATGATTACCCAATATGCTCAAAAAGTGGGCAAAGTGATGAAAGGTCTTCTCCGGTAACCTTTCTTTACGCTTCGCGCACCCATTATCCACAAAGTTATCCACAGATTCTGGGGATGTTAATCTTCATTTACAAAGATTAAGAACAGGAAAGAAAGAAAAGGCTGTCTAAACTGCTCGATAAACCCCTATTACAGCAATAGAGGTTGACCGAAGGGGGGTATTATGCTAAAAAGCAGCTAAAAGGAGCGTATTATGAAGATCGCAAATTCGTTAAAAACCTTAAAAGCGCGTCATAAAGCCTGTCGTTTAGTGCGCCGGAAAGGGCGGATTTACATTATCAATAAGACGAATCCTCGGTTTAAAGCACGTCAAGGGTAAAAATACATCCTGTTGTGTGATAGAGGAAGGGCACCCCTCTTGTTTGTGGTGCTGTCAAAAATATTCAGGTTTATTAAATAATATGGCTCGAGAAGTTCCTGAACCGGAAGCTTTTGCTTCAGGAGAAAATTTTGCCGACCTTTTCAAACAATCTTCTTCTTATACCCCGTTACAAGGGAATGTTGTAAAGGGCACTGTTGTCGCCCTCGATAGAGATTTCGCATCAGTTGACGTTGGTTTAAAGTCCGAAGGGCGTATCCCTTTAAAAGAATTTTCCTCGGGAGGGCATGACCAAGAGCTAAGAATTGGTGATATTGTTAATGTTTTTATCGAACGTTACGAAGATCGAAGTGGTGCCATTGTTCTTAGCCGAGAAAGAGCTTTGCGCGAGGTTGTATGGGAGGGCCTCGAAAAGGCTTATGCAGAAAATCAATGCGTAACAGGGATTATCTTCGGAAAAGTCAAGGGCGGTTTTACCGTCGACTTGGAGGGGACTATTGCCTTTTTACCAGGTAGTCAGATTGACATAAGACCTATACGCGATGTTACGCCCTTTATGAACATCAAGCAGTCGTTTCACATTTTAAAAATGGATCGTTCTCGTGGAAGTAGCGGGAATATCGTTGTCTCTCGACGGGCTGTCCTTGAAGAATCTGGAGCGGAAGAGCGCGCAAGTCTCGTGGCTAATCTTAAAGAAGGACAAGTCATTTCCGGAGTTGTTCGGAGTACAACAAATTACGGAGCATTTATTGATATTGGTGGTGTTGACGGGCTTTTACACAACACAGATATCTCATGGAAACGCATTGGGCATGCTTCTGAGCTTCTAAAATCTGGTCAGAAAATACAAGTTAAAATTCTGCGCTTTAATCCTGAGACACAGCGTATTTCTTTAGGGATGAAGCAGCTTGAATCCAATCCATGGAGCTCTTTGAATCCATCCTTTACGGTAGGGGCGCATATTAAAGGAATTGTTACCAACGTTACGGAATACGGCATTTTTGTTGAGGTGGAAGAGGGCATTGAAGGATTAGTATATGTCTCTGACGTCAGTTGGAAGAAAAATATTTCTCCGGCAAAGGTTGCTTCAGTTGGGCAGGAAATAGAGGTTGTTATTCTGGATGTGGATATTGAGCGACGCCGAATGGGCTTAGGCATCAAACAGCTCGTTGATAATCCCTGGGTGATCATTGAACGAGATTTTCCTGTTGGAACAGAATTCGAAGCTCCCATTACGAATGTTGCTGATTTTGGTCTCTTTGTTCGTGTGACCCAAGAGATTGATGGATTGGTGCATGCCAACGACATCTCTTGGGAAAAACCAGGGGAAATAGAAATAAAATCTTATAAAAGAGAAGATGTCATTAAAGTGAAAGTGCTTGACATTGATGTAGAGAAAGAACGTATTGGATTGGGGATTAAGCAACTTTCTCCGGATCCTTGTAGCGAAGCATTTTTAAATTTCAAAAAAGGTATGGTCGTAACATGCACAGTTTCGGAGCTGAAAATAGATGGTATTAATGTAACCCTTTCTAATGGTATGCTTGGATTTATTAAAAAAGTAGAACTTGCGAAAGATCGTGAATATCGTCGGATAGATCGCTTTGCCGTCGGGGAAAAGATGGATGCGAAGATCCTTGCAGTCAATAAAAGTCAGCGGCGGTTATCGCTATCAGTTCGAGCGCTGGAAATCGATGAAGAAAAGCAGGTGATGAAGGAATTTGGTTCTTCTGATAGTGGCGCAAGCTTAGGAGACATCTTAGGAGCGGCTATTACAAAAGCTGAACAGAAAGAAGAAATGTGATGAGGTTCGTATGATAAAGGCGAGAGTTTCTTATGGGTTGAGATGCTTCGTGGGTTGATGAAAATGTTTTATGGTACTCAGAGAGAATTATGATTTCCGTTGTCATTGCGGCCTATAATGAGGAAGATGCCGTTAAAGGAACAATTGCTCGTGTTCAGGAAGTGTGCGAAGGAATGCAGCTTCCATTTGAAATAATTGTTGTAGATGATGGATCAACGGATGCTACAGTTTCTGTTCTGAAGGAATTTAATGTTAAAATTGTTCATCATCCTCATAACGTTGGGTATGGACATTCTCTAAAGGATGGTATTCGTGCGGCACAATACAATACAATTGTGATAACAGATGCAGATTTGACGTATCCTTTCGATCGTGTACCCGATCTTTATAAGGAATATTTAAAAGGATTTGATATGGTTGTGGGAGCGCGCATGGGAGAGAATTACGCAGAGTCTGCGCTTAAATCTCCTTTACGGAAAATCCTGAGATTTATCGTAGAGTTTACCGCAGGAAGAAAAATTCCCGATATTAATTCAGGACTCCGTATTTTTGAGCGCGATACAGTAAAATTTTTCTTTAATCTCTTGTGCAATGGGTTCAGTTTTACAACATCTCTTACTTTAGGGTATATGATGGTAGGAAAATTTGTCTCTTACATACCTATTAGCTATGATAAACGATTAGGTCGTTCCAAAGTAAAACTTTTCCGAGATTCCTTACGGACATTACAGTATATTCTACAAGTAGCAACGTATTACAATCCACTGAAAGTGTTTCTTTTATTTTCTGCTTTGTGCGTTTTAAGTGCCTGTATGGGATTTATGATTTCTTTCGTAGGGCATTTACGGGGGGGGTTTTTCTTTGGAATTGGATCTCTACTCATTGCGTTGCTTGTATTATGTTTAGGATTGTTCGCAGATTTATTGAAACAGCTTCTCAACAAGGAACGTTAAAATGACTAATCTTACTACACAAGATACATTTTCCTCGGCGCTTGTGTATGCAAAAAATTATCATCGCTGGTGTTTATCAGCATTTCAAAATTACATTCATGGAGATCTCCTTGAGATAGGGGTTGCGCATGGGAGCTATTACGAATTATTGCCATCGAATATTCGTTATGTTGGGCTAGATATCAATCCGAGCTATGTGGCAGATGCTAAGAAGCGAGGTTTAAAAGCTTTTGTTGCCGATATTGTAGATCCTGATCTGTATGAAAAAGCAGACGGCATGAGGTTTGATTGTATTTTGTGTTTTAATGTTCTGGAACACATTCTCGAGGATGCAAGAGCACTAGAGAATCTTGCGCATCTTTTAAAAGATGGGGGGGGTATATTTGTCTCTTTGTGCCGGCATTTCCTTTTTTATTTTCACAAATAGATTCTTTTGCAGGACATTACAGACGTTATACAAGAAAATTTTTACGTGTCATTATTCCTTCCAGTTTACATACCAGTTTACATACTGTGAAAATGATATATTTCAATCCTATCGGAGGAATTGGATGGTGGTTAGATAGGTTTATAAAAAAGAAATCCATAGATGATGCCATTTATGCTGCTGAAATTAGGATATTTGATAAATATATTATACCTTTTTCAAAAATCTTACAGCCTTTGACACAACATATATTCGGTCAGTCTTTGGTGTGCATTATGAAGAAAGTGTAAGGGTAAAGTATATGCTTCTATTATTTTGTTGACATAGATAGACTTGAGAAATATGCATCTTATTATATAAGTGAGATTAAGAAAGAATTATGAAAGATAAACGTATTGCGGTTTTGCTTCCGTGTTACAATGAGGTCGTTGTTATTGCGAAAGTAATACAGGATTTCCGCGGTGTTCTTCCGGAAGCTGCCATTTATGTTTACGATAATGGCTCTACTGATGATACAGCTAATATCGCCCAAGAAGCAGGAGCTATTGTATGTTTTGTTCAAAAACGGGGGAAAGGGCGTGTCGTCCAAAGGATGTTTGCAGATATTGAAGCTGATGTGTATGTCCTAGTGGATGGAGATGCAACCTATGATGCCTTTTCCTGTAAGCGTATGATATCAGCGCTTATTGACGAGAAACAAGATATGGTGGTTGCAAAACGGGTTCATTCTGACCGTGCAGCCTATTGAAAAGGGCATATATATGGAAATGTACTTCTTACATGGGTGATAAGAAAAATTTTCGGTAATACTTTTACAGATGTACTTTCTGGGTACCGTGTATTGTCGCGCCGTTTTGTGAAGTCTTTTCCATGTTTTTCAAAAGGGTTCGAGATAGAGGTAGACATGGCGATACATGCTTTAGAATTAGGTATGCCTGTGAAAGAAATTGAAAGTCCGTACAAAACAAGACAGGAAGGATCGTACAGCAAGCTCAATACTTATCAAGATGGTATTAGAATTTTATTCAAGATAATAAGCCTATTCATTTGTAAAAAGCCGTGTGTTTTTTTTGGCGTTATCGCTTTTATTTTGTTTTTGATCTCAGTGCTTTTGGTAATTCCTATTGTGCATATGTGGTTGGTTACGGGGCTTGTGCCAAGAATACCGACAATTGTATTATGTAGCTCGCTTGTTGTAGTCTCAGCGATATCATTAATTATTGGTATTTTAATGGAAGCCATTTATCAGGTACGTAGAACCTCAAACTGTTTAGTATATCTTGGCTTTGAATGAAGAAGAGAAAGTTTTTTGAGTAAAGAAGAGTAACGTATTTTTTTCGGATTGACACCTATATCGGGTTTTGCACCATTTGTGATTTGTTTTTCTTTATATAAAGTGCATAGATTTTTTTATAATGCAAATTGTTGATATTTTTGGCCACAAGTCCCGTAATGAGCCACCCATGCATGTATAATAGATAGATGCAATTGATCATCTTTCAAAAGTCCGAGTTTTCATGGTGGGCGCAGCAGGGTTCGAACCTGCGACCTCTACGATGTCAACGTAGCGCTCTACCCCTGAGCTATGCGCCCCATTTCCAATCTATATACCTTTAAGATTGTAAAAATTTGCTTTCAAGTACTTTCTGCAATTGCTTTTTGTTTTTATAGATCTATGCATTATGAACGACGTAAGGTATAAGGAGGGTATGAGTGGGATTTTAGGAAGGG
>JAIRST010000037.1 GCA_031255325.1 Holosporales bacterium | reverse complement strand
TACCCATGTTAGATGGAAGTGCCTACTCTTACGTGCAAGCGTTGCAAGTTTCTGGTCGGCGTGTGCAAAAAGCATTTCGCCGGTTTATTCGCCTGCTACATCCTATTCATGTACAAGATGGGAATCGTACAGCAACACTTTTGCCTGCATCTTCAGAGCTTTCTCTCTCTGTCAGCTGTGACTACAGGGTGCACGGAATAGGGCGTCAACTATACACAACACACATTACGACAGAAATTTTTTCAAAAGATATCGCTTCTGCGCGAACGTTTGGCTTCTTCGAAGATGTTGATAAATTACGTGCTCAAGGATTGGCGCAAGGATCCTCTTTAGAAAATGCTATTGTATTCTCTGGCGGGACCCTTATGAATCCAGAAGGGTTGCGGTTTCCTGATGAAATTGTTCGGCATAAGGTTCTTGATGTGTTAGGGGATCTTGCTTTACTTGGGTATCCTCTTATGGCTCATTTCACAGGAGAGAATACGGGACATGCATTGAATGCGCAGCTCACAGCAGCTCTTTTGAAAAATACCAGCTGTTGGGCAATAAGTGAGAATCCTTACGAAAAATCAAAGCAATATGCTATTTTTACTGATGTAAAATCTTTCGTGAAGAGCTCTTCTTCAGCTTTCAATCTTCCAGTCTCAGCGTGTGCTTCTCATAAATAACGATCTAATTATTATTGACGTTAACAGAATTAAGATTTTTTCCTATATAGGAAAAAATTGTGTCTTTTAATCGGTAAATTTTTCTCAATATCCGGGTATTCTCTTCCATCCATTGCCTCTTTCAATATAAAAACTGTTGCCGTATTCTTACCGCTGATGAATATTCCTCTCTTTTCTCTCCTTCCGTTTCCCCTTGTACTCTTCCTTACAAAATTCCACATATCCACAAACTTACATTCTAACTCCCGGGCATTCCTTTATTACTCAATACTTTCCTAACTATACTATTCTTTCTAAGCAGCGTGCATTGCTTCTTCAAGGCGTTCAAGTGCTTTCTTCTCATCAATTTTCTCGATAGCGGCATATTCTCGGATCAAGCGGTCTAGAGCAACTTGATAAATTTGTCGCTCACTGTAAGACTGTTCAGTCTGAGTAACAGAACGATGAAGATCACGGACGACTTGCGCAATAGAAAGCGGGTCTCCGGAATTGATTTTCGTTTCATACTCCTGTGCTCTGCGACTCCACATGACGCGTCGTGTACGTGGTGGTGTTTTTAACGTCTTTATCGCTTCGTCCATTTGCTCCCGGGAGGAAAGTTCTCGTAATCCGGAGGAGGCAATACGATTCACAGGTAAACGTAATGTTAACTTGTCCTTATCGAAAGTGATCATTACTACATGGATCTCTGTTCCTGCAATAACTTGCTTTTCAAACCCTGTTACGCGCCCAACACCATGGGCCGGGTACACAACAAAACTATCTTCCTCAAGTGTAATATTAGCCATAGTATTTTTCCCTTCTTATAGTACATATAGGGGGTTCTGGCATAAATGCTACAAAACTCGATACCTATTTTTTTCATAGCATATCTGTATTTTTTTTCCTAGAGACTCGATGAACAGATTTTTCAGGCTTTATTGATTTTCATGAATAGATCACACATTTAGCTTTAGGCAACATTGTCTTAGCAGGGATATTTAATGAATTTATGATACCGAAAGAATATTTCCACGTGATAAAACAATGTAATTGCGTAATGAGCGTTTGTAAAAATTAAAAGCAACTGCCATCGAATACTCTAGAATACAAGGACATCATTTTTCGTATACTGAATTTTTTTGATAAAAGCCAATACTTTACCCTTCTTTAAACTGATATTTATTCAAAGATTACCTTTTATCCACGTTAATAAACAGACAACACAACAAGCAAAATCTTCCTTTTAAGACGTCCGCACGCCAAATCCTTCATATCGGTTTCTAAAGCGCGCTAACTGCCCTCCACTGTCTAAAAGCTGCCGAACTCCTGTCCACGCAGGATGAGATTTCGGATCTACATCAAGACGCATCGTATCTCCTGCTTTTCCCCAGGTTGTCCGTGTATTAAAAGACGTCCCATCCGTCATAATAACGGTCACCTCATGATAATCTGGATGAATTCCCTTTTTCATAAACTTCTCACTCCCTTTTGACTGCAGCATACATACAACACAGCTGGAAAACAACTGGTCGGAGTGAGAGGATTCGGACCTCCGGCCCCCGCCTCCCGAAGACGGTGCTCTACCTGCCTGAGCTACACTCCGGTTCCTTTTATCATTTGGAGGAAATCTTACCGAAAAATCAAGAGGGAATTTATCGTAATGTTTTCTACCAGAATATCTCCAAAATATACCACCAAGGATTGATATCTACATCAAGCTTTGTCTTTCATCCCTTCTCTGACGATTTTATATTTTATCTCTTGTTGATAATTCTCAAGCCTATGTGTTGGTTTCAAGGAGAGGGGTGTTTATTTGAGAAAGGATATTTTTTTAAAGGAAAGCAATTGATTGGAGAAGTTGGGAGGGGAGGTTAGGAGGGAGAGTTTCACAGGGGTGCAGTGTTGAGAGGAGTTTATTTATAAAATTGCAGTATTGAGCGGGATATTTTCCAGTGTGGTAACATTTTTTTAAGCATTTATAGGTATTTTAATAGGACACAGTCAATAGGACAGTATGAG
>JAIRST010000061.1 GCA_031255325.1 Holosporales bacterium | reverse complement strand
AAAAAATCACCCCCTTGTTCAGCAGGTAAGGCCTGCAAAGCATCTGGTAGGCTATCCATCAAAGAATGCACCCATAAAGCACCATAACGTACGATAGGAAAAAACTTTGCGTTCTCTATCGCGTAAGGCAACGTTTCCTTTGAAAAAGTCGCATAAATCAGCAAGGCACCTGATATAATCAGGTACCCACGCACAAAACCAAATGGAATCCCTAAGGTCCTGTCTATCGAAGACAAACCACTCTTTTGTATCACTCCAGCAATGCCATGACTAATAAATGTTCCAACGATAAGAAGTACCAGAAAACTTCCCCCTATACTGCACACAGAAAGCGCTGTGGGATGATGGATATAGTCCGTTAAAAAAGGGCGGACAAAAGGCTCTAACCAAGAGGTTCCCCAGATAGCCCCTATCCAGGATAAAAGCCCCAAAGCTTCACGTGTTAATCCACGCAAAAAGCCAATAATACTAGAAAATGCTAAAGCACTAATCACTACATAATCAACCATTGAAAATGTATCTGGAACAGGAGGTATCATGAGGCTATCTCTAAAAGTCCGATCAACCTCTTCAATAAACGATTTTAAGAAGATTTTGTAGCGAAAACTTTTATCAACACCATTCTTGTGGAAATTACTCACTCATAAGCAGCGGCTTATAGGCTTCTTGCTTAAATAAAGTTACTCCTTGTTCCTATTGTTGCGAGAGGGCATTCCGAGTTCTTTAAGGCACAGCTTTAAGTTTTTGATGTAATGCGCGTCAAGAGGGCCTTTGGAAAGACCTTTCCCCTCTGGCACAAAAGCCTGTTGAAATCCTAATTTATGGGCTTCTTTTAAGCGTGTTTCATGATGCGAGACAGGCCGCACCTCTCCAGTTAAGCCAATTTCCCCAAAAATCACCAAGCCAAGAGGTAAAGGAACACCGGTCAATGCCGAAGTAAGAGCCGCAGCAACAGCAAGATCTGCAGCTGGTTCATTAAGGTGTAACCCTCCTGTTACACTTAGATAAATGTCGCGTTGTCCAAAGGAAAACCCGCAGCGTGTCTCTAATACGGCAACAACCATGTGCAAGCGGTTGATGTCCCATCCCACAACAGAGCGCCGTGGCGTAGAAAATCCACTAGAGCCCACAAGAGCTTGTATCTCTATGATTAAAGGACGCGTTCCTTCGATACTGACGAAGATAGCTGTTCCAGGGACAGGGTCTTTGCGCTGCGTCAGAAAGACAGCCGAAGGATTTTGTACTTCCGCAAGACCTGTATCATGCATTTCAAAGACCCCCAACTCATCGCATGCTCCAAAACGGTTCTTCACCGAGCGCAGCAAACGGAAAGGGTGGCCTCTGTCTCCTTCGAAATATAGGACTGTATCCACCATGTGCTCAAGGACTTTAGGTCCGGCAAGCATACCGTCTTTAGTGACGTGTCCGATTAAAAGGATAACTAGTCCTTTAGTTTTTGCGAGCTCAATAAGGGCACTTGTTGCTGTACGGACTTGCGCTACTGTTCCAGCAGCAGAATCGAGCAAAGCAGTTTTTAAGGTTTGAATTGAATCGATGACTAAGACGCGAAATGTTTCTTGGTGCTGGGTAAGGGTTTCGAAAACATCTTCCAGCCTAGTAGTAGCAATCAGCGATACAGCAGCTTTAGATACATTGAGGCGCTGTGCCCGTAAGCGAATTTGATCGACCGCTTCTTCTCCAGAGACATAAAGGCAAGGATAATTCTGAGATAGGCGTGCAAGCACCTGTAGTAAAATAGTGGATTTGCCAATGCCCGGCTCTCCACCAAGAAGCAAAACAGATCCTGCAACAATGCCTCCTCCGCAAACATGGTCGAACTCCGTAACACCACTTTGTAAACGATCCACATGCAAAAGAGGCCCATCTAAAGCGCATAATTCCAGTGATTTTCCAGGAGCTGAGGTAGAAGAAGACGCGATTTCTTCAATGTCTTCAATAAGCGTGTTCCAAGCTCCACAAGCATCGCAGCGCCCCATCCATTTGGGAAATGTTGCGCCGCATGCTTGACAGGCATAAACACGCTTTAGCTTTTTCACGAATCTAATTCCCCACGTGCCGCTTTTAAGAAGCTGACAATAAGGGGATTATCTGTTACGTCTAGCTCCTGGCGCGTTCCCTGCCAAGCAATTTTCTTTGCGTCTAGCAAGCATACACGATCGGCCAAAACACGTGTTGCTGCTAGGTCGTGAGTAATTGTTATCGCCGTCGCTCCAAGGGTGCGTATCGTATCCCGTAAAAGGTACGTAATGTTCGCCCCTGTCACAGGATCGAGTCCTGTTGTTGGCTCATCGAAAAGAAGAATCTTAGGCTCCAGTGCAATCGCACGGGCCAATGCTGCCCGCTTTTGCATACCCCCAGAGAGTTCTGAAGGGAAGAGGGAACATACACGTTCTTCTAGTTTGACAGCCGCAAGTTTTTCATGGGCTATCTCTGTCGCTTTTGGACGGGATATTCCTCGTTCCACTAATGAAAAAACAATATTGCCCAAGATGGTCATCGAATCAAATAAAGCTCCGCCTTGAAAAAGCATACCGAAATGGTGCCTATAGGCGTTTCGATGAGTACGGTCACGGACGGAAAGACCGCCTACGATAATATCGCCAGAGGTGAGGGAAATGAGACCTAGTAAGACTTTCAACAGAACGGATTTTCCAACCCCTGAATGTCCAAGAATGACACAAGATGTACCTTTCTCGACATGCAAATCTACTCCTTGTAAGACTGACAAGGCGTATGGTGTTCCTGGTGAAAAAATCTTTGTGACAGCGTTAAATGTAATCATGCTGACCTCGGCTATAGCCCGAAAAAGAGCGTTGTAATCAGATAATTCAAAATAAGAATACCAATCGATGCAGAAACAACGGCATAGGTTGCCGCTTCCCCAACGCCGCGCGCTCCTTTAACGCTTGTAAAACCGTAATAACACCCACATAGAGCGATAGAGAGTCCAAAGAAAGCTGCTTTGACAAGTCCAGCGACAACATCAAACGTTGCCGTATGTTTTACGAATTGGTCGATATAAACTCCTGGGGAAAACGATAAGCGGGTGACGCCAACGAAAAATCCCCCAAACACACCGATAATATCTGCTACAAGAACTAGCAAAGGCATCATGCATACGCCAGCAATCAGGCGAGGAGCAACCAGAAATTTAAAAGGATCTACACCGAGCGTTTCCAAGGCATCGATTTGCTCGCTTACCCGCATCGACCCGATTTCAGCTGCCATTGCAGCACTCGTGCGTCCTGCAACCATCAAGCCAGCAAGAACAGGGCCTAACTCACGCGTAATAGCCACAACCACCACAGCTGAAACAGTGTTTTCTCCAGAAAGACCCGCAAACCCCGAGTAACTTTGCAATGCTAACACAAATCCTGCAAAAACGGCGGTTAATCCAACAACAGGCAACGCATAAAATCCAACAGAAAGGCACTGCTGCAAAAGGCTTTTCCCATATACGGGAAGAGTGACACATCCCGTGATCCCTTTGAAAGCAAAAATGGAAAATTCCCCAATGCGTGTAAAAACATCAAGAACTGTGCGCCCCAAAAGACGAATAAACTTCATAATCCTCTCCCTTGCGGTAGAGTCTATAGGGACGTGCCCCTAAGAGACAACAGACTTCACGCGAGATTGTTCCTGTATATTTAGCAATTCTTTCTAAAGAAATATCCTCATCAACTAAAGTTGCCCAATCCCCTGGAATCACACCGTCGATGCCAGTAATATCTATTGACACACAATCCATCGATATGCGACCGATGATGGGAGCATATTTCCCTTTGATCTTGACACATCCTCTGTTTCCAAGAGCACGAGAAATGCCATCCGCATAACCAATCCCCAAAGAAGCGACGGTTCCTTGGTGCTCAAAGGTGTAGAACCCTTCATATCCGATGCTTTGTCCTGGAGCGACGTTCATGACCTCAAGAACACGGCTGTAAATACGTACAACAGGTTTAAGCTCAGCCAATCCCAATTCGCCAAGTCCAAGCAAAAATTTTCCCGGACGCACGATATCGAAATGATACGATCTGCCAAAGGCAATCCCTTCCGAGGCGACGAAACTTGCCGGTACGCTAGGGAAGTGGTGAAGGAACGTCCGAAAACGTTCCAGCTGAATCTCGTTAAACATCGCAGAACGATCGCAAGAACAGGCAAGGTGACTCATGATGAACTGCATATCAAAAGCCTCTAAAATATCTTTGTTTTCCAAGAGCCAAGCAATATCTTGTGCCATAAGCCCTGTGCGCGACATACCCGTATCAACATGCAAAACCG
>JAIRST010000035.1 GCA_031255325.1 Holosporales bacterium | reverse complement strand
GCACAGCAGGGGCAGGCGCAGGTGTGAGCGTCGTAGGCGCAGGGACCACCTGTACCGGATCTGGATCCGGCTGCTGCACAGGAGGTGTAGGTGTAGGAGGCGCATTGACGACTGGATCTTGCACAAGCGTAGACGTATCTCCGATTATCGGATCTACATCCGAGGTATTTTGCGAGGACGTTTGCCCTAGATCAACCGGATTCGGAGCTAGAACTGGAACTGGCTGCTGCTGCGGAGAAGTAGGTGTACGTGTAGGTACGATTGGCGTTTGCGACGGGGAGGAGGATCGAAGGGTAAGGTATGGCAGTATTTGGTTAAGCAGCCCCATCAATTGCGCCATATCTCGTTGTACGGTAGGGAGCTGTCCCCTAAAACGGGTATATTCTCTTCCTCTCTCGCTGAATGTATTGCGTACAGAAACCTGCCTTCTTATGTTTGACGCCATTTCACGCGCACGTGTTATTTGCTCTGGAGATACTTGTTCCCCTGGAGATACTTGTTCCCCTTGAGATACTTGTTCCCCTTGAGATACTGCTTCCTCCAGTATATTTTCTACACCACTTAAAGCTGCGCCCATTTCTGAAGAACGCATAAAAAAGGTATCCTCCGTAACTTGACCGCCCTCTCCTATGGAGGAGACACCTTCCATTTGGCTCAAGACATCTGCAGGGGAGGAGGGAAGAGCTTCTGGTACGACGACAGGTTGGGCAACAACAGCAGAGAGATCTATTGATATAGGCACATATTCTGGCGGAAGGCTTTCCTCTATAACAGGAACGATTGTTGAAACGCCATTAACAGGAGCTGTTGAAACGTCATTCTGACTTATCCGACTTATCTGCCCCATTATGGCATTGAATGCCTCCACTCGCTCTCTTAACTGCCGGGATCGCTCCTCCCTTTCCCTAAAGGAGATGCCAATACCTTCCAATATTCCAAAAAATTGATAAATCTCTGACAGCAAATGTATATTCTGTTGCACCTCAAGAAACAGCATCCGCGTTCGAATCATCCCCATCATCTGCATACGCTGAATAGCGTAATTATCCGCAGTGATGCTGTTAACATCAAAAGGAAAATATCCCGAAGGATCCATAGCCCTTAACGGCGCATGACTCTGCACTAAACACACCAGCGATACTGACGAAAGCAAAATCCTTTTCATTTCTAAAGTCTCCCTTCCCTTCTTCCCTCTACTCTTCCTTACTCTTTCTTCTTCTTACCATCATCATCCACACCTAATATACCACCTTATCCTAAAAAGTCAATACACTCCCCCCACACACAACAACACTACTCCTCTCTCTCCTACCCTAACGCTCCCCTTCTCCTACTTGACTCTCCTTCTTAAGTCCTCTTCGTGCCTCTAAACAAATATACTCTGCTCATTCTAATGCTCTTGATAAATCTCTGCTCGTAACTCTCTCTTAAATATCCCTTCCTCCCTACTGAACGCGGCTTCATAACACCACAACACACACTCACCACCTCCCCCAACACTGGTTCATATAAATCTCTTGAAATCTCTCTCATGTGTCATGTGAAGTGGATGGGTCCTCCCCTTTGTAAAATAAAGACGAACGCAGCTACAGCGCTAAAAATATGTATAGTTTAATATAAATTAAGCTCCCCACTCCACCAACACAACATCAACAACTCCACATATATTACACTCAATCCTGATCTCGATCTCTGCTTTAAGAAGCATTAGTGCTGGAAGATGTTACCCTTATTGACGTAAGTATTGACACAAAACGGGCGATCTCCTAAACACGAAAAGACAGAGTAAAATAAACTCTGGAGGGGTGGTCGAGTGGTTAATGGCAGCAGACTGTAAATCTGCCGGCGAGAGTCTACGTAGGTTCGAATCCTACCCCCTCCACCACTATGCGGGCGTAGCTTAATGGTAAAGCCTCGGCCTTCCAAGCCGATGACGTGGGTCCGATTCCCATCGCCCGCTCCACTTTTTTATAACACTTCATGTTTTTGTCTATTTTTTGCATTTATCTCCATCCATTGTAATGAATTGGATCAATAAATCTGAAGAGGAAAGTAGAGATAGAATCCCACCTTCAAAGTTGCTTGCAACAATACGATAATAACATTCATAGGACATGGATATTTTAAATATTTTTTGTATTAGCCTTTCCTTAATATATGAGACTTATGATCAAAATCATGAATACAACAAGACACTATAGCGCACATTTTGTTGGAAAGCTTCTCGTCGCTATGCCTCATATTAAAGTGCCTCCTTTCTCTCAAACACTGATATATATATGTGGACATAATGAGCAAGGCTCAATGGGGATTATCGTTAACCGTCTTGAGCCAAAAATTCAATTTGAGGATCTTTTATTACACGTTGGATTGATGACAAAGCATGCTCCGAAAGGTGTTCCAATCTATTGTGGTGGAACGACAGGTATAGACAGAGGGTTCGTATTGCATTCTACAGATTGCCTTGTGAAGGAAAGTATTTTAGTGG
Organism: Holosporales bacterium; assembly: GCA_031255325.1. GTDB lineage: Bacteria > Pseudomonadota > Alphaproteobacteria > UBA3830 > JAIRMZ01 > JAIRST01. The sequence continues at coordinate 13,594 of JAIRST010000035.1, read as the reverse complement.
GAGAAAACCTAGCCTTAACGGGAACTATTGGAATATTAGAAGCTATCGCTTCTGGTTGTGCCCCCCAAAACTATTGGGTTGTCATGGGACATACACGCTGGCCAGCAGGGCGACTTGAACATGACGTTCAAGAAAATGAATGGCTCTGCATTGAACCGAATGCAGAGTTGATTTTTTCAACGGATGTTGAAACAAAGTGGCGTCAGGCTTTTGCTGTGCTTGATATCGTGCCGGCAAGACTGACAGCTTTTTATGGGCATGCCTAATTCCTTATCTCTATCGCCTCAAAATTATTATCTTAGAAAAGCACTCAACCTATCAATGACAAATATTGAGGTGCTTTTAATATTATTTATTTAATTAAATAAAATCTTTTCTTGTGTGTAAAATTTGCACAAAATTAATTATCTATAAATACAATAATTGTAATATTCATTGAGAAATATAATGCAGAGGGGACAATGTCTTTTCATTTTAATTGTAAAATTTTTGAAATAGCCGCCGTGGCTACCATTTTGGCTCTACCTTTAGGAATGAGCGCTCAAGAAGGAGAAGAAGGGTATGAGGATGAAGCATTAGCGGAAGGAGAAGCACCTGCTGAAGCAGAAGAAGAAGGGGCGGAAGAAGAAGCCCCCGCCGAAGAGGACCCATTAGGGGAAGAAGCTCCTGCTGAAGAAGGGGCGGAAGAAGAAGTGCCCGCTGAAGAGGACCCATCAGGGGAGGAAGCTCCTGCTGAAGAAGGGGAAGAAGCGTTGGCAGAAGAAGCGCCCGCCGAAGCAGAAGAAGAAGGGGCGGAAGAAGAAGCGCCCGCTGAAGAGGACCCATTAGGGGAGGAAGCATTAGCGGAAGGAGAAGCACCTGCTGAAGCAGAAGAAGGGGCGGAAGAAGAAGCGCCCGCCGAAGAGGAAGCCCCTACAGATGCAGAAATGGCAGAACCTGAAGGAAATGCAGAGCCCGCTGAGGAGGAAGCGCCTGCTGAAGACCATGAAGAGAATACATCTGAGGAACACTACGAAGAAATAGCTCCTATCGAGCCTGCGCACGCATCTGAAGAGAGTAAGACTCCAAAAGAAGAAAGTGTCAAAGACACGATTCGCAATGCGGGAGCAGATATCAAAAAAGAAGTAACTAAAGAGGTTTCCGCAGCAGCAGTTGGTGCTGTTCACGCAGGAGTTCAGCGTTTGACGAGCGATCCGATAGGAACAAGTAAGAGTTTGTTTGAAGGGGCAAAGAGCTTGTTTGGATCAGCTAAAACTGCACTACAGGAACGTCGTGAGCGCAAAGCGGCTGAAGCTGAAGCTAAAAAGAGTGTTGCGAATCCCCCAACACGAGCATCTCACGCGAACACGGAGCATCGCCCAGCCGCAGCTTCTGCCAATACCCATGTAGAACACCCTACAGCAGCGGCTCGTCCTGCTAAGAAACGTCAGGTACGGGCTAATGACCCAAGACGGCAGAATCCTAACCTAAACAGGCATGGGAATCCGAGAGGAAAAGCCACAGCTACAGCCCATACAGGAAACACGCCACACGCAGCAACAGCTAAGCGAAAACCAGCTGCTCATACAGAAGCTCATGCCGCAGCGGCTCGTCCTGCTAAGAAACGTCAGGTACGGGCTAATGACCCAAGACGGCAGAATCCTACCCTCAACAGGCATGGAAACCCGAGAGGAAAAGCCACCGAACATCATACTGCGAACAAACGTCCAGCGCGAGCAGAACGGACGAACCGGCATGCAGCGAAACCTAAGAAAAGCATAACGACGATGCATAAGCCTGTATCTCATGCTAAAAAACCGCCGCAGCATCACGTGCAAGAGCACCATCCCGCGGTACAACATAAGACACCAAAACCACGGGTTAATCGCCCTAAGAATAAAAAATAAACAGCAAGGGGGTGGTTTCCAGCCACCCCTTCCCTTTTTTTGTTGCCAATACAAGACTTTTCCTTAACGCCAAAATCTGGTATAAGGAGAGAATTTATTTTAGAAAGAGGTCATTGTGTTGGTTTTCGTCCGCGATAACAACGTCGATCAAGCGTTACGTGCTTTAAAAAAGAAAATGCAGCGTGAGGGTACTTTCCGCGAAATTAAGCTGCGGCGTCATTTCGAAAAACCTTCTGAGCGTCGTGTACGAGAACGTACAGAAGCCTTACGCCGAGCCCGCAAATTGACACGCAAGCGTATCGAATGTGAAGGATTCTAACGTGAGTATTCATTAAGAGCTTTGTCTTCTGTAGCAAAGCTTTAAGAAGGGGTGTATATCCTGGAGTGTCCTTTGATGTAGAATCAGTACAGAGAAGAGGGATCTTGCTAAGTTTCTTATAATTCGTAGATACCTATAGAAGGGGTAATGCGCTCGTTTTTAGGTGAAAAGGTCAGTAGTGTACAAATAGGGATATAGGAGAGGCTTCCCCAGTTTGTATGATTAAAATGCTACAACGTATTCTGCACAAAGCATAGGTACAGGGTTTTTACAGATGGTGTAGTCTGGTGAACACGCAAGCTCACGAATCTTAACGCATGATATCACACAGCAAGCGGAGGGTTGAGCTCAGATATCATATGCTTTTGCTCTTATTAGTTTCTCCTGGAATGTCAATTTCGAAGATAGGCCTACATCAAAGGGAGAAGCCGGTGAGAGGTTACAAGACTTTAAAGCATTACGTAAAAGCTATTGGAGAATAGCATCTGTGGGCAAGAAAATATCTTGTAGTAGCGGTTGAAAATGTAAATACTGAAGAAGAATATATAGGAGATCAGGAGATATCACACAGCAAGCGGAAGGTTGAGCTCAGATATCATATGCTTTTGCTCTTATTAGTTTCTCCTGGAATGTCAATTTCGAAGTTCAAAGATAGTTCTGTACATCAAAAGCATCGTAGGGAAGATACTTTCAGACCTTTTGAATTCTGGTCCTAAAATGCGCTGACTTTCCTACCCTACGGCCCAGTCATGCCATTGCCAACTTCCACCGGAAATGCCCCAAAAGTCTCTCAATACCAGATATCTCCATCAGCTATTTCGCGCGCCTTGCGGAAATGAGAAGTGCCCTCCCCTATCAGCTTTTCGCTTTCGGAGCTGGGGTTTGAGAAGCTTTGACCGATTCTTGCGTCACAACATACTCTCGCTCTCCTCCCGCCAAGATAACAGTCCCTTGGTCCTCTTTCCGAAGGATATTTTTAAGTGCATATTTCTTGCCAAATACAGAAACGTCAGCATCTAATTTGTCCGTAGAGCCATGCGCCGTACCCTCATTCTTTACACGAATCGAATACCCATTTCCATTTTCCTTAACGGACACCACCTTAAAGCGTTCCTGTGCCCCAGCAGGCGTCATATACAAAGAGGCCAACACACGCAATCTGATATCTAACGTAGCTCCATTCTTTGGCTTTTTCTTATCAAGGGATATATGAAATTGCTCAAAAGCTACACGAAACGCTTGCTCCTGGTTTGAATTATTTTGAAAATCCTTGTTCCCAATCCACTTTACTTTTACGTTCCTAGAGCTATTTCCTGGAACGATCACTTGAGAAGGAAAAACTGTAAAGCTATTGGTATCTTTTTCCAGGATGTCTTCTCCTTTCATATTGTGCTTTCTTTTAAAAATACGTACTTCAAAGGCTATTGGCTCAGAGTTGCTATTGGTCAAAGAGTATTGAACGTTCCCTTTTCCAGGATTAAAAGAATGCACAAAGGGAATAACGCCCATCGCGCTAACTTCGCTTAGATAGAACAACAAACAAAAGCTGAAAAATCTACCTATAAGTAAAAAATTTTTCATTAAATTATCCTTACTTCCAAAGTGCTTTATCACAAAAATAGATAACTTTCAACTGAATCAAGAAGGCCCTCATACAACCTTACATCTATAAGAACCCTCCCGAATTCTTACCCCATCGATCTTCTATTTATCCTTATAAAAATTTCCTAAAAATCCATTATGGTGTTTCTATTCAGAAAACATAAAGACTACTTATTTTTCACCGATATTTAAATTCTGCTTCGTTAAGTTTTTGCTGTTATTGTTACGGTCATTATATCTTCATACTTTCCCTGAGGAACGTCTGTTTTCTTTTCCACAGCGTTAAAGGATGCGACGAAAGTACCGCTTCCTCTTGCTATAGTCATACATTGTTCAGTACTGTTGCCGGACCGAACCATATCTTGTAAGCTTACGTTACGGCCGATAATATTAACCATATAATGAATATATTCATCCTTCCCAAAGAACTTACTCAAACCTGTTTTTATCTTTTTCACCTTCCCCCCATGAGTAGATGTAAAAGTTATAATGGCGAAATCCATGTTAAATTGCGGAATAAATAGAATAGATCGGTCGCTTTGTTCTCCATATAAGTTCACCTCTTTCTTCCCATCTATTTTCAAAAACACGGAAGGTTGTACAGTCGCCTTAACATTTATTTGCCCATTCTTATCCGCTTTTGCGATTCCTACACCCCCTATCAACACCACAAGCGCTGATATTAGCAGATTTTTCATGTAATTCACCCCTTTGCAAGCTCCCTTGCTTACTTTCGGCACTTTATTATACAGTTATTCCATCGCTTTGTCGAAAAAATAATCGTATAAACCACCCCCTACCTCTTTTTTATTTTTTTAACAGACTTTAAAAGTTCACTTCCTTGATCCCTTTAACACAGAGCACCGGGCTTCCTTGCCCATCCCGAAAACTTCTCTCTTTAAAAACCGGAGGGACCACCCCTCCGGCTTAGCTAGACACAAATAAATCTTTCAAACTACAGGACAAAACATTACTGGGCTGATATTGTTACTCTTACAGTATCAGAAAATTCACCAGCGGGAGCCTCCTCTCTTGCGACATCAGGAGCAAACGTAAACTTCACAGGATTTTTGTTATCTAAAGTAATATTGCCGCTTTTGATTTCCTGATTACTAGAATCGGAGATCTTATATTTAATTCCATGACCATTATTATCAATCACCTTATAACTATTAGTAGAGTTAATAGCTATTGACGCACTAACCGTATTAAAGGACGGCGTAATAGTTACCGCTCTCTCGCTTTCAGCTCCATACAAGTTTACATTAGATTGGGCGAGTTCTAAGCTCGCAGTTGGGTCTACATTCGCCACAACTTTTATATCCTCCGCTTCTGCGATTCCTAAAAGACTTATCAGCGCAATAGGAGCCACCATTAACAGTTTTTTCATACAATTTTTCTCCATTTTATGTCCTCGTAAGCATCATGCTTACTTCCGATACTTTTAATATAGAAGCACTTCATCATCTTGTCAATACCTTTTTTTGAATATTTTTTATCAAATTCAAAAATAACCACACAAACACCTGCTTCCTTGGGAATTCCTTGGTTAACAAGACAATAGTTACCCTAATATATTGATAGTGTAAAGCCTCTCTTAAGAACTCGCAGATCATGCCTTACGGAAACATTAAAAGGTAAGGCGCTGTTTGACACAGCGCTTAGGGTCAGCCCAGTATTCGATGACCTACGCACTCCTTCTTGCCCTCCAAAATCTTTATATGCTGCTATCCGCACAATCCTTCCGATTAACAATCCCAGTTTATCCCTTTCCTTGTAAGATTTTATCAGATAGATTGACGATATTTAAGCTTCTGAACAGAGAGTTTTAGGATGCACAATCCCGCGCCAAAAGAACAAGAATATGATGCTAGCTCCATTAAGGTTTTGCGAGGGTTAGACGCTGTTCGTAAACGCCCTGGTATGTATATCGGCGATACCGATGATGGAACAGGGTTGCACCACATGATCTTTGAGGTGGTCGATAATGCAATTGATGAAGCGCTGGCGGGGCACTGTACCGTAACGGAGGTGATTTTACACCAAGACGGGTCTGTTTCTGTCCTCGACAATGGCCGCGGTATTCCCACGGATATGCATGATGAGGAAAAAGTTTCTGCGGCGGAAGTCATTATGACACGCCTTCATGCGGGGGGGAAATTTGACCAAAATGCTTATAAAGTCTCGGGGGGACTGCACGGTGTTGGCGTTTCGGTCGTGAATGCATTGTCAGACCATTTGGATTTAACAATATGGCGCAATGGATTTGAGTATTTTATCCGTTTTCGGAATGGTGAGGCTGTTGCGCCTCTTGAGCAACGGAATCCAAGCTCCCAAACAGGAACGCTCATTCGATTTTGGCCATCCACAGAAACCTTTACATCAGTGGAATTTTCTTTTGCGACGGTGGAGCATCGTCTGCGCGAGCTTTCGTTTTTGAATTCTGGGGTGCGCCTTGTGTTGAAAGATGAACGTGAAGCGAAACCTGTTTGTGTGGAATTTTGTCAAGAAGGAGGTATAAAGGCTTTCGTTGGCTATTTAGATCGCGCAAAGACATCGCTGCAAGGATCTCCCCTCTATGTGCGTGGAGAAAAAGACGACATTCAAGTGGAAGCTGCACTCGAATGGACGGACAGCTATCATGAGACGATGATATGTTACACGAACACTATTCCGCAGCGTGATGGAGGAACGCATCTGGCGGGATTTCGGAGTGCGCTTACGCGAACAATTAATGCTTATTTAACAGAAGGAAACTTTGCAAAAAAAGAAAAGGTCAATCCTACGGGAGACGATGCACGTGAAGGGTTGACGTGTGTTTTATCGGTGAAAGTACCGGATCCGAAATTTTCTTCTCAGACGAAAGATAAATTGGTCTCTTCGGAAGTACGACCAGCGGTCGAAGCGCTTATTGGAGAAAAACTTGCCCAATGGTTAGAAGAACATCCCGTAGATGCTAAAAAGATTGTACAAAAAATTATAGAGTCTGCCGCAGCGCGTGAAGCGGCACGGCGTGCGCGTGAGCTTACGCGTAAAAAAGGGGTTCTTGAGATGACAACCCTTTCTGGAAAGCTAGCGGATTGCCAAGAACGGGATCCTGCACAAAGCGAGCTGTTCCTGGTTGAGGGAGACAGCGCTGGAGGCTCGGCAAAGCAGGGGCGTGACCGGAAATTCCAAGCGATTTTGGCGTTGAAAGGCAAAATTCTGAATGTCGAACGGGCACGCTTTGATAAAATGCTTGCTTATGCCGAGATTGGGACTCTTATTTCAGCGCTAGGAACAGGGATAGGACCCGAAGATTTTACGGCTGATAAAGCGCGTTACCATAAAATTATCATTATGACAGACGCTGATGTGGATGGAAGTCATATTCGTACGTTACTTTTGACCTTTTTCTTCCGTCAGATGAAGCCGCTCATTGACCGAGGATACCTGTATATTGCGCAACCGCCTTTGTATAAAGTGAAAAAGGGTAATCAGCAAACTTATCTGAAAAACGAAGATGCGTTAAGTCATTATCTTGTAGCTTCAGCTATTGATCAGGCGCGCATAGAAGGCGAAAGCGGTGTTTTATCAGGGACAATTCTTGAAAACTTTCTTACTCTATCCGAGAAATTGCGCAATCATCTGGATATACTCAATTTTAAAGTAGGAAAGCGCATGCTTTTAGAGCATCTGGCGTTGGCAGGATTTTTTGATCCAGAGACTAGAGCGCATAATATTAATAATTTATTGCAAAAACTTGCGGATACGGAAGAAGGCATATGGGGTTTTCAGGAAGAAGCGCTGGATTTTGTATTCTCACGAAAGAATCGCGGTGTGACAGAGACTTTTAAAATTCCTCAAATTTTAGTCCACGGAGCGGAGGCGCATACTATCCATACATACGCTCAAGAGCTGCAGGCTTTAATGGGAGAAACAGCCGCTTTGCACATTAAAGATCAATCCATACCCGTATTTTCTCCACTGCAAGCGGCGGATATTTTCTTATCAAGCGTTCGCAAAGGAATGACTATCCAACGCTATAAAGGCCTGGGAGAGATGAACGCTGACCAGCTGTGGGAGACGACGCTTGATCCGTCTGTACGCTCTCTTTTACAGGTGCATTATGAAAATGCGGAAGAAGCAGGAGATATTTTTTCGATGCTGATGGGAGATGTTGTTGAACCTCGACGCGACTTCATCCAAGAAAATGCCCTGAAAGTCTCTAATCTGGATGCGTGAAGCATCAGGTCGCGCATTGCGAGGCGTAAGAAGGGATACTATGAGCGGTGCGCTTCTATCCCCCTATGCTTTTTAGGTGGGGTAAGGTGCTCTAGTCTGTAATTAGGATATATAGATTTAATACTGTGAGCTTGGGAAAAGATCCATCAAATAGCACTTTAAATCCGCCTGCTAATCGTATTGCGAAGGTTATTGCACGGGCGGGAGTATGCTCGCGTCGGGCTGCGGAAAAGCTTATCTTCCAAGGACGTGTTAGCGTTGATGGCATTCCAATAACCACACCGGCGATGATAGTAACCCCAACACAATGTGTTTATGTAGATGGCAAGCTTTTGCCTATTTTGAACACTCCGCGTTTGTGGCTTTTTCATAAACCTGCTGGTGTCATTACGACGCATTACGATCCACAAAGAAGGAAAACTGTCTTTGATATAGTGACTCAGTATGCTTTACCTCATGTAATTTCTGTTGGACGCCTTGACGTCATGTCAGAAGGGCTTTTACTTTTGACAAACCACGGAGGTATAGCACGTTCCTTAGAGCATCCTTCAGCTGGGTGGGCACGGTGCTATAGAGTGCGTGTGTTCGGTTCTGTGACACAAGAAGCGCTTGATCGCTTGCAGCAAGGAATCACGATCAAAGGTATTACCTATACCCCATTAAAAGCCACATTAAACAAGACGCAAGGAAGCAATGCTTGGGTTACAATGACACTCCATGAGGGGAAAAATCGAGAAATCCGTAAAATTGCTGAGCATTTTGGGTGGAAAGTCAACCGACTTATTCGTGTCGCTTATGGCCCCTTTCAATTGGGGCCCCTTCCCGTAGGAAAGATACAAGAGATCCCTCAAAAAGTCTTGCACGAACACCTCGGAACGGTTTTTCATTAATTTTTTGCTTCCCCTTTGACGAATCCGTCATTGCCTACCTCCTCTACCCAGCAATACGTGCTCGTCCTCTTCTTTTCTCTTCTCTCTTATGAATCCTGCCCCAGTTTTTGGGACCAACAGTTATATCGGATTTTGCACTATGAGGTATCTATTTTCTTTTTATTAAATGTAAAAATTCCTTTACGATTCCATAGTGACGGATTTTTGCACTTTTAAAAATTCCCCTTCAATATCTAATAGAGAAAGAGACAAAAGCGCTTTCGCAACGTTTCTTAGCCAAATCTCGGGTATGTCTTTCCCCCAATAAGCTTTCAGAAGCATAAGTGGCTCCTCCGAAAGTGACACCTAAATAATCAGAGATAGGAATATTAAGAGAAGCTTCACCGCATCCCCCTTCTCCAAAAGTCCCCACTATTTTATAAGACATCTTATTCCACGATTCGCTTAGTCTGTGCTCAAGCCCCAAATGAAACTCTCTTGCTAGCTTTCCATAGAACATGCGCTCAAACCCCAAAATACGCACAGCGCTTCTTTCATCCATAAGTCCCCCTATTTTTTCACTGAAGCGTCCTATGTGTTTTAAACCAAATTTGCGTATCAGACCCAAGACGTGCTCTATACCAAATATCAGTCTTATGTTTTCATTAATCCTATATCCGCTATTTACTTTAATAGATTCTCCTTTAGTGGTAAGGTAAAAAAAGATATCAGGCATCCTGAAGCCAAAAGGCTCCCATGGCGCCACATACGGGTGGAAACCTAGCATAGCCTTTCCTGTAGAGTAAAGCGTATAATAAGTTGTTGGATTCAGTAATACAGAAGGTACAACGAGAAGCCCCATATAATTCACATACTTATATTCTTTATCTTTTATTGGCAAATCCAGCTGTTTCAAACAACGCGCAAAATTGAATTTTTTTCCTGTATATCCTGCAGCGAAAAGATAGCTAAGGAAATAATTGCTACCTTCAGCAAACGTTACATCCTGATTAGCATAAATCCTTTCACTTAATCTCTCAGCGCAATATATCCCTTGATTCATTCCTCCTACAAAAAGAATAAATTTTTCCTTAAAGCTTAATGAAAATCCATTCAACGCTTTTATTGCGTTACCGGCCGTTTTCGCCAATTGAGCCAGTTTAGCTTTTGTTTCTGGCTTTTTAGCATCATCCGTATTTTTCCTTAACCTTGTTATTTTTCTTTGTTTTGCCACCGCCTCTGGAGAGGTAAGAGAGAGCGTCGACAGAACGCGCTCTTCCTCCTTAATCTTGGTGTCCATTTCTTTTGCAGCTTCGTCTACTGTATTATTAAGGACCTGTTGATCGTTGCCTACAGCACTTAAAAGGGAGCTCATCTCTCCTTGCATAGTGGGGTCAACGCTATCTACAATTCGCTTCGCTTGTTCTGAAGTCATGTTGGTAATTTGTTGGGTTAAGTAGTCACCGAGATCATCTGGAATTTCGCTTTCGGGTATGTTGCTTATGTTAAAACTTCTCATCAGTTGTGATATAAGGCTCTCTCCTGCAGCAGGTATTATATACCTTGTTGGGGAAGACATATCCCCAGATCCTATTGCACCCGCTTGATAAAAGCTTGTGGATGCGTGTGCAAAAGATGCGCTCGCTGTTGATGTTTTCAAAGCTTCCTGCTGAAATGGAAGGATGCACAAGGGACTTTCAAGCTTTATAAGCGACTTAAAAAATGATTTAAAAAAATTTTCGTTTTTTGAAAATTCCTTATTATTTGCGTCATCATGCCCTAACATATACTCACACCCAAGAGCTCGCGCTCGTAAGGCCATACCCATTCCACAATTATCTCCATAAAAGGCACGACTACTCCAAAGCGTAAGACCACGAACACCCCATCTTACCAAAAACAAACCTCCACCAATATTTTCCATTCTAGATCCCAAACGCGTGATCTCTTCCCCAAATGCGGCGATTCCTTCGTTTGTGTATAGGTCTTCCAGATAAGCAGAACTGAAAAAAGTCAATGTATCCTTTTGGCGTGGCGGAGGAAGAAACGGAGTTTCCTGAGGCACTATCACAGGTACATTTCTAACGGGCATTGTTAATGTGTCATTCCTTCTGTGGGCGGCAAAAAGTAGGCTTTTCCTTTTCTTAAGCGGAACATGCTTTAAGTCATCTATCCCGTTATCTGATGACTTTGTTACCTGAAGCATCCTCTTTTTCCCAGATGATTTAACATTCTGCGATTTCGCTTCCATCTTTTGTGCAACGCGCGTATCAGAAAAAACGCCACCTTCAGCAGCTAGCGATAAAATAGAAACAATTATTGCTGATGATATCCTTTTCCTCATCAATTCTCCAGTTACATAAACCTATAAAGTTCTTAACATACAAAGATTATCCTCATATTACTTTTTGTCAACTTTCCTACAATAAAACCTGAAGGGAGAAAACATTAAAGACACGCTTCTTTCTCATTCAAAAAAGTAAGGGCATTTTTCGTCGTTTTAAATATCGGAATATCCGGGTGGTCCTCAAAAAAATGCGTCTTTTTTAAAAGTTCCAAAGGTTGTTCCTGGATTCCTGCAATAACAACCGTGATATTCCGCGCAAGAAGCTCTTTTACCGTTCCGTCAAAAGCAATAAATCCTGTAATATCCATATGCGGTACAGCATCCATGATGAAAACGACAGAATGGACATTTCTCATAACGTTAGAAACGACGGCCATCGCCTTTTCCGTAGCGCCAAAAAACAACGGTCCTTTAATTTGGTATAAGATAGTATCTTCTGGGTAAGCCCCTTCTAAAGAAGCAAATCGTTCAGCCACCGAGACAAGCTGGCTTTGCGTTACATCTGCCGTGCGTTTTATAAGAAGTAAGGCGGCAAGAACGATCCCTATACATACCCCTATCACCATATCGAAACACACAGTTAGGGAAAAGGTTGAGAGTAAAACGATGGAGTCGCTTTTCGTTTCGATGCGTAAAAGGTGTCGTAAGCGAGAGGGTTGAATCATATCAAAAGAGACAACCGTTAAAAGCGCTGCAAGCGAAGCCATAGGAAGCTGAGAAATAATCGGAGCTGCACATAAAACGATCAAAAGCACAGCAATGGCATGAATGATAGCCGCTATTTGCGAACGGGCACCGAAACGAATATTAGTTGCGGTCCGCGCAATGGCTCCTGTGGCCGGAATGGTGCCGAAAAAGGATCCGATAATGTTGCCAACACCAAGTCCTATAAGCTCAGCATTAGGACTGTGCTTTGTGTGCGTAATGCCGTCGGCGACAATAGCAGATAATAGAGACTCTATCGCTGCCAGTATTGCCACAACAAAAGCTGGCAGTAGGAAAGGACGCACGCTTTGTAACGCCTCCACAAAGCCATGTTCCAAAAGAGGCGCAAAAGGAGAGGAAAAGGTTGGCAAAACAGAGGGAATGCCGTGAATGATTCGTCCGTTATGCAGACTTGTAAAAGTGGTCTGTAATGTTTGGATATGCATGTCCGGAAAAAATAAGGAAACGCAGAAACACGCACTGCCAACCATAGGCAATGCCAGCACAGGAGCTGGTACTTTCTTGATGTATTTCTTAAAAGCTAAAATTAGAGTCAGTGTTATACCTCCAACGACAGCTTCAGGCACAGAGAACGTATAGAAAGCATCACTGTAAACGTATAGGCGGTCAATAAATCCTACAGGAATGCGCGAGAGTGTCATTCCTAATAAATCTTTTATCTGTAAAGATAAAATGACAACGCCAATACCTGCTGTAAATCCCGCGGTGACAGGATAAGGAATGAACTGAATCATACGACCAAATCGCGCATATCCCATACCAAGCAGAAAAATGCCGGCTAGGCATGTGGTCAGAACAAGTCCGCTGTACCCATACTGGTGAACAATCGGCAAAAGGACTGCGACGAAAGCTGCCGTTGGCCCAGTAATTTGGAACCGTGATCCTCCCATAATGGCCGTAATTAATCCCGCCACAATCGTTGTATACAAACCAACTTGAGGGTCGACGCCAACAGAGATAGCCAAAGAAATTCCTAAAGGAATCGCGACTAAAGCAATAACAATACCGGCGAGAACATCAGCAATAAAATCTTGTTGCTGATACTTTTGTTCTACAAGCTGCTTGATAATGTACAAAGGGAAATACCGTTTTTTTCTTACAAGCATAGCCACGATAGTGTTATCTTAATTTTTTAAATATCCATCCTAGCGACAAAAAAGTATTCTACATCTTTATGCATAAAATTCTAGAGAGGCGTTTTTACGCTGAATGATATGCAAACAATCTTTTTACCTGTATTGTAAAATACTCATACTCAAAGGAGGATACCCTAGGTACGAGCCGCTACAAACTCGCCGGATCCTCCCCCAAGGTGAGAATTTTTCATCCTCTCCCTGGGGACAGATAGGAAATTTTGTTCCCCATTCTCTGCATCCTTGCCTTTTATAAGGGCTTCGCTCTTTTCTTATCTTTTAATAAAAGAAGTCAATACGCAAACTCCGCGGATAACTTTGCGTTAATGCTTGAGCTAAATCTCTGAGGTTTTCTTTCAAGGTCAATATTTGCAGATTCGAAAGAGCCGGAAGCCCTTTAAACGACCCAATTTGATTGCCGTTCAGATTTAATATTTGCAGATTTGGAAGATCCGGAAACCCTTCAAACGACTTAATTAGATTGTAGA
>JAIRST010000004.1 GCA_031255325.1 Holosporales bacterium | reverse complement strand
TTAAGGCTGCTTTGGTAAATATAAATTTTGTAAAATTAAAAACTGCTAATTTATACTTGAGAAGATGTGGGGTTTGTTATATTCTTACGCCCTAGCTACGCATTAAAGAGGAAATATATACGTACCTTTTATGGATACTGCTGGATTAGATTCGCAATTATTAGAATTAATTACTTCCTGCTAAAGTAAAGAGTATGTTAAAAACGTAGGGCATATAGCCATCTTATGAGAAACCTTACACCTCGCCAGGTTAAGAGAAAGAGATAGATTCCTGGAAAACGAATTCATTACAGCCATGTCTTCCTGCACAAGTTTTAAGATATTTTAGGCTGAAACCTTTTCCCTGAAAGAAATCGAAGACTTGTTCAGGCTTGGCGACCTCAAACGGATACCCCCCTACCCAATCGACTAAGTCACGATAGATTGACATGCCACGATTTTCCTTATAGGAAATCAGAAACTTGAAATGGTTCATATAGCGTACCATTCCCCAAGCAATGCGGTATTTCCACAGCCATAGACCGCTAAGAGTAATAATAATGGGACGCAATATTGGCCAACAATTGTACGTTTTTTTCACGAAATGCCATCCTTTGCTGTACTTTCCCTGATCATTATAGATAGAGATGAAAAGCTTTCCGCTGGGGTTCACAAGAAGAACGATGTTTTCAAAAGCTTGTTTCATGTTCCCTGTGTGATGCAGCACGCCCCAAGAATAAACAATGTCAAAGGTGCCAAGACTTTGAAGCATCTCTTTATCCAAGACTGAACCCTGAAAGACGCTCCACAACCGAGAGGTATCCCCCCCCTAGCGTTTTTCAATTCCTGCGTGCAACGTACACTGTCTGCATCATAGTCAAAGGAAATAACTTCGGCCCCCAAACGATAAGCTGCCAGACTGAACAAACCACTGCCGCTGCCGATATCCAGAAAGCGCTTTCCCGTAAGATCCTTCTCTTTAAGGGTTTCAAGCAAACTTCGCTCTGCTTCCTTAATGCGCTCCTCATCTACTACTTTTAAAAACTTCGTCCAGTTCTTTCCAAACGCAAACCGATCTTTACTCATCTTTTATCCTCTTCCTTCATCAGACACAAAAAACCATCGACCGGATTTGCGCTCCAATCCTCCGCAAGTGACATAATCTTCACAATATTTAAAGCTATATCTAACCCAATAAAATCTGTCCAGCTCAATGGTCCTATCGGGCGCTGTACTTCTCGTACAAAAGCTTTATCAATATCTTCAATGCTAGCAATACGCTCTTCTAAAATACAAATAACCTCATGTATCATCAGCACTAAAACGCGATTTAAAAGATAAAAATCATTAAATTATTTTTTATGATTCTTCTCCCTCAAAAACACGTACAGCCGAAACAACTTTTTCGTCTGCGTCTATACGAAAGAGGATAACACCTTGGGTTGCGCGGCCTGTAACACGAATCTCTGAGACAGAACAACGAATAAGTTGTCCTTTATCCGTCACAAGCATCACGTCATCTGCTTCATCTACAGGAAAGACAGCTACCGCTTTACCATTTTTCGCGCTAATTTCTATATTCTTAACGCCCTGTGCACCGCGTCCTGTCGTTCGATATTCATAAGAAGATGTCCGTTTCCCATAGCCACGTTCGGTCACCGTTAAAATCATTTGCTCTGCTGCTGCCATCTGTTCAAGACGCTCCTGAGGAAGGGATACCGTCGCTCGTTCCGCAAATAAATCTTCTTCTGGCGTGTGGCGCTGCCAATTTGCATGGTGCACATAAGCTTCACGCTCTTCAGAAGTTGCTTTCCCTGGATGCAAAATAGCCATCGCAATCACTGCGTCGTTAGAAGCCAACCGCATACCTCGTACGCCCGTAGAAGTTCGTCCAGAAAAAATCCGTAATGTTTCTACAGAGAACCGTGCACATTTGCCTAATCGCGTTGCCAATAATACCTCATCATCTGCCCCACATACATTCACTGCAATAAGCTTCTCTTCTTCTTCGAGTTTCATTGCTATTTTGCCATTAGTCTTGATATTTAAAAAATCGCTCAAACGATTGCGGCGCACTGTTCCATGAGAAGTAGCAAAAATGATGCTGCGATCTTCCCATTCTGAAGGCTCTCCAAGTAAAGGAAGAACAGTGGAAATTGTCTCGCTTTGCGTAACAGGAAGTAAATTAATCACCGCTTTTCCACGTGCCTGAGGTGTCCCCACCGGCAAGCGATAGACTTTTGTTTGATAGACCTTTCCTATTGTTGAGAAAAATAAAATAGGAGTATGCGTATCTGCAACAAATAGATCGTGGACGAAATCTTCTTCTTTCGTCGTCATGCTCGTGCGTCCTTTACCGCCACGGCGTTGTAAGCGATAACTGGCAGATGGAACACGCTTGATGTAGCCTTGGTGACTGACGGTAATAACCATGCTTTCGTGCTGCACTAAATCTTCGTCTTCAATTTCACGATGATCGCCTTCAATATTGGTTTTACGCGGTATAGAAAATTCTTCTTGAAGGCTTGCAAGGTCCGTATCAATAATCAGAGAAACACGTTCTGGAGACCGTAAAATATCTAATAAATCGCGGATACGAGCAGAAATATCTTCAATTTCTTGGACAACTTTCGCTCGTTCTAGCCCCGTTAAACGATGTAATTTCAAATCGAGAATTGCCTGTGCCTGCGTTTCTGTCAGACGACATTGCCCCTCTGACACAACACTTTGCGGATCGTCAATAAGATCAACCAGCATCGCTGTTTCTCCAGCGGGCCAAGAACGCTCTAGCAGTGCACGTTTTGCCGCTTGCGTATCGGCACTTGCCCGAATAAGTGCGATCACCTCATCAATGTGATCTATAGCAATAACAAGCCCTACTAAAATATGTCCACGGTCACGAGCCTTTTTTAATTCAAAACGTGCACGACGTAATACGACTTCACGACGGAACAGCAAAAATGCTTCAAGGATATCCTGTAGCGACATGAGCCGCGGTCTGCCGTGATCTAAAGCCAGCATATTGACACTAAAGCTTGTCTGTAATGCGGTGTGCCGCAGAAGCTGATTCAATATTATATCAGGAGAGGCATCCCGCTTCAGTTCAATAACAACACGAATTCCATCGCGATCGGATTCATCACGCAAATCCGAAATACCTTCAATTGTTTTATCTTGAACGAGGGCGGCAATCCTTTCAACAAGGCGCGCTTTATTTACTTGATAAGGAATTTCCGTAACGACAATTGCCCATCGATCCTTGCGAATTTCCTCGATGGTCGTTTTGGCACGTACCAAGATCGATCCACGCCCTGTTATATAGGCTTCTTCGATCCCTCGACGCCCCAGAATCACGCCGCCCGTTGGAAAATCAGGTCCCTGAACGATTTCCAACAGTTCTTTCAGGGCTATATCTGGATTTTTTAAAAGCGCCCGACACGCAGCAATAACTTCCCCTAAATTATGCGTCGGAATATTCGTTGCCATACCAACGGCGATACCACTGGCACCATTAACTAATAAATTTGGAAATCGAGCCGGTAATAATCTAGGCTCAACTGTGGAATCATCATAGTTTGGACTGAAATCTACAGTATCAAAATCGAGCTCGTCCAAAAGGGCATGCGCAATCTTGGTAAGACGCGCTTCCGTATAGCGCATCGCTGCCGCTGAGTCACCATCAACTGAGCCAAAGTTCCCTTGCCCATCAACAAGAGGATTTTCCATCGAAAAATTTTGCGCCATGCGCACCAGGGCTCCGTAAATAGGCGCATCTCCATGAGGATGAAATTTACCCATAACATCCCCAACGATACGTGCAGATTTACGGTAGGGTTTATTATAGTCGCATCCACCTTCTTTCATGCCGTACAAAATGCGACGATGAACAGGTTTTAAGCCATCGCGCACATCAGGCAATGCACGCGCAACGATAACACTCATCGCATAGTCGAGATAAGACTTACGCATCTCCTCTTCAAGGGAAACAGGAATAGCGTCGTTTGTACTATCGATCATCAAAAATACTCATGTTATCTACGTTTAAAATGGAATATCATCATCGAAATCCGTAGAAGTTTCGGGAACATTTGAAGGCACAGAGGCGTTATGCTCATTTCCCTCATTAAAAGAGCGGTTGTCTAGAATAGCCAATTCTCCGCGATAACGCGTTAAAACGATTTCTGTTGTATATTTTTCTATCCCTCCTGCATCTTGCCAACGACGCGTCTGCAACTGTCCTTCGATATAAACCTTTGATCCTTTGTGCAAATAACGCTCAGCTATATCCGCAAGGTTTGTGTTGAAAATAACAATACGATGCCACTCTGTCCGATCTTTGCGCTCTCCACTGATCTTATCTTTCCAAGAGTCAGAGGTTGCAAGTGTAAAATTGGCGACCTTTGTGCCATCTTGCGTCTGCCGCGTTTCAGGATCACGCCCTAAATTTCCCACTAAAATTACTTTATTAATAGTACCGGCCATAATTTTTTCCATCTCTTAATGTCCAAGCATACCTTATCAAAAAGTCGTCGTGTTTAATAGACCAATAGATATTTACGAGGATTACCCTATAAGAATTTCTCCTTATCTTGTAAGGCAATCCCACTGGAATTGTTAACAATTAAAAGGATAAGAGCGTTTTTCATGTAATGAGAAGGGAGAAGACATGCTTTTTGTTCCGTCAAGAAGCAATGGCATTTAATGATCCATAAGCAAGGTATTCATTTTATACCAAAAAGGGATAGCAGTCAGGGACAGAAGACCGTTTCCGGTATTTCAG
This sequence comes from Holosporales bacterium, assembly GCA_031255325.1. Classification (GTDB taxonomy): domain Bacteria; phylum Pseudomonadota; class Alphaproteobacteria; order UBA3830; family JAIRMZ01; genus JAIRST01. The sequence continues at coordinate 250 of JAIRST010000004.1, read as the reverse complement.
GTAAGAGGGGTTTTTTTTGTATGACAAGAGCTTTTATTGTTCTTTTAGGCAGCAGCGTTTAATTTAGGAGGGGGGGTGGCTGTGAGAGGGTACCGATTAAGCAGGAGCGCCTATTCTTTAGGAGGAGGCGATGTTTTTGGTATTGATTAGAGGCGTTCGAGGAGGGAGAGCATTTCAGCGACGGTAGAGATGACTTTGGTATTGGCAGCATAGCCATGTTGGGTAACGATCATATCGGAGAGTTCTTTGG
>JAIRST010000047.1 GCA_031255325.1 Holosporales bacterium | reverse complement strand
AAAAAATCACCCCCTTGTTCAGCAGGTAAGGCCTGCAAAGCATCTGGTAGGCTATCCATCAAAGAATGCACCCATAAAGCACCATAACGTACGATAGGAAAAAACTTTGCGTTCTCTATAAGGAATCTCAACGATTAATGTTTTTAGAATGCAGAGCTATAGTTCCTTTTAGAGCTTTCCCAAAAGGCTTTGCCATTTTGCTTCGAATCCGCGTTGTCCTTGTATTTTTTTCATCTTCTTATGAAAAGCCAACATTTGTTCGTAATTTTTCAAAAGTTTATTGACCTCTTGGACGGTGCATCCGGATCCTGTGGCGATACGTCGCCGGCATGCACCATTAATAAGCTTGTAATGGCGACGTTCTTTTGGCGTCATCGAAGAAATGATAGCAAGCTGATGCGCTATCATACGGTCATCAATTCCTTTCTTCATAGACCCTTCCAGGGATTGCATACCCGGAAGCATTTTCAGCATATGCGTTATCCCACCCATTTTATTTACTTGCATAAGGTGCCGACTGAGGTCTTCTAACGTAAACACGCCCTGATTAAGACGAGTGAAAGCAGCTTCAGCCTCTTCTTTTTCAAATACTTCTGCTGCTTTTTCGACAAAAGAAACAATATCACCCCTTCCCAGCAAGCGGTCAGCCACTCTACGGGCATCAAAAACTTCTAGTTCGTCAAGATGTTCCCCTGTGCCTAACATCCGGATAGGACACCCTGTTTCGATACGCATTGACAGGGCAACCCCTCCGCGGCTTTCGCTATCAGCACGCGTTAAAAAAACCCCTGTTAAAGGCAAGCGCGCAGAAAAGGCGCGGGCAACATTCAGAGCGTCTTGCCCTGTCATCATATCGACAGTTAAAAGGATTTCATCTGGGTGCACATGTGCGGCCAGCGCCTCGAGTTCTTGCATAAGTGCTTCATCGGTATGAAGTCGTCCTGCGGTGTCTAAAACAAATAAGTCTGCGTGTGTTTCATCGAGCAAAGACAGAGCTCTGTCCGCAATAGCAAGAGGTGCGTCAGAGGACGTAGCTGGTACAAAATGGGCTCTATCGATGCTTTTTGTCAGTACTTCTAGCTGCTCAATGGCAGCTGGTCGGTACACATCAACAGAGGCGATGACAGCCTGCTTTTCAGATTTTTTCGTCAAAAAATGGGCGATCTTTGCAGAAGATGTCGTTTTTCCCGACCCCTGCAAACCAACAAGCATCACTTTAAACGACGACTTTGTGATGGATAAGGCTGGTGTCGGAGATTCTCCTTCCAAGATACTCATCAGATGATCATGCACGATCTTTACGATCATCTGATCAGGAGTGACACTGCGAATGACTTGCTGCCCGAGAGCTTTCAGGCGTACTTCGGCAACAAAGCGTTTTGCAACATCCAACGCAACGTCTGCTTCTAATAAAGCGATGCGTATCTCGCGTAATGCTTCCTCTAGGTCTGTTTCTTGGATAACGCCACGTTTACGGAGTCCTTCAAATGTTTTTAAAAGTCGTTTTGACAGCGCCTCGAACATGATTCCTTCCTATCGCATGTACCCTCTTTTTGCAATAACCGAGTCAACCGACGAGTTGATTACCTAGCGGGGATATGGAGGAAGATTTGTAGCATCAGGTATGCACCCCATGAGTCATTTACGAGATAAAGAAGCTTGGAGTGGCGTCAAGAGTATCATTTTCGGAATTAAAAGAAGAGAAAAGGTTCCTCTGTGAGAGAGGAACGAGGGATACACCCCTCTTCAAAGAAACGAACCAAATCCGAGTAGGCACTGCTGTATATTCCCTTCATCTATATCTATAATCAAAAACTCCCAAGGAATTCCGAACTCATTCTTTTAATAACTCTCCTCTTGCCCCCGATTGGCTGTTAGTTCTTCTCTTTACGGGTTTTATTCCAAAAGCTTTTTGAGCAGATCATTCACTGTCTGTGGGTTGGCTTTTCCTTGGGAAGCCTTCATGACTTGTCCAACAAAATATCCGAACAGTTTATCTTTACCTGCTTTATAGGCGGTTACATGTTCTGTTTCCTTGGCCAATACATCACGGATAATGTGCTCGATAGCACTTATATCAGTTACCTGCTTTAACCCATGGCGTGCGACAATGTCTTCAGGAGACCCTTCCTCTGTCTCCATAAACGAAAAAACATCTTTGGCTATTCTACCAGAAATTACATTTGTCAAAACAAGACGCGCAAGTCCCGCTAATCGGGAGGGTGTAATAGGCGTATTTTCAACAGAAAATCCCGTGCGATTGAGATGCGCAAAAAAGTCTCCCAAAAACCAGTTGGCAATTACTTTCGCGTCCTGAGGTGTAGGATACGTATTGGTATAGGCACCGAGCGCCTTTAAAGAAGTTTCATAGTACACAGCATATTCTGGTTCGGAAACGATAAGATCGGCATTATAAGGAGATAATCCCAATGTCTCTATAAAGCGCGCCTTTTTTGCATCAGGAAGCTCGGGTAATGCGATACGAATACGCTCGATACGGTCATTCTTAAGGCGTAAAGGCAACAGATCGGGATCTGGGAAATAACGATAATCTTGTGCGTCTTCCTTGTTACGCATAGAGCGCGTTTCGCCAGTGTTTGCGTCAAAAAGGCGTGTTTCTTGAACGACAGAATTTCCCATTTCCAAAAGATCAACTTGGCGTTTTGTTTCAAAAATAATAGCCTGATCGACAAACCGCATCGAGTTAACATTCTTAATCTCAGCACGTACGCCTAATGGCTCCCCTGGATGACGTACAGAAATATTAACATCTGCGCGCAAGCTGCCCTCTTCCATATTGCCATCGCACGTTTCCAGATAGCGTAAAATCATGCGAAGTTTCTTTAGAAACGCCACTGCCTCAACACTGCTACGCATATCTGGCTTGGTAACAATTTCCATAAGCCCAATACCCGCACGATTCAGGTCTATATAAGTCTTATTCGGGCTTATATCATGGATGCTTTTCCCTGCATCTTGCTCAAGATGCAGACGCTCGATGCCGATGCGACGCACTTCTTCAGGAGTAAGTTCGATATCTAACCATCCTTCGCCAACAATCGGATATTGATACTGTGAAATTTGATATCCAGACGGCAAATCTGGATAGAAATAATTTTTACGTTCAAATATCGAAACAGGATTAATGCATGCATTCAATCCTAACCCTGTTTTGATCGCCTGATCAACGCAAAAACTGTTTAAAACCGGCAACATTCCAGGAAAAGCGGCATCTACAAAAGACACTTGTGTATTAGGCTCCGCACCAAATTGCGTAGGCGCAGAGGAAAAAAGTTTCGATTGCGAGACAATTTGCGCATGCACCTCTAACCCAATAACAACCTCCCAAAATCCGGTATGCGACTGATAAAGTGTACTCATGCACAATCTCTCCAATAGGGGAAATGAGCACAGGCTTCCAGAACCGCTGCTGCTCGAAATAGACGGTTTTCTTTGAAATGAGGGGCAATAAGCTGTAATCCAAAAGGTGTTTTTTCTTGCGTCAGACCAGCCGGAACAGAGATCGCAGGAAGTCCCGCTAAATTTACGGTGACCGTCAATACATCATTAAGATACATTGTAATGGGATCTTTTGGTTCTTCGTCCACCGCAAATGGTCCTATGGGCGCTGTTGGTGTAAGCAGCACATCGACATTCTGAAAGGCATTTAAAAATTCCTGGCGTATGAAGGCTTGCACTTCACGTGCTTTGCCGTAATAGGCATCGAAATATCCCGCAGAAAGGACATACGTTCCCATCAAGATGCGCCGCTTAACTTCTTTACCAAACCCTTCCGCTCGAGATTTCTCGTATAAGTCAGAAAGCGTATGAGCTTCCGCCCGATGCGTAAACCGGACGCCATCAAAGCGTGCTAAATTTGAAGAAGCTTCTGCCGGATTGATGATGTAGTAAGCTGGTAAGGCATAGGGAGTTGAAGGAAGGGAGACTGGAACAATATGGGCACCCGCATCCGTTAACCATCGAGCACCTTCATCCCATAACGTACGTAGTTCCACAGACAGCTCCTCCACTGCGTATTCTTTTGGAATACCCACTCGCATTCCTTTAATGGAAGCGCCAATCTCCGCCTCAAAATGGGGAACTTCTATTGCCACAGAGGTAGAATCCTGTGGATCATGGCCACTCATAATCTCTAGCATAATGGCAGCATCTCTTACTGTTTTGGTCATTGGACCCGCTTGGTCTAGCGAAGAAGCCAAAGCGATTATTCCGAACCGAGAACACCGCCCATAAGTAGGTTTTATGCCTGTAATACCACAGAATGCCGCCGGCTGACGGATAGAACCTCCGGTATCTGTTCCGATGGCGCCCAAACATAAATGCGCTGCAACAGCAACCGCAGATCCTCCTGAAGATCCTCCAGGAGAAAGAAGCTTATTATTATTTATTTTTTTCCATGGATTAAAAGCTTGTCCAAAAGCACTGGAAGAATTCGATGATCCCATCGCAAATTCATCCATATTTGTTTTTCCTAAGAAAATAGCCCCCGCATCGTGTAATTTTTGAGAAACCGTCGACTCATAAGGAGGAACGAAATTTTCCAGAATCTTCGAACCGGCGGTTGTCCGAATTCCCTTTGTGCAAAAAACATCTTTAACAGCAAGAGGAATACCTTCTAAAACGCGTACCGTACCGTTCTGCAGATGAGTATCCGCCACCTTCGCAGCTTGTAAGGCATATTCTGAACATTCTGTGATAAAAGCATTTAATGATTGGTACTTAGCCATACGTTTTTGGAACGCTTGCACAAGATCGTAGGATGAAAAATCCCGCTTGCGTAGACCATCCCGAGCTTCCGCAAGAGTTTTATGCGTAAGGGATTCCGTCACGATTACTCTACGACTTTCGGAACAGAAAACATTCCAAATGCAGCTTCAGAAGCATTCGCAAGTAATTCTTCTCTTGTATTAGCAAGATGCACAATATCCAAACGTTGTGGAGTCTGTTGAGTAGCATCAGAAATAGCGTCATGAGCAAAAGAACAATCAGCTTGCTGCAGTTTTCCCACGAAAGTTAAAATAGAAGAAATTTCCTGCATAATAGTGCCAAGTTCACTTTCCTCAACACGAATTTGCGCGAGCATTGCGATCTTTCTAACGTCTCCTTTGGTGATGGTACTCATAGGCGCTTTCACAGGGAATCATTAAGGGTAAAATTATGAAACAATTTGGTGAGTAACTTTTTCAGTAATACGAGCCGCTTTCCCTTGTAGAACGCGTAGATAATAAAGCTTCGCCCGACGAACTACGCCACGGCGCACCAATTCTATAGAAATATTAGGAGAATATAAAGGAAACACACGCTCTACCCCTTCCCCAAAAGAAAGCTTACGAACCGCGAAAGATGACCCTATCCCGCGATTCCTGCGCGCTATACAAACCCCTTCGAAAGATTGCGAGCGTTCACGATCTCCTTCCGTAATTTTTACAAGGACACGCACTGTATCCCCTGGAGAAAAATCTGGAATAGTCTTTCCTTGCGTCAACTTCTCAATTTGACGGCGCTCGAATTGTTGTATCTCATTCATCGCATCCCCCCCGTTACCTCTCGGTTTTCAAAAATATAACAGAGGTACTATAAGGGATTCACCACAGAAAGTCCATGGTTTTTTAGGATATAAGTTATTTTGTTTTCCGCAATATATTAAGGGTTGACACCTATATCGGATTTTAGGGAGATTGAAGGGAAATTCTTAAAAATGCAAGAATATACATTTTAGAATAGTAATGGAATTTTTGCATTTGATAAAAAAGCGGAAACAATACCGCACACTAATATAATACAGGCCATGGCTAAAGGGGGAACAGTTGTATCGTGAAATGATTGACTAGACTGGCTGATTAAGTCAAAGATCAATTATCTAAAGTCATAAGGACGAGCACTAATGTGTGGCATTGCGGGAAGCTTAAGTTGGGGAAAACCAGATAATCCTGAAAATATAGAGCGGATGCTCAAGGCAATCGTGTATCGGGGACCAGATGCTGCGGGAGTTGAAATTTCCGAGCAGGTCATTCTGGGACACAGACGCCTTTCCATTATCGATCTTACTGGAGCAGCTAATCAGCCTATGTGGGATCATACGCGGCGTTTTTTAATAACCTTTAATGGAGAGATTTATAATTACAAAGAGGTGCGCCTCCTTTTGGAACAAAACGGAGCCGTATTTAAAACCTGTGGGGACACAGAAGTTATTTTGGAAGCTTGGAAGCAATGGGGGATAAACGCTCTAGCGCATTTCGTTGGTATGTTTGCTTTTGCGATATGGGATAGCGTTGAGCATATCCTTTTTCTGGCACGCGACCGCATGGGCGAAAAACCGTTATACTTGACGGGTTTTAATAGAGACTTTTCACGAGGGGTTCTGTTTGCTTCGGAATTGACAGCTCTTATAAAACACTCGGACGTTCAACGGGAAATTAATTTCGATGCTGTCGTTCAATATTTAGCGACAAATTATGTCTTTGGAAGACATAGCATTTTGAAAAATGTGCATAAATTGGCTCCGGCGCATTTGATGATTTTTAAAGAAGATCATGCACCGGAAACGCTTTGTTATTGGCATCTTGAAGATTCTATCAACCAAAAGAAAGCTTGGCCTTCGGAAGCAGAAGCCCAAGAGGTTTTTAAAGGATTGCTTCAAGAAGCTGTTGCGCAACAACGGCAAAGTGACGTTCCTTTGGGCACATTTTTATCAGGAGGAGTAGATTCTTCCACAATCACAGGGGCCCTTGCGTTAGGGGGCCCAAGTTCTTCCCTTTCGACATTTAGCATCGGCTTTTCGGAAAAAAGTTTTGACGAATCCGAACAAAGCAAACGTGTCAGTCGCCATTTTAAAACGCATCATTTTACAAAAATTGCCGATATATCATCTATGAATACGATTTTAAAAGCCCTTAATGTCACAGATGAACCTTTTGCTGATTCTTCTATTATTCCTATGCATCTCTTGACGCAGTTTGCGCGTGAGCACGTTACAGTATGTTTGTCGGGTGATGGTGCCGATGAGCTTTTTGGTGGATATGAAACTTATATAGCTGATAAGCTTTTCAAAAGTGCTTCCTCTTTCTTTCCACGAGCGGGATTTTCCATGATAGGAAGCTTTTTGCGGCGTTTTTGGCCTGTGTCTTATACGAAAGTTTCTTTTGACTATAAAATAAAGCAATTCATAGAAGGTTGCGCCTTAAGGAGTCTTCCTAAAGCCCATATGTTCTGGCGGGGAATTTTTAATCCAGATCAAATTCGCACTCTTTTATCGGATCCAGAGGCCGCTTCGGATAAAGAGTTAGATGCATTCTGCTATGTATATCCTTTTGTTAAGCAGGTTGCCTCCGCTCATTATTTGGATCAAGCGATGTATCTGGATCAGAAAATTTGGATGCCCGATGATATTCTTGTCAAGGTAGATCGTTCTGCGATGGCACATTCTTTAGAAGTGCGTGCACCTTTTCTGGATCACCGCATCGTGGAATTCGCCGCCAGTTTGCCTGTTTCTTGGAAAATCCATCGTATGCAGAAAAAGTATTTTTTGAAAACGTCCCAGCGTGGTATCGTCCCGAATAGTTCGCTTGATCAAAAAAAGCAGGGGTTTAGCGCACCTGTGTCTTTATGGCTGAAAGGTCTCTTAAGGGAATGTGCGCGAGATGTTACCTCTTCTGTAACGCTTTTGCCTTGGTTTAAGCCGCAAGCAGTGCAACGTCTTTGGCAAGAGCACGAAGAAGGTCGAGCAGATCATGGGCTGCGTCTTTTTGGATTACTATGCTTGGGGTTGTGGATGAATCGGGTAAAAGAAGCATAAAGATGTCGGTATTCTTGTCAATTATTGTGCCTTTTTTCAACGAGGAAGGGGCTATTACCCAATTGTACAACGACTTGTGCACTCTTGTGTCAACGTTCGAACGTACGTATGAATTTGTTTTTGTCAATGATGGCAGTAGAGATAATACAGCTTGCCTTTTGGATGAGCTAGCCCGAAAGGATACGCATATTACAATAGTACATTTAGCCCTTAATTATGGACAAACCGCCGCAATGACGGCGGGGATTGATTATGCTGAAGGAGAAATCATCGTCATGATGGATGGAGATGGCCAAAATGATCCAATGAGTATTCCGGATCTCTTGGCGAAATTGGATGAAGGGTATGATGTTGTCTCTGGTTGGCGCAAAAATCGTCAAGATCGAGCTTTGTCTCGAAAGTTACCAAGCTTTTTTGCAAATAGGATGATTTCGTACATTTCGGGAGTGAAATTGAATGATTATGGGTGTTCTTTAAAAGCATATCGTCGCAAAGTTCTTCAAAATGTACATCTTTATGGAGAGATGCATCGGTTCATTCCCATTTATGCACAACAGACGGGGGCACGTGTGACGGAAATTCCTGTCAATCATTTTCCGCGTCTCACAGGATACTCTAAATATGGCATTAGCCGCACGTTCAAAGTAATATTGGATTTAATTGTTGTGAAATTCCTGCAACGGTATCTTACCAAGCCGATTTACATCATGGGCGGATTTGGCATTTTATGCCTATTCCTGGGCATTAGTTCTTTTACATGGGCAACATACTTAAAACTTTTCGAACATACAGCCTATATACAAACACCTCTACCTTTATTATCCGCGATATCAGTTCTTTTTGGCGGAATTTCGGTTTTGATCGGCCTTATAGGGGAGGTTTGTGCACGTACATACTATGAGTCGCAAGGGAAAAAAACATATATTGTTCGAGCCTGTATCCATAATAGGGAAAATGTAAAGGAGGAAGTATAAAAATATTTTTAGATTTTACTACTTAGCCAAGAAATTTGTACAATTTTCCTAGATACAGAAATAGTTTTTCTCCAACGCAAAGGGATGGAATAGCGATATTTAAGGGAGATAGCGTGTAAGTTCTGATAAAACTTTGGAAGGCTTTGGAGAAAAAGATAGCTTTATTTTGCAAATAGTTTTTACAAATCTCTGAAAGGAGACAGAGAAAAGTATTGAAATTCAAGAGACGAAGTCGGCAAGAAACCGACTTGGATTCCGAGACTTAGGAACAATGCGGTCATGACGATAAGGCTGATGTTTCAGGAATCTTCTCTGAAAAATTTCAAGCCTTTTTATAAGGTACGCTTCATCAATCATAAAAAGAGTCTTTTTATTATAAAATATATACTTTTTGCTTGCAATAAATTTATTGTATGAATTACTATTTATTAAAATAATTAATGAAAGGTTAAATATGAAGAAAATCTTATTCGTGCTGTATGCATTTTTGTTGTCGTCTATAACGCTTGCGATGAATGAAGAAGAAACAACTCGAAGGGAAACACGGGATCTTTCTCGTTCGTTGTTAATGCCTTCCGTGGAACTTTTTCACAATAGTGTGTGGAGGGTGGGGTGAGCCGTATTGGCCACCACATTTAAGGGATGTACCACGGATCCTGAACTTAGGATTTATAAAAAATATAGAAAACTCTTATAATCAATTAAAGCAATACGGTTACGGAGAAGATGTATGCCTCAATGAGATGATTCGTTCTATAGCGCGTCATCTAGAATCAGCCAGAACCCCATCAGATAAAGCCGTTTCTTCTATGCAGGATCCTTTGCGACAAGAGTTACAAGGTCAAATTCAGCGTCTTGATTTTGTGGGCAGAGTACGTTCATTAAAGTTACCTCCCCAAGAAGAGGTTTCCAATATAGCAAAAATAATGGCAGCTATAAAAACAATACCCAATCGATTCTACTTACAAGAAGGATTAAATGATGTGTTTTTATGTTCTCAATATATAATATCCAGGTTTAATACATCATATAACGAAAAACAGAACCTTTTGTGGCAGACTGGATCCATTTTTCAAAAAAAGCGTAGCTCTCAACTTAATGACTCCTATGATACCTTAGATGCTCGATTGAGATTTGATCAATTCTTTCTCGCACAAAAGCTTTTTCCAAAAATAGAGCAAGGATTTTTATTAAGGCAAAAAGATATATACAAGGCTCTGATTTCCCAACAGAATCTTCTTGCTAAGGGGAAATATTCTCCTATTAATGCCATAGATTTATTTCGACGCTATCTAATCGGGAAGGAGCGCTTAGCTTGTGATAAAGAGGCCATTTATCTTTTTGAAACGGCCTCTTCAAAAGGGTATCTTGACGGAAGAATGGGAGAAGCATTTTATTGGCTTAAAGGTAGAATACCCTCTCAACAGAGGCTTTTTGAGCTTAAAAGGTCTATGCACAAAGCCCTTCGAAAAAATAACTTTGAAGCGATGTTATTCTTTATGGTAGCGGGAGAATACAGTGTTGGCGTTAATGGAAATTCTTTCCATCCATTTAATCTACCTAATTCAACTTTGATGATATTATATAAGGAAATGGTTCCCCGTTTGTGCACTATGGCACAAGCAGGAAATGAACGTGCTATAAATTTTTGCGCAAGTTTTTTATCTAAGAGCGCGAGCATTCTCTGGAAATCCGAGAATGCTCGTTGTCTCCAGGAATTCTCTCAATTGATGCAGGAGACAAAAATAGATCCTACACATGTCTCTTCCTGTTTTTATCATCTATATCGATGGTATATCGTTCAGTCTTTGAGTGAGCATATTTCTAAATATGATGAAGCATCTCAATTTTTTGAAAAGGCGGCGTGCTTAGGAGACCCTAGAGCGATAAGCGCCTTACTACAGGAAGCCATGAAAGGGAAGTCTTTTGGTGGAATGCCTACCCTTCCCTTTGAAGTTTTGCAAAAGGTACAATCCGTTATAAATGGGTTCTCTTCTTTTGAATCGAATAACGATCTAATCTTTCTAATCTTTAATGGGGTACCATTTTTTCGTGATGATGGAGGGATATTTTACCAAATGCTGCAATGCTCTGGACAGTAAAATCATTAAACAAAGACTTGTGAAGAGCAAGCAGAATGCATGCGAGTGCTTTTTGATGGAAGCTCTTCAATCGGCCATCAAAAGGAGGGGGGATGTCCT
>JAIRST010000058.1 GCA_031255325.1 Holosporales bacterium | reverse complement strand
GCTGAATACTTGTCCGTTCTTATATCGTCTTAAAACGATCGAAAAACAACCTGAAAAGACTGAACCCTTGCTCAACCTTCCACATACCACCCTCCTAATCCTTATTGGACCATTTCATTAATCTTGGCTCTAAATTAGCCTCTTTGTTTCTTATTGAACCATTGAGTCAGTACGTCCACACCATCGTTATCATTTATAATCTATCAAAAGGCATATTCCATCACGTGATCCATCCGCCGCCCAGTAAACGATCGTCGTCGTATAAAACACATGCTTGGCCGGAAGCAACGCCATACTCTGGGAAATGGAAGGTAACACGCATTTCTGACCCCGCAACCTCTATATGCGCAGGAGTAGGTTCTTGCGTGGAACGTACTTTTGCTAAAGCTTCGAATGTAGGTACTTTGGGGGGGCAAATCCAATTTACCTCTTTAACAACAAGGGAAGTACACGCAAGATCTTCTTTCTTGCCAACAATAAGGGTATTTGTGCTGGTATCAATAGCCGTTACATACGCTGGATACCCAAGAGTTACCTGCAGTCCCTTTCGTTGCCCAACGGTGTAATACAGCAATCCATTATGTTTCCCAATACACTGACCTGTTTTGTCGACAATGTTCCCTGGGTGAGGTAAGGCTTCTTGAGAGACATGCTCGTGGACAATGTCCGTATAGTGACGATTTCCCACAAAACAAATATCCTGGCTCTCGGCTCTATCATGGCTTGGTAGCCCTAGCACCCGCGCAATAGAGCGCACGTTTTCTTTCGTTAGCTCGCCTAAAGGGAAAAAGAGTTTTGGAAGAACGGCTCGGTTAATACCAAACAAAAAGTAACTTTGGTCTTTTTTCGTGTTCAGAGCTCTGTGTAAATATGCCACACCGGGGGCTATATCTTTCTTGCGCACATAATGCCCCGTAACAATGGTATCTGCCCCCAAAGTTTCCGCAAAGTCGACAAAGGCGCCAAATTTGACATGCTGATTACATAACGCGCAGGGAAGGGGCGTTTCCCCCCGACAATAACTTTCTACAAAAGATTTAATCACCTGTTTTTGGAAAAGCGTGCGTACGTCGCATATGTGGTGTGGAACGCCTAAATGATCAGCGATACGCCGCGCTGCTTGAAGGGTAGAGTCTTTACTGTCTTCTTGAGGAGGGAAAAGATCTAAAGTAATTGTAATAACATTATGTCCTGCCGCCTTCATAAGTGCTGTACAAACAGAGCTATCTACGCCACCCGATAAAGCTACAGCAACGGTCTTTTTGCTTGCAGATGAAAAAAATTCTATGTCTGTATTCATGTTAAGGGTTCGTTAATAATTTCTCACTAGTTTCCTCTCTATGGTTAGCAAATGGAGAGAAAAATGACCACAAAAAAGTTCCTATCCGGACTTCTAATGAGCAGTGCACTTGTATCTTTTACACCAATATCTTGGTCGATGGAACAAACGCCTGTTTCCCCTATAAACCAAACGTCTTTCCCTGAGGTAGTAGAATCGACAATAGCAAGCACAATAGAAACATTTAAGAATGCAGTCCTTGAAGAGGCAAATAATGCTCAAGATCTGTACCCGCCATCGCTTTTTGTGAAAAATAAATATAATGTTTTTATAAGGAAATTTTTTACAGACTTCAGAAATAAAGAAGAAGAAATTTGTATGACAACAGTAGCAGCTGTTAAAGAGGAACTTGCGGATAAAGTTAATGCCCAAAAAGATGTATGGATCAGTTATAAAGTAGAAGAGTTTGAGCAGGCGTTCAAAGCACGTGATATCTCTCTCTTGAAGGTTTTGACTAAACAAGAGGGGGAAGAGATTGTAACAGCGTGGCTAGGAAATTTAGAAATCGATCTAAAACCTTTTCAAAAGTCTATTGTTGAAGGTATTTTACTAGGATTTGCTGCTAATGAGGTGAAAGATCTAACGCCAGCGTTTTCAGCGTTGAATGTTCCTCCTTTAAAAAAAGAAACGCTCATTCAAACTCGTGCAGACATTTTCGCGAAGGTTGTTGACAGGGCAGATGAAGACTTTGCGCATGTACTTATAACCTTACAAGACTGCACAAAAGAGGAGCTTGGAAAAGGCTTTTCCCAATTTTATCAATTGCGTGCAGCCAACACTCTAAAGTTTTTGTCAGGAACAAACCTTACGAATAAAAAGAAAGAGATTGATATAGGACTGCGTTCTTTCCTGACAGCGCTCGCGGGGTTTGGAGCTGGCAATGTTCCTTTCTCAAAACTTACTGAGGCACGTCAGATTTTAGACGCTGTACTGCTCCCTGTTGAAGAGTAATTTGATACTTTACAGTTATGGCGGTTTCTCTTAAAAGGAGCCGCCTTTTTTATGCACCTTTTATATCTTTTTGGTTTTAGACGAGTAAAAAGGAATGAGTTAAGGTGAAATGTGAGACTGAAAATATATTGGCTTTTTAAGCAATTGACGATGAATCTTTAAAATTGCAATAATACATTACTTTACATTAAAAGAGCTTTTTTCAATCGATAAAAGAAAAACGGATAACGCATGGAGCAAAACTTCATATAAGTGTTAATTCCCAAAATGTGATGAGGTAGGTATCTGTAAGATATAGTGAACCTTTTGATGTTTTTGTAAGATTAACAGCTCGTTCCTCAAGTAAATTGTTTTATTTTTCGGCGACGTTTTGAGTTTTATTTCCATAATCTTAAGGTTTTCGAATAGGACGAAAGCTATCTAAGATAGGAACAAAATCTGTCAATCCCGAAAGAGACGAATCTGGAACTCATTTTTCATTTTTAGTATGTCATGTTTCTTCATCATTTTCAGGGGGACTTTTAATAAAAGTGAGCCCAATGATCGCAAGTAATACGATGATAGCTGGAGCAAAGAAAGCGATCGCGGGGCTGTATAGGTGCCACAAGTGTCCGACCATGGCATTAGAGATCAGCATTCCTATAGCGCATACTAAATTGAACACACCAAATGCTGTTCCTTTAAGTTTTGGTGGAGAGTAATCAGCCACCATCGCGTAAAACGTGCCTTGTGTGGCGCCGTGATGGATGCCATATAAGGCAACGCCCATCATCGTCATAAAGATAGAATCCGAAAGCGCCAACGTAACACAGGAAATAAGCAACACTGTAAAGCCAAATAGGAGAAAAATACGGCGGTCTATGTAATCGGATAATTTCCCGACGATGCGCGCAGCAGGCGTATTTAAAACGTACATAACAAGCAATACAAGCGAAGCATATTTCGCTTCCACTCCTTGCGTTTGCGCTTTCAAGACCAAAAAAGATTCGCTAAACCGAACAAGCATAAAAACTAACACGACGCTGATAAATACCCAATAGCGCTGTCCGAGCATAGCAAGCTCTTGCCGACGAATGGGAAAGCCCTTTCTTTTTTGATCTTTTAACCGGACGAGATTTTTAGGTTCTTCCACCAACCAATACAACAAAATAATAGCAATAACGATCGGAATAATAGCAAGGAAGTATGTAAGCCGTATGTTACTGCCCGTTGCTTGCATAACCCTATAGCATAAGAACGCTCCCAGCGCAGAGCCTGCACACGCCATACTTTGACGGATGCCAAAGCAGACTCCTTTTTTTCCTTTGGGCGCACAATCTGCAATAAGAGCATCACGTGGCGTATCGCGCATGCCATTTGCTATACGCTCTAACGTTTGCGCCGTAGCATACATCAAAATGCCATTAGCCATGGCGAATAAAGGCTTTGTGATAGCGGCACAGGCATACCCTGCTAACACAAGGATCTTTCTTTTTCCGATATAATCACTCAGTACGCCGGAAAATAGTTTTACGATATAAGAGAGTGCTTCAGTAAATCCACGGATGTGCCCGACATCAACGCTCGTTCCTCCTAAAATTCCTGTAATAAAAAGCGGCGTTAAAGCAGTAATAACGACAGAGGAAGAGTTTGTTAAAAGGCTGACGATGCCTAGAATCCAAACCGTTAAAGGCATGAAAGCGGGAGTGCCTTTTTTCGGACGCTGACGCCATACCATAAAGCCTCAACTGCTGTGGAGAGTTTACACTCTATTCCTGCAGACTTATAACAGCAGAAAGTTCCAGAAGAAATAGGGCATTTGAAAGATTGTCCATTACGTCCTCTCCTCTTTCATGGAATTGCTTGTATCCATTATAAAAGGACGCGTTTTCTATAGCTTTCCCTTACCTTGCTCTATGGACTTAAGACTTTTTAAAAGCCCAGGCAACATAGCGGTGCCACAGATCCGGCCGGCGGATACGTGTCGTGGCACATGCTTGTGTAAAACGCCATTGATTAACGGCGGTGTGGTTTCCAGAAAGAAGCACAGAGGGTATGGAACGCTCTTCCCAAGACACAGGATGCGTATATTGCGGATACTCTAACAGCGAAGCAGAGGAGGCAACGAAAGAATCCTCTTGCAACGATTCTGGTGTGCCGACAACACCAGGGATTAAGCGCACACTTGCTTCGATAACCGCCATCGCCGCCACTTCTCCTCCCATCAAAATGTAATCCCCCACACTGATTTCGATAAAATTATATTTTTCTAAAAAGCGCGCATCGACGCCTTCGTAACGGCCGCACAATAAGACAATATCTTGCATTTTTGAAAAATTATGCGCTGTTTCCTGGGAAAAAAGGGCCCCTCGAGGAGAAAGATACATAAATTGTGTTGATGTAGATAAAGATAATGATGCGATTGCCGTTTCGAGGACTATTGCGGAAAGGAGCATCCCGCATCCTCCTCCACAAGGAAAGGCATCCACTCGGCCTTTAACAGTAAATTTTTTCAAATCGACAACACGAAGGTTCCAAAGATCTTTTTTTAATGCTTTTCCAATAAGGGAAACCTCTAAGGGACCTGGAAAAATATCCGGAAATAAAGTTAAGACTGTAATTTGCATGATAAGGCTTCTGGACCAAATAAAGCTAAGATATCGTCCGCAACGTGAACTTCTTTCTTTTGCGTATCCACAGTATGAACAAATGCTTCATGAAAAGGTACCCAAAAGCGCGACACATCCGCTGAATGTAGAGAGGCATCTTCTGTTATTTCTAGTAAGTCCCCCGCACCAAAATTGGCAACATCCAAGACAACGCCAATTTTATTTCCAGATGCACTGAAAACAGAGCATCCTATCAAGGCATACGTGTAAAAGGCACCTTCCTCTAAATCAGGAAGGTCTTTTTTCAAAAGATATAAGGAAAGACCTTTAAGAGCTTCCGCCTGGGTTCGGTCTGTGATTTCAGAAAAGAACAAAACGACGCGTCCCTTCGCTTTAAAAACAAATGAAGACACATGAAAGGTACGTCCTATTGTATCAAATAAGACTTGGCCTTTTTTAAGATGATTGGGCGTTGCAAGAAAAATCTTGCCCCATAGGCCTCCTTTGATACCATAAGCTGCCCCAAGTTGAACGCAAAGAATACTTTCCGAATCCCTATCAGGCAGAAGCAGCCTCCGCCGCTTCTTTCATGCGTTCTTGCGCCTTTTTCTTGGGAGTTGATTTTTGAGGTGTTTCCCGACGTTCTGGCATGGGAATATAACCTGCGCGCCCAAGGAACAAAGCAACACGATCTGTTGGAAGCGCACCAACACTCAGCCAATACTTGACACGCTCTTCATTTAAACACACCCGTTGCGGATTATCGTTAGGTAAAAACGGATCGTAAGTCCCTACCTTTTCGATAAAACGCCCATCTCTTGGATTGCGAGAATCTGTTACTACAATTCTATAAAAAGGCTTCTTTTTTGCCCCCGCTCGCGCTAAACGAATCTTAACTGCCATTCAATCCCTCTATTTTACATACCAGGGTACGTAACGCCCTTATAATATAATCTTTACCGCAAAAAACACTCTTCGTCTAGCACTGTCGAGATGAGCGGAATCAAGGTTACAATTAAATTTGTCATATAAGCAATTTCAGGAAGTGTTCAAGTTGGCGTTTGGATTTTCAGGAAGGATTTATTTTTTCTATTGGTTTTTTGCGTTCTGCGTTGCCTATTTTTTCTCATCAAATGAGAAAATTCCTTTATAATTCAATACAATATGTTTTTGAGGGGGGGTAGACTCAGATGAAAGCTATC
>JAIRST010000057.1 GCA_031255325.1 Holosporales bacterium | reverse complement strand
GCTGAATACTTGTCCGTTCTTATATCGTCTTAAAACGATCGAAAAACAACCTGAAAAGACTGAACCCTTGCTCAACCTTCCACATACCACCCTCCTAATCCTTATTGGACCATTTCATTTCTAAAATCTTCTGAGAAAATCTCTGTCTTTAATATACTAAAAGTCTTATTTTTCGAAGATCCGGAAAGCAGTTTTATCCTTTATCCCATTAAAATTACTAAATGGCGCTTATGATTCTATATTTTTAGAGCCTTAATTTTTTATATAGGCCATTATATAGCTTTTGCGTAGATTTTTACTGCTTCCCTCTTATCACTTCTATAAATCCCTTCATTATTCAATGCAATACACTCTTATGATCTTAAACATTCACCAACATCCACCGTAAATGGCATTAAAACCTTATAGGTATCAGTCCCTCCAAAAGCTTAAGAACCAAATTTCACGTTTACTGTAACAATAAAGCGACTGATGACCCCTTTATCAGGCCCGCTCTTCACCTTTAAAATGCGCTCACCACGTAGGTACTCCGCCCCCATATCGACATTTGGCCCCAGGGGATTGCAAAACGTGTTAACTTGCAAGGAACGGATTATTTTGTTGATCTCGGCATATTTCGTTTCGCTCTTGAGAGTAGCTCCCCTCATATCTTTATCTTCCACTGTGTAAGAATGACTCACTAAATCCCTATGCGGAATAATCTGCGTCAAGCCAAAAGCCACCGTAGAGCGCCACTTCCAATTCTCGCTCCAATACTGTTGAAACCCAACAATACCTCCGAAAGCTGCCATTGTATGCGCTTTATTTTGAGGATCAAGATATACAGCATATCCATTTGCATCCCCAAGATAGCGACCGATTCCCTGACCATATGTTGCGTCCAAAAATACACTGCTTGATCCCCAATATTTATAAACACTAGAGAGACCTGCTCCCCACCCGTACACCGAAATATCATTTCCTCCCGCAGTCTTCGTCAGATGGATTTGGCGCCCCATCGCTCGCGCCTTTACATAACCACCTGAAAAGTCACATCGAAAAGCTGTCGTTATATCAGGGCATTGATCGCTAGCAAAATATCCATCATGCGTCCGACTCGCAAATTTTGTCTCTCCATCAAAGTTGATATATTCCCCTTCTGGGTTTTCCAAAGCGACTTCCCATACTGTCGCTTTTCCTTTGAACGTATATCGAATCTGAGGGTGCCTCCCTCCACAGAATCCAGTAGGTCCAGAAAAATCCGCCGTTTCAGGATGAGAATCATTCCCGCAGAACACCGAATCCGTTTGGCCTATTAGTAAATCCCCAAGCGTAAAATAGACATTTTTAGCACGCAGTGATAATGGCGTAAATAAAGACTCCTCCGTCTGTGATGATCCAAAAAAGTCCATATCGATATAAGTACCAAGATTGATCTCTGTGCCATCTATCAAATATATAGGTATAAACGTTTGCATACCAAGAGAAGATTCACGTGCGTGCATGCGCAATTCTCCTTTTTCGGTTTTTGCTCCTGGACGCAAAATATTTTGCGCCATAAAATAGTCATAGGCAGGTCCATTTCCTGCGGCATGCTGATCGTAAACAAATGTGAACTTAACATTTCCAGAAATCTTAACACATGAATTCGTTCCAGGAATGCGCATAAACCCAATAGCTTTTTCTTTCCCCAAACGCTGCACAACGACTGGGTCTAATCCTCCAGCAAGTGCTGTACAACAATCCACCCCCTCTTTTTTTTCTTCTTCAGCAAGTGCCGCATTTGTCATCAATATAAACGATGATAAAAATATATGAGCTGCTAATATTCGATTTAGCTTTTTCACAATCCCCTCCTCCATAGAATAGATTTCTAGTTTTACGTAAACAGAGCAGAGAATATAGTCTTATCTATCATCCTTTTGGATAGAGTTGTATTTAAGTAACACTTTTTCAAAACCCTTGCATCTTTTAACGCTTTTGATTAGAAAACGCACAGAAGCGCCCGTAGCTCAATTGGATAGAGCGCCAGACTACGGATCTGGAGGCTAGGGGTTCAAATCCTCTCGGGCGCACCAGTTTTCTCTAATGGCTAAGTTAAATAGAAAGGGTAGGATATGAGCTGGAAAGGAAAGTTATTTTTGGGCACGTTGTTTTTGCATCAATACGTGGCGAGAAAAATTGGAATGCGTCTTTTCAATGGGCTTATAGAAAAATATTGTCTATTCTTTTCTTACAAAGTGCTTTTATAGCTCAAAGCCATATTTTTCCGCAATCCTAATAATTCCCTTTCAATCACTCCAAAATCCTATAGCGTTGCCGATCCTCTTAAGTTTCTTTAAATTCCCTTGTTGGTAGCTTTAGGAGGACCATGAATGGGGGAATGTGTTCTTCCTGAAGTATTAACTTTAAGCACGTTCTTAGGAGGAATGGCTTTTCTTTTTGTTCTATTACGATTTTTTAGCGTAAATGGCGCTTACGTTTATATAGCACTTACAACAATTCTTGCAAATACCCAAGCAGTCCGTGTCGCTTCTTATAGTTTTCTTCCAGATCCCGTTGCACTTGGCACTGAATTATTTGTAACAACATTTATTGCAGAAAATATCCTAATAGAGTATTGGGGAAACCGTGTGGCGCGAAAAGGCATTGCCTTAAGCTTTTTGGCAAGCCTCTTTTTCATGAGTATTTTGAAAATCACGATACTGTATCCAGAGATACCAGATGCATACCAAGAACATTCCTTGAACAAGGAATTAGCAATACTTACGTATCAGCTTGCCCGTTTATTTTGGGCTAGTTGTGGAGCTTATATCACCAGTCAGCTATTAGACATTATGGTATTTTCTTGGTTACGCGCAAAACTGCAAGGAAGGTTTTTGCTGGGGCGTGTTAATATATCGGCTCTTTTGGCGGCATTTTGTGATCATCTCTTTTTTTCCTTACTCGCCTGGCGCGTACTCTGTTCTCCCCCTATTTCGTGGGCTTCTTTGTTTGGAAGCTATATTTGTGGCATTTTTGGCCTACGGTGTTTACTCATTTTTATAGGGTCCTTTTTCGTGCCTTTAGCGCGCTTTATGATAAGGCCATCAGACCATGAGTGACTTTTCGTACCCTCATTTTCGGTTCGATCTTTTAAAGAAAGATCCCCATAGTCAGGCACGACGTGGACGCTTAAGTACACCCCATGGCATTGTAGAAACACCTGCATTTATTTTTTGTGGAACAAAAGCATCGGTTAAGGGGATATACCCATCACAATTAAAAGCGGCCGGAACGCAATTCTGCTTAGCCAATACGTATCATCTTATGCTGCAACCTGGCGCGGATCTTATCGAGCAAGCGGGAGGACTTCATGCTTTTATGGGATGGGATGGCCCTTTATTAACAGATTCCGGGGGATTCCAAGTATTTAGCTTAGGCTACGGCTCTGTTGCTGATGAGATCAAAGGAAAGCGTAACAGAATTTCTTCTGTTCAAAAGATTACAGAAGAAGGCGTTATCTTTAAATCCTACTTGGATGGCAGTTTGAAAATGATGACGCCAGAAGTATCGATAGAAATGCAACAAAAAATAGGGGCAGACTTTATTGTCGCTTTTGATGAATGTACTCCTTACCACAGCTCACGTACGTATACGGAATGTTCTTTGGAACGCAGTCATCGGTGGGAAACACGCTCTTTTGAAGCATTCGATCGGCACAATAATGGGAAACAAGCCTTTTACGGGATTATCCAAGGAGGTGTTTACGCAGATTTACGCGAAAGGAGTGCTGAATACGTCAATAGTATGCCTTTTTTCGGGCATGCTATTGGGGGTACTCTGGGCGCGAGTAAAGAGGAAATGTACTATGTTGTAGATTTAGCCAGGCGGCATCTTACATCCATACGTCCTATTCACCTTTTAGGTATCGGTGGCATCAGTGATATTTTTGAAGGTGTTGCCCTTGGAATAGATACATTCGATTGCGTACACCCCACACGCATTGCGCGCCATGGAGGTGCTTTGGTTCCTTTCGCATTGCGCGATCATTCAGTACGTGAACACATTTCTCTAAAACGCGCTTCTTATGCCCAAGATTTTACTCCTATCGATCCTACGTGCCCTTGCGAAACCTGCCAGAAATTTTCACGCGCCTATGTGCATTATTTACTTAAAACCCGCGAGATTCTGGCTATTACAGCGCTCACCCTCCATAATGTATTCTTTATGAATCGACTGATGCAGAGTATCCGAGAGGCCTTAGATACGGGAACTTTCCAGGAACTTCGTAAAAAGTGGGCTCTATAACGACACCCAAATCTGAATCAATGGCGCTCTAATCGCTTTTTAAAAACTCCTCTGATCTTTTGAAAAATAATAACGAAAAAATTATTTGCAGCGACATTTCCTGATGTGGCAATAGGGTCAATAATGCCATAAAGGGCAATGATAAACGCCGTCATAGAATCATCAAAGCCAAGATATTTTTCCAAAACCGGAACAGTCACCATGATCGTTCCGCTAGGTACTCCTCCTCCGGCGAATTTATTCAAAATAAAAAACACTCCAAACAAGATAAAGTTAGGTACGCTAGGCAAAGGATAATTAAAGGCCAACAGAACCATCATGGCCATAACTGGAACAAGAATTGTATCACCAACCATATGAAAATTGAGGGTTAACGGCATGACAGCATCAGCAAGTACTGGATCATTTGTATTTTTTCGTGCTGCTTCCAAAGAGAGTGGTAACGCTGCCGCACTGGACATGGTACTAAAAGCAGTAACAATCGCAGGAAAAGCAGTTTTAAATATTCTTGCAGCTTTTTTTATATTAAATGATGCGGCTGCTAGTAGCCACAAGGCTAAGTAAAGCCATAAAACCCCACACATCATGACACAAACGCGTGTGTTATTTCCAACAAAACCGATCATTTTCCCTTCTGAAAAAAGTTTTAGTAAAAATCCTCCAACAAAAGCAGGAAGCAATGGAACAAAAAACTTCTTCATAAATTTCATAACATAATCGTGCATAAAGTGTAATATCAAGGATACATGCTTATTGGGAAAGAACGCGTTGAGAAATCCAACACTAACACCTGCTAATAATGATTGAACCGTGCTTGCCACATGAGGAAGATGTAGTTCAAAAAATGGAGAGAATGTCGTTTGGGACGCGGGCATAGGGTGTGTTTCCATTCCGGATAAAACGAAAGAACCAACCCACCCAGATACCATGATATTCAGGAAATTTGATACAAAAACAGCAATCATCAGCCCAAGAACAAACACCATTCCTTCTTTTGGAATGGCAGATAGAGCAACCGCTACAAAACTAAAAAGCAGAAAAGGGAGCACAAAAATGAGCAATTCTCTAAGGAAAATGCTGATTGTAAGAAAAAATCGCACCATTTCTGGTGCTATCTTTGTATAGCACACTGATACAGCAGCGATGACGATGATTAATTGAAAAAGAGGATTAAAAATGATTTTATTAAACAACTTAGTATTCAATGAGGCTTCTTTTTTGTACATTAAAAAAGCGTGTTGTTTTTATATAGTAATGTCAATATAGCGAAGGAAGAATTAAAAAGAGAACTTTTTCGATAGGAATTTATTTATCGGATCCGCTGATTGTAAGAATAGTGTCCCCCCAAAAAAGATTCTTATTTTTGAGCAAATCTGCTATAGGTAGCTTCAATTGTTTCTATGAAAAATAGAAAGAGAGAAAAGTACAATGCGTGCGATGGGATTTTTAAGAAGATATGCGCTGCTGGCATTTATCGGATTTGCTGAGATACTGGGGAGTAACTTTCTTAGGGGAGGATGCCAAGCGATGACAGTGAATACACCATTTCCAATAGCAATACATACTATTGAGGAAATCCTTCCCATTGTAAAAAAAGCAGCTGAAACGGGAAAACCTGTCGTTCTTTTTGATATTGATTATACTTTAACACGCCCCTTATTTGAGAAAAGCAAAAAAGATTCATTATATAAGTATATAGTAAGTGCATTACGCGCAGAGTTTGGAAAACTTCTTAATGTTTCAGAAAACAGTAGTGAAGTAACGCAAGTTCTAAAAGATCTGCTAGGAACTCATGGCGATGGCGAAATGCTTGCGAAACTTATGAAAGAACTGAATATTGATAAAAAAGCTTTAAAAAGAATCCTACGAGAAGTCCTAAGTTTTGCTGCCGTAACCTATTTTACTCAAGCATTAATTGATCAAAATGCTCCCAAGGTCATTCAAGAGATCCAGCAACAGCATATTCCTTGCTATGGATTTACAGCCTTAAGTGCAGGAGCATGCGGGACGATCCCTTCGTTGGGAGATTGGCGCCTGAAAGAGCTCGCTCATCTTGAGATTGTGTTTTCTCCCTTCCCGGGGCAAGGAACAGGGCTCTCTCTTTGTAAAGGGTTTTTGGAGAACGCATGGGTCCAAGGGGGTGTCATTTTTGCAGGGGGTGAAGATCAAGGGCAGGGCAAGGGGAAAGTTCTGCGAGAACTTTTACAACGTCGCTTATTGCTTCCTCAAGGAGAAAAACCGAGTGTTATTCTTATGATAGATGATAATGAGGCTAATTTAGAAAGTATGTCAAAAATATCAAAGGAATTCTCTATTCCATTCTTGGGCCTTCAATATAAAGGAGGCGAGCAACATTGTGCCTATGATCGGGCAATGCTGAAAAGCTTTATAGTGCAGTTAGTCAGTGAATTTATGCAAAAATGATGTGCGGAGAATAGGCTTGCGCGTTACGGTTAGGAAGAGGTAGAAAAGTGCATTATGCGTTGTGGCTTATTTTTAATGAAGAAAGGTGCCCTGAGGAAAACTGTTCGTGCGTTTATAATCGCCTTGATTTCTAAGAAGAAATCTTAGAAGACTCTTGTCGTTAACGACGGTAGCCAGGATTGAGCAAAGTGTTTGCTTGTACGATTTTCCACACAGCACTCTAAGATTGTGTATTTTATATATGAAGGATTTTTAAAAAATCCGGAAGTTGGTTTGGGCCAATTGGTTTTTCATGCTGCCCGTCAAGGAGCGGCAATTGTCGAAGCGTATCCAGAGATACGAGAGATACTGAAAGAAGAGGAACAGCGCATGCCGCAAGCTCTCCGATGAGCCGGAATGCATTTTAATTCTAGTAAATAAGAAGGAGGGGATATGAGCTGGAAAGGAAAGTTATTTTGGGGCACGTTGTTTTTGCATCAATACGCGGCGAGAAAAATTGGAATGCGGCTTTTCAATGGGCCTTACGATGGGGAGCCTGCGAGGCCTATGCAGTATGACAAGATTTCTTTTA
>JAIRST010000052.1 GCA_031255325.1 Holosporales bacterium | reverse complement strand
GCTAGACTCATTAGACAGAGTTGTGCATAGTGTTGTACTTGATACGTAATGGCGATGAGCAGGGATAATATTATGTGTTTCAGGAAGGTCTGTTCGGACAAAGAGAATACCAGTATTTTCAGCAGCTGGTTTAATAACAAGCTGCACGGAGCACCCACTATGAGCGCCTATGCCTTCAAACATCATCGGCGTTCGAACTGTCCCCTGAAGAGGAGTAAAAAATATATCTTCCATTTGCATGATATTCCTCATTGCTCTTTTTCAGTGTACGCAAAAATTGGAAAAAGAATATTTCACGTATATTACGAATTGTTGCGTTCCGACATGCATCTATATGCTTTTTTTCTTCTGACTGTCTCTGATACTTCCTGTTGTAAGGCATAAAATCTTATAATTATAGGCGATTTTTATGTAGTTACGTGGGATAGGTTAACATTCTCACCTTTAGGTAAAGACTTTAATATTGCCTTATAGGTAGGTTTTAACAGATGTTTTTGCCAGTAGGATACGCAAGCTCATTTAGAGAGATATGCTTAACAAACGATGCCGTAATCGTATAGTAAAGCGGAGATTTGAGTCCAGATTATGTGCATTATATATAGAAGAGACAGTCTGCTTCTATCAACAGCCGTTCCTACTTTGATTGTGTGAGTTTCTTTTTGAACATCAGTATACCCTTTCGCAATGTCTAAAACTGGAATTTCCGTCTCTCTTCCCTTCCCCTTCTTCCTCACCCTTCATCCCAAGGCCTTTTATCCAGCCAATTATCAGCTGAAGATGTCTTCTTACCGAATACATCCTCCTGAATCCGCCTTCTTCCAAATATAACATCACAGAAACAATCCTGTGACTTCGGTGCACTTCTCCCTTCCTATCTCTTTCCATTTAACCTCCTGTCGCAAGCTTTGCACGAATGTCTTTTCTTGCGCCGGATAACTCCTAACTCCGTCCTTGCCTACCTCCTCTGCCCAGCAATACGTGCTCTTCTCCTATCCTTTGAACTTAATGCTTTACACAAAACCCTCTCAAACGCCAGCAACAATATCTCAAATCCGTCCTTGCTCAGTCCCGTTAATGACCTTGTTAACCGAGCATTGCTTAAAACTTTATCTAACTTTGATATTCTTAGTACACTTCCTAGTATTACTTATCTCTTTAACTCTACTCTTTTAATCCTTAAACATAGTTATCATTCCAACATTTTCATCTTTCTACTTATCTTCCTCATGTTTATTCTCTTAATATATCATTCATTGGTCTGTACCTATCCGTCCACAAGACATATCCCTTATGACGCACGGTTTGAATAAAACGAGGCTGGCTGGAATCTTCCTCTATCTTTTGGCGGAGGCGTGTAATCTGTACATCTATAGATCGCTCACTGATATATCCTCCTGAAAGTTGACTCAGTTCTTCTCGTGAGAAAGGTTCCCCTATACGGGAAGAAAGAGACCTTAAGAGGTTCAGCTCTGTGGAAGAAAGAAAAGTTTCCCTGCCGTTGCGCAAGATAATGCCTTTGCTGAGATCCACTTCCATCACTCCTAATACCAAGCGCTGTGGTAGCGTTGTTAGCTGCGTCCTTTTCAGCAGATTTTGTAGGCGCAGCAGTAATTCCTTTGGTTCAAAGGGTTTAGCAAGATAATCATCTGCGCCAGCTTCCAATCCCGCAATACGCTCTTCAGGGTGTACACGTGCTGTTAATAGCAAAATAGGAATTGTATTCCCTTGCGCTTTTATCTCACGCGTCCATTCCACACCCGTTTTTCCAGGTAACATGACGTCTAAAATGATTGCATCGAACTTCTTTTTTTCAAGAAGGGTGTGTGCTGCTTTGACGTCTTCAGCCAAAAATACCTCAAAATCATTCCGCGTTAAAAACTCTTTCAAAAGCTCACAGAGACGTGCATCATCGTCAACGATCAGAAGAAGAGGGTATTTATGCATATTCTAATTATAAAGCTACAAAGAAAGAAGCTCTAGTTTTTCTTTACCGGAATCCGAGTCGTTTTTTTGTCGACCTCGTTACTTGAAATTCAATGCTTCCTTATGTTTTTTCAGAGATCTATAAAAACCATTACAAAACACAATAAAGCTGCGCTATCCTTCCTCTTCCTAAACCTTCTTTAAATCTTCAATATGATTCTAGCCTCTATTCTCTCTATTTCAATTTTCCTAATCCATCTACCATGTTATGGTAACGCGTCAAGCGTATAATTAGATAATTTTTATCCTGCAAAATAACATTAAGTTGGACGATAACTTTTCCCATACAAACGGTTACAGCAACCTTTTAACTGATTTGAGAAAATTGCTAAAAAAGTTATACTACCCTATATCTTTGCTGACTGCCCCTAAAAAGGGCGCTGGCTAAGACCACATAAAGGAATTATTTATGTCCTGTTCCTCTTCTGTAAATGACCCTGTATTTCAAGCTATTGTTGCTGAGCTTGCACGCCAGCAAAACCAAGTAGAGTTGATTGCTTCAGAGAACTTTGTTTCCTTAAATGTTTTGCGCGCCATGGGATCCGTGATGACCAATAAGTATGCCGAAGGATATCCCGGAAAGAGATATTATGGAGGGTGCACTTTTGTTGACCAAGTTGAAACGCTTGCAATAGAACGAGCTTGTGCTTTATTTCATTGCGCCTTTGCGAATGTACAACCGCACTCTGGCGCTCAAGCAAATACCGCGGCTCTTTATGCTTTTGCAAAACCAGGAGATACCATTCTTGGAATGCACTTGAATGCCGGTGGGCATCTTACGCATGGCGCTACACCGACTCTTTCTGGAAAATGGTTTACGGCTGTTACCTATGGTGTACGTCAAGAAGATGGCTACATTGACTATGATGAAGTAGAACACTTAGCGCAAGAACATAAACCACGCATTATTATTGCAGGAGCTTCTGCTTATCCACGGCAAATTGACTTTGCCCATTTTCGCCATATCGCCGATGCGGTAGGAGCTGTTTTAATGGTGGATATTGCGCACTATGCCGGATTGGTTCTGGCTGGTTTATATAATGATCCTTTTCCGCATGCTCATGTCGTTACTTCCACAACACACAAAACATTACGGGGGCCAAGAGGAGGGCTTATTCTGTGGAACGATGATTCTTATACGCGCGTGATCAATAGTGCTGTATTCCCTGGAATTCAAGGAGGACCCCTGATGCATATCATTGCCGCCAAAGCGGTTGCTTTTGAAGAAGCCTTGCAGCCTGCTTTTAAAGACTACGCCCGACAAATCATCAAAAATACGCGCGCCCTTGGCGAAGCGCTTCGGGAAGAAAGAATTACCCTTTCTACAGGAGGAACAGATTGCCATATGTTGATTGTCGACTTACGGTCTATAGGCGTTACAGGGTGCGATGCGGAGCAAGCTTTGGAACGCGCGGGAATGACGTGTAATAAAAATGCTATTCCTTTTGATCCTCAGCCTCCTTCTGTCACTTCGGGGATTCGTCTAGGCACCCCCGCAGGAACAACACGCGGTTTTCAAGAAAAAGAGTATCAAGCAATTGGGCATATGATAGCAGAGGTGCTTCGCGGTGTTCGTGACAATGGGCTTGATGGGAACACGACCATTGAGGAGTCTGTCCATCAGCGTATCTCTGCTATGTGCGCGCGGTTTCCCCTTTACCCCAATGGAATCCCCTTGTAGAATTCCCTCTTGGGATGAGGATGGAATGTAATGGTTTCTGGCGACACGGCGAAAAAAGCAGGTATACGTGGAATTGCGCGCCTCGCTGCTATACAAGCATTGTATCAACAAGAACAGCAACAGCAAACTATCGACGAGATATTGGAAGAATTTCTTTTTTATCGTGCTGGCACTCCGGTCATTGGAGAAGAAGTGCATTCCGGCGATAAGGTTTTTTTTACTGCCCTTATGAAGGGGGTTATAACGGAAGCGGCGGCTATTGATGGTTTTATTATTGAACGCTTAACCGAAGAATGGACCTTAGAGAGGCTAGATCCTGTTGTTCGCGCCATACTTAGAGCGGGTATTTGTGAATTACTTACTTTCAAAAAAGTCCCTGCGTGTGTCGTCTTAAATGAATACGTGGAATTAACGAAAGCTTTTTTTGATGAGAAAGAACCAATGTTTGTAAACGGTGTTCTGCATAGTGTCGCAAAAATACTCCGCTCCCAAGAGATTTCCGAAAAAGATGGGAAGACCTTCCTTAAGGAACAAAAGTCATGAGTAACGCGAAGGGAGAGATGGGATAATGGGTGATTTGTAATTGCATTAAAAAGAAAAATTGCATTTAACAAGAGGCAGATTCGTAACAGATGTGATTATGAAGATAAAAGACAAAAATTCTGCCGCTTTTGAAAATCATTGAGATAAAACACTTTTCCTTCAAAATCTAATCGACCCAGAAAGTTGTTCTCCTACTCGCCAAAATACGGCAATGAAAACGTCCTTGAACGGCCAATTCTTATTGGTACAACTCTCTTAATTCCATCCTGAAATTATGGAAGAGTAAAATAAAAAGCTTATTTGTAAAATTATGGATTCCCCTATAAGAAGTGCTAATGAGTAAAAGCTTAGGATAAGGCCCTATCTTATCTCCGAGCTTCTTGCAAATTTTTCTTTAAAGGCATCAAAGCGTCGCACCATATCTGCTTCAACAGATAAAGGCATTCTCCGATGCGCTTCATAAAGTGGGTGATCTTCTTTCTGGGGATGTTCAATATGCCATAGAAATTGAGACAAAACGTCTATTTCAAGTTCATAATGTCTA
>JAIRST010000034.1 GCA_031255325.1 Holosporales bacterium | reverse complement strand
TCCAAGAAAAACTACGAATATGATCCTCCCCGATAAGAACGGGGCACTGACCATTGGATCTGTTCGGATGATAGTAAAATTCCAACAAAGGACGGGATAGCGTTATTCCTTCCTCTATTCCCAGTCGATCTGCCAGATTCTTTGAGGCAACAGTGTGCGATACAACAGAAACGGGCACAGGCTCAACTTCCTGCACAAGCAATTCGCGCATATTCAAACGCCGTACAAAATGTGTCCCGATTTTCATTTGATTAAGACACTCCATTAAGTATCCTGAAATGCGACTATCTAATGCTCCGCTGCCAGAGGCCTCTTCATAAGCATTTGCCGGATCTTTGAAATACTGAACGATAAGGCCCGCTGTTTCTGAAACATAGCAAATCTTTCGGTCGTCTTCGAATACTTTACAGCGTATTGTCCTCATCTAGTCTCCTGGAAAATGGCTCCTTAGCGCCTCTTTATAAGGCACTGATTCACGATAATACCTATACGGTACTATGAAGCGTAAAAGCAAAAGAGAGGTTATCACAAAAATAGAGAAAAGTATTGAACCCTATATAGGGTTTACGTCCTCTGTTCCTCCGCGTTATTTCCGGTTTGAAGAACTACGACATCCAGCAGCTGCATCGCTCCAGCATTATAGCGAGTATAGCAGTAGCTGATGCAAAAATTTACAGTTCAGTCAAATAAACTTATCAGTTCGCACAAGACCACGAATACACCGAAAGCAATGATAAACCATATAAGGGACGGCCTTTTAAGAAGGTTAAATTTCGGCGCTTTTTTTATTTTTAAGAACAAAAAACAGGGCAAAAATATAGCGATGACAGCAAGAACCATTCCTGCAAAGCTGAGAACTTTTACAAAGGCTGAAGGAACGACAGTTGCCACAAAAGTGGCAGGAAGTACCGCAATAATAGAAGCGACTCCTCTTCTAAAGCCTTTGTCCAAGCGCATTTGAGCACGTTCAAAGCCCCTTTCCAAATCTTCAGCTAATGCTATACCGACACCGACCACGGATGTCACGATGGCTAATACAGAAATAATAAAAGTAATAATTTTTACACTTTCAACCCCCGAAACATTGCAAATAGCCTCTATTAACTCATGAATCTCTATGCCATCTGTTGCCATTTTATAGAACAAATCAGGCTGCGCTATAAAGACCAACGATATAACACTCAAAGTCCAGGCCGTGTAAGTAATGGCAGGAATAAGACTTCCCCAAAAGCAGGCCGTTTTTATCATTTTTGCATCATTGTTACAGAACTTTGTCAAAGAGTGGAGCGAGCCTTGGAATCCAAAAGAGGTAAATAATGTCGGTAAAATAATGCCTATCTTTGATAAGAGGAAGGGGTGAGATTCTTCGGAAGGTAGCCTAAAACCCGTATTTAAAACCATACCAAATATAGAAATAAATATGGCCGTCAGAAGAAGAATAAATAATTTATGATTTAAGTTGATAATTTTGTCAGAAGAAAAGGCTAGTAATATTAGAATTGATGTAGAAACAACGCCCTTTGAACATACACCCTTCTCTGATAAAAGGGAATTCAAGCCGAAAATATAAGCTGAAAGTAAAGAAAACTGTAGCAGTTTTAAGCTTACGTTGCCTATTAAAGCCGCTATTTTACCAGAGAATTTTAACCCAACATCTTCTAATGTGAAAGCACAGTGAGACTGTAAATTAAGCTCTGCTCTCACAAGAGCAGAAAAGTAGGTTACAACAGCACATGCGCCTATTAACCCTAAGGCAGGCAGTATCCCCATGCGCGACAGTACTATGGGTAATGAAATCATCCCCGAGCCAATTGCTGTACCAGCCAGCATAAAAGCAGCACTTAGCGATTTTTTCATCAAAAACTCCTCATTCAGCGATAAAACCAAAAGAATAATGTGCCATGAAATGAATTCAAAAAAACTAGAAATATCCGTAAGAAAAAAAGGATATGTTTAAAAAATGCTTGCTTTAAGATTTGATACGCTTTTTAAAAGCATTTACTTAATCATTAACTCAAAGAAAGATTGCCAAAATCTTAAACAACATTTTATAAAATTTACACCAACGATAGACAAAAGGCAAATTCCTTTTTCAGAAATTCAAGTATATAATATTTCTTGTAATAAGCAGGTATCTACAATGTTTTATTGAAGGTCTCCCCTTTAATAGGAAATGAGATTCTTACACTTTTGGCCTGCGCCCTATTGAAAAAATGAACGGCATGTTTATATCCCAAGTCGATCCTATGCGTCACGCCATTCAGATGGCAGAAAAAGCATTTTTCCACAATGAAACGCCTGTTGGCGCCGTCATCGTACACAAAGCGCACATTTGTGTTGCCACAAGCAATAACTTAGAGAGCTCTTTTGATCCCACAGGGCATGCCGAAATGCTTGCTATTCGCCAAGCGTGCGAAATCTTGAAAACAACACATTTAGTGGACTGTGACCTTTATGTAACGTTAGAGCCCTGCGTAATGTGTGCTCAGGCGATTTCTCTTGCCCATATACGGCGTCTTTATTTCGGGGCATACGATCCTAAAGGGGGGGGAGTAGAGCATGGGGCACGCTTTTTTACACATCCTTCTTGTCATCATCGACCTGAAGTTATTGGAGGCCTTTTTGAAGAAAAATGTGGAGCATTATTGACCCGTTTTTTTACTAAGAAGCGCTTGGGAGGAATGTTGTAAGGAACAAGATATCCTTTAAAAGACCAAGGACGATTCCCGACCGCCTTTCGTACGCTCTGAAACATAGAACTTCTTTTGTCGTGCAAATATATATATCCTCCTAGTCCATCTAAAATCTCTTGACGCGTTAAAGTAGCGTTGGGAAATTTTCCAGAAAGGTCTATGTGTAAGTGCTCTTTACTTGGTGCATTGCCATGATAAGAAGTATTTGTAACAAAGAGCAGTGGGCGGTCTTTTTCGGAAAAGCACCAGAAGCCATCTCTTAGTAATAGCCCTCCACGTTGGAGCTTTTTTGAAAGACCAAGATAATTTCCCCATACTTTTTGCGCTGTACGGGCACGGTTCTTTGCGATAACCACAGAATGTGTAGCCGTATGTCCCCCAACGCATGTAGCAGCACCATCTACCATAAAGTCTGGAAGAGGCGTCGTTAAGTACAATCCTACCGCACATCCCATGGGAAGAATACCCAGCAAGCGCCATCGCCTGCGCCATAAAATAATCCATAATGCCCCCAAAACAAAAAGGCCAAGAAAACAAGTTTTCGGAGGAGTAATAACGATATGCGCACCAGGCCAATGAGCGACTGTTTGAGCAATTTTCATAAGATAAGTGATTCCCCACCCCATCATTTTTAAGAAAAGCTTTTCTTGGGCAAAAGGCATCAGAAAAAGCGCCCCTACAGCACAAGGCATAATCCACATTCCCGTCAATGGAACGGCAAGCATATTGGCTGGAATACTCATAAGGCTGCATTGCTGAAAAGTGTGTACGGAAAAAGGAGTGGTTGCCAATGATGCTATAAAACTCGTTAAAGAAAGGTTAGCAACATACGCTAGTCCTCTTGTTTTGATGCGTCTTCTCTTTGTATGCTGTTTGCTCCGTTCGTATGTAGCTATTAAAGCGATCACTGCTGAAAATGACATCTGAAAGCTGGGACTTATCAGCGCTTCTGGTGTGGCTAACAATATAAAAATAGCGGCTAAGGCTACGGAAGACATCGACAAAGCAACACGATTGAGTAAAATCGCCAACGTAACAATGGTATTCATAAGAAAAGCTCTTATCGAAGGAATGCCCGCGCCCGAAAGACCTAAATACCCTAGCGTTCCCAACCATGCGGCAACAGCTGCTAGTTTCTTGGCATGCGGACGCCAAATAAGATAGGGAAGACAACATAATATACAGCGTCCTGTAAGAAAAAATAGACCGCCAACAAGTGTCATGTGTAGTCCGGAAATAGCTAGAATATGTGCTGTTCCTGAATCCGCAAAATGCTGCCTAACTACTGCTTCTATTCCGGATTTCTCTCCTGTCGTTAAGGCACAGGCAATAGCGCCAACTTGAGAGGGAAGAACTTTTTCAATACGGCGATTTACCTTAAAACGTAACCGTGTGCCCCATGCGGAAAAAGCTTCTATATTTTTCTTTTCTAAAGCATTTTTTAAAATAACAGGAGGTTCTATTAAGAACCCATACGCTGAAATATTTTGGAAAAAAGCATGCCGCCGAAAATCAAAACTCTCTGGCGCCACTGGTGGTTTTATAGGGAAAAGGGTTGCCCTTGTGCGCACATATATACCAGGCGTTAGCTCTTCTATAGGGAAATATCGTTTTTCATCTCCACGCCATATAAGACTGATACGCTGTAAAGGCGGTATCTTACGCTGCGTTTTGACATTTATGTGTTCCAAGACAAGACGTCCCCCTTTTGGCGTCTTTTCGATAGCGTATACCGTACCTTCAAGATCAAGGCACCGAAAAGTTCTGTACAAAAGTGTTGTGTTGACAAATGCTGTCCGCGTTGCTGCTATATTAAATCCTAATGAAAAACAAACACATCCCGCCAGGCAAAAGTACATGAAAGGGGAAGCATTTCTAATATCCTTCCAATGCTGCCCCACCCCAAAAAGGACAAAGACAACACTTCCTATGCTCCATCCTATCCATAAGGGAGGCTCCAGAGGAAGCCAGAAATAGAAAGAAATTCCTATGCCCAAAGCTACTGGAACCCATAAACGCCATCGATTGGATTCTTCTAGAAGATTCCTTAAACCAGCATTCAGAATTTTTCGTATAAAGGCTGAAATAAATATCATGATGTGTTACAGATAAGATCTGCTTTGACGAGCAAATGAAAAGTTAAGGAAAAGAGAGTCAAAAGTCCATGTCTGTTGTGACGCGTTTTGCCCCTTCCCCTACGGGATCTTTGCATTTAGGGTCTGCAAGAACAGCCCTCTTTAATTGGCTTTTTGCACGACATCATAAAGGAACATTTCTGTTGCGTATCGAAGACACAGATCGCAAACGCTCAACAGAGGCTTCGATAAAAGCAATTTTTGAGGGATTACAATGGTTAGATCTTGATTGGGATCAAGACGTTGTTTTCCAGTGTTCTCGGGCAGCTCTTCATGCGGCAGCAGCGCATCGACTTGTCGAGGAAGGAAAAGCTTATTACTGCTATGCTACGCTAGAAGAATTAGAAAACATGCGCGCAGAAGCTAAGGCTAAGGGTTTGCCTCCAAAATACAATGGTTTTTGGCGCGACCGCTCTCCCCAACTCGCTCCATCAGGCGTTCCTCCTGTTATTCGCTTAAAGGTTCCTCAGCAGGGAGAGACGCTTATTAACGACCTTGTACAAGGATCTGTTACCGTCAGTAACACGCAGCTCGATGATATGGTTTTGTTGCGCAGCGATGGAACGCCGACATATATGTTGTCTGTTGTCGTCGATGATCATGAAGCGGACGTAACACATGTTATTCGAGGAGGTGATCACCTCACCAACACGTTTCGTCAACTGCAACTCTATGAAGCGCTAGGATGGAAGGCACCACAATTTGCGCATATTCCGCTTATTCACGGATCCGATGGTGCAAAACTTTCTAAGCGTCATGGCGCAGTAAGTGTCAATTCTTACCGTGACTTAGGATATTTGCAAGAAGCTATATGTAATTGCCTTCTTCGGCTGGGATGGGGGCATGGAGATGACGAGATCATTACACGTGAACAGGCAATCGCCTGGTTCGATATTGATCATGTGGGCCAAGCTCCAGCACGGTTTGAGTTTGCACGATTAGATCATTTAAATGCGCACTATATGCGTACCCTTTCTGATGCCAGTCTTCTGGAACGCCTCATACCTTTTTTAACCAAGCCTATCTCTGTTCCTCTTAGCGACACCCACCGCACACGCCTTTTAAAAGGATTGTCGGGTCTTAAACGCCGTGCAAAAACTCTTGTGGAGCTTGCAGAAAACGCCCTTCCGTACCTTATAAATGCGCCTATTCCTTACTCTTTAGAAGCTTTAAACGTGCTATGTGTCTCTGAAAACAACGCTCTCATAAAAGCGGTTCTTCCCCTCCTGACTACGGTCGAGTGGACCCATGCTGCTTTAGAAACATGTTTGCGTACTTTCGCCAGCGATCGTAGTATTGGTTTCGGGAAAGTGGCGCAACCTTTACGTTGGGCATTAACAGGTTGTAGAGTATCTCCCAGTATTTTTGAGGTATTAGATACGTTAGGAAGAACGGAATCTGTCGCTCGCTTAAAGGATGCTTGCCAAACAGGAGAACACCATGGATGAAGTCATGATGCGTTTAGAAGAAGCCCGACCTTCTGTAAAGGTTATTTATACTGCGTCTCAACCTTTTGCGAATGATAACCGCGAACCTAGATCCCATCAAGTGAAACGCATTGTAAACATAGGTCTAGGGATAGGTCTTGTGGGAGGCATTGTATATCTTATCACATGGTTGATTGCGCCATAAAAGAAATCAGCGCAAATACGGTTTTATAAAGGAGAAATTGACCTGTGCATTGGCTTTCTGAAGCGTTTTTTTACAGCATTCCATTTTTACTGATTTTTACCCTTATTGTTTTTATCCATGAGCTGGGACATTTCTGGGCCGCACGCAAAAGTGGCATCATGGTAAAAACATTTTCCATCGGTATCGGTCCAGAGATTTACGGATATACCGATGCACGGAACACAAGGTGGCGTATAAGCCTTGTTCCCTTGGGGGGATATGTCATGATGGAAGGCGACACAGAAGATGGCGAAGATTCCGCCGACGCGCCAAAGAGAGACGATACTGGGGTTTCTTCGCATCCCCTTTCTTCTGGAAACCTTTTTGAAAAATCCCCCTGGCAGCGTTTCTGGGTCAGTGTTTCTGGTCCTTTGTGTAATTATCTTCTGGCGGTAGTGCTTCTGGGAGGTATCTATAGTGCCGTAGGACGTTCAGAGTCTTCTCTGCTTGTTAGTGAAACGCTCGAAACTTCTCCTGCTACTGCCGCAGGTCTCCTTCCGGGAGATGTCATCACCCATATTAACGAAACCCCTGTTGCAACGTTTCGAGAACTCCGTCAAGCCCTCCATAAGGGACTTCCGAACACCCCTATCACAATACGTCTCTTGCGTGAGGAAGAATCTATCCAGAAATCGCTGATCCCAACGTATACCGAAAAGAAAAACATTTTTGGACGTCCAATTC
Organism: Holosporales bacterium; assembly: GCA_031255325.1. Taxonomy (GTDB): domain Bacteria; phylum Pseudomonadota; class Alphaproteobacteria; order UBA3830; family JAIRMZ01; genus JAIRST01. Next base: position 2,669 of record JAIRST010000034.1, on the reverse strand, counting down.
CTATTTTTTCTATGGGGGTGCTTCTAGCGGAGGGAGAAGTACGGTCTTTATCTATTCTTTCTACTTTATGGTACAGCCTTAAAGATGTTGGCATCATGTCAGCAGATATGGCGATGGCTTTAGGCGGAATTTTTACGGGAACGCAACCTGTTGGAAATTTAGGAGGACCTATTCGGATTGCCGAAATGGCAGGGACCATTTCAAAATCAGGCAGTTTGCCTCATATTCTTTTGTTTATCGTAACGCTCTCTGTAAATCTTGGGCTTGTTAATCTTTTCCCATTCCCAGGGCTTGATGGGGGAACAGCGATGGTTTGTGTTTTCGAAGGCGTTCTTAGGCGTCCTTTAAGCAAACGTGTGCGTGAAGTAATAGGGTATTGCGGTTTTGTTATGATTGGAATGCTTATGCTATTGGGACTTGGGAACGACTTATTGCAACTCCCTGTCCTTCAAAAAATCTGGAATTTTCTAGGATTATAATAAACACGCAAGAAGCATCTGATCAAATTCATCCAGGCTGACATCTATATCGGGTTTTATATCGTTTGTTATCTATTGTCCTTTATTCATTATGAAAATCCCTTCATGACGAATTTTTATGGATGTAGGAATGAATGGTTATTAACGAACTTAGTAAGCGGGATAGCACCTAATTGTATTCATAAGTAGATTTGCAGAAAGTTAAAATATAACTAGATCTCCACCCCTTGTTGCCTACAAAAAAGCCACTTTTCAGTAACCATAAGAAACAGAGCAGAAGGCATTAGCGCCGTACTCTTTTTTAAGGTTAGGCGAATGCCTTTCTCCCAGCAGGCTGTTTCTGGAATAGATATTGCCTCCCACGTTGACGAAAAATCTGCCTAGAAGAGGAATCTTTACGGCAGCCTCTGCGCATGATCCTTTTCCCCCAACAGTAACCAGGCCTTTGTAAGAAACGTTGTGTCTTTCTTCCCCTAGCTGTTGCCAAATCCCTATACTGAATTCTCTTGCAGAGTCCCCATAGGCAACAAATTCCCCACCAAACAAAACCTTCGTCTGCTCATTAATTTTATAGCTACTCACCCCTTTATACGATATCCCTCGAGAAGTTATATAAGAAAAAATATCCGGTACTCTTACTCCATAAATCTCAAACGCTCTAACAGCCTCACCAGGTGCTGTGAAGGCTTTCCATAGTGAATACAAGGCATAATACGTCGTCCCACTGGCGCATAAAGCGACCATGCCTGTTGTCTTCAACTTACCCACTTCTGCAGGTACACCCATCCCAGCCCAACCATTTTCGATAAGGATCGGATCATCAACGTCATTTGCTGTATAATACCCCATACTCCTCATAGATTCAACGCCTAGTATATATTTTTTTGCGTAAAGATAGTTTCGCAAAAGAGCAAAAGCTTCAACAAAGGTGATTTCTTCCTTTTTATGGACTTCATCACAAAGGCGTTCGGCAAAATACATATCATGATTGAGTCCGCCCGCTCCAAAGATAACACGCTCTTTCGGATCGCCCCCTATGGTACTTGGCAAGCATCCAGGACGAACCATTACCAATGCATCTTCATAAACGAAACTTACAACGTCCAAAAGTAAATCGCCCGAATCCCTATACCGCACACAATGCCCCAAGTACTTGAAAAAGTTTTCATTTTTTGACCATGCTTGTGTGGTGTTACTTTGCGCCTGACTATAATCCCTTTCAATATCTTTTGATAATTTAAAAGTATATCCGAGCGCTCTAGCGCGTAACCCATGGCCCACTTCATGATAGGCGACTTGGATCGTGTAGTATGCGTGCAGCGTACACAATTTGCATAAAAGCCTCCCCTAGAAGCATCTGGTATCCAGCAGATCTTCCAATCTAACGCCAGCACGTAACACCTCTATGCCGAATGTTCCCAATTGCTGGCTCGTGTATAGGGATTCAAAATATGCAGAGCTAAAGGTTACGGTATCTTTGTATGTAGGTTTAGCCACAGGTAGCTGTCCCCCACCCTCAGTACTCGTATTGTCTCTTTCAACGTTGATGGGTACAACTTTGTATGGGGTAACATCCTCATCCTTGGCAAAAAGGGCTATCGTAGGAAATATAAAAAAATAACACCCAATAAGATTTTCTTTTTTTTTGCATAATAATTAACCATTACATTTTTTATGGCAACATTCTATAGAAAGGGACAATTTTGTCAACTAAAATATTTTATTGTAGCGTATAGCCTTAATAAGACTTTCCTTCTTCCCAAATGTATAAACCAATCGCCGTTGCAAGTGCGCTTGCGATAAATAACACAGAAGGGATCGCGATATTTCCAGTCCATTTTACAAGATACGTGGCATAAGTCGGAGCGTACGCACCAAAAGCAGCCATAGCGAAGTTATGCGCAATAGAAACCCCCATTAAACGCGTCCTGGTTGGAAAAATCGAGCAAATCGTTGCCGGAATCGGCCCATAATACAAAGAAAATAATACAATTAAACACAATTGTCCTAAAAGAGCATAAAAAGGCCCTAATTTAAAGACTAAAAATAAAGGATAAGCGCTTATCGCAAGCATCACAGACGCCCACAGCATTTGCTTTCTTTTTCCTATACGATCCGAAAGCCATCCTCCAAAAAGAATAACCAAAGCAAACAAAATCATATTGACTGTTGTAATACCAAAACTCGTCT
>JAIRST010000060.1 GCA_031255325.1 Holosporales bacterium | reverse complement strand
TTCATAATGCCTTCTCTTACAAAAGCACAAACTCTTAACAGCTTAAAAGGTCTTCACCAGGCAAAAACCTTGGAAAGCCTTATCTGCTCGTACGAAAAATGGAAACAGTCACCAGAATCTTTTCTGAACGCAGCTCAAGAAAAGAATTGGCCGTTATTTATCGTCCGCAGTAGTGCCACAACAGAAGATCAGGAGAACTATTCCAATGCAGGTAAATACACATCTCTTTTAAATGTTCCCTTGTCCAGTCTGAACAATGCTATTGAAACGGTCTTCTCTTCTTACGGAAAAAATATCCCGCCCAAAGATGAAGTCCTCCTGCAACCTATGCTGCTAAATGTTCTGCGCTATAGAGGTTCCTAAGATAACGGTCTCTTTATCTTGTTTTCTAAGGTAGGGAGCTGTCGTCTAAAGGGACACGTTCAAGGAACCTCTCTATAAGCTTTCCATCTTTCATCTCTAGAAGGAAGCATTATTCAAAAATCCTACATGCCTTGTATTCGAAGCGTACTGCCAGAATCCTCCTCTCAGAAAAAATTGTTTTAAGAAATTTTTTAAATTTCATTTGGCGATCTATTGTATCCTTCGGCCCCCTTCTCATTCGGCGCATTCTTTTTCCGCAGGAGAAAACGCTTGTTCGTCTGATGTTGTTTCGACCAATGAGAAATAGGAAAACTGATCCTCTATTTTCAAAATAATATTTTTTTTGCCGAAGGAAAGAGAGTGTGTCGGGTAAAAGGTTCTTCTAGCGTTACCTATCAAGAGACTGCAAAAACACTCGCCAAACGGAGGAATAAACCTTCATCATTTTTGTAATAGCTCAAAGGAATAAAAACAAGTTTACACCTTCTGTTTAAAGAATTCTCATCTTGAAGTTGTATCCAAAGAATTTTAGTATCCGTCTCTATTCCTAAGGATCCATCATGGGATTTCCCATTTTTGGTAGAAAAAGCTTCTCATCTAATAAGAACCATAAAAGCTCTGACATAAAAGCTATAGCGTTGAAGCCTTCTTTTACTCTTTGATGCGTAGTCCCTTAATGTTGAGTATTCTAGGAACCACCGATACGTATCGATAACGCACGGATTATCCTTGGTGAGTACATCTTTAAACGGCTCATAATAAAGACCCATTCACCTTTCAGCATATTATTGCAAAAATAGAACATATGCATGGCCAAGGTAAAGAACATAAAACACCCCCCTTTCAAAGGTGTGTCCTATCCCTCTGTCCCTTGAATCCACAAGCCGAGTAAATCTAAAATAAGAATACCTTGATCATAGTTCAGCAATTCTTGAAAAAGCGCTTTCTGCATTGATTGTGCATAATGTTTTATTGTAACATTTCTATCTTTGACTGGAAAATTGCCAGTCAATGCCCTCTTACCGTCTCACACAGCCAATGATGGTTTGGGAAAAACCTATATCGCAAACAATAAAAACAGATTTTATTTTACTCGCCGTGCATACATCGTTATTTTTCTTAAGTCGATACCTCTCAACAAAACTGTATACTGCTTGAAAAAGAACCTCGTAAGCCCTTCTCGTATTCCTTAAGAAATAAAGGTATGACAAAAGTGATCATCCTATCTGTCTATTGGTGATCAAAGATGCTAAAAGGAGGCCAGTATAGGAAGGTAATATATGATCAGAAAACTTTATGACTGGGTCATGCGCCAGGCGCAACGTCCCAATGCCTTGTGGATTTTATGTGTTGTTTCGTTTGCAGAAAGTTCGTTTTTTCCGATTCCTCCTGACCCTTTGCTGATTCCCATGGCGCTTACACGCCGCCAGTGCGCATGGCTTTATGGAGTGTTATGTACAGTGTCTTCTGTTGTTGGAGGCGCGTTGGGTTATTACATCGGATACGCTTTATTCAAAGCTATTGGTATGCAAATTCTGACAACGTACGGGTATGTTGATACGTTTCAGAATATGGTGCAGCACTTTCAAGAATGGGCTTTTTGGGCAATTACCTTGAAGGGGCTTACCCCAATCCCCTATAAAATTGTTACGATTGCTTCAGGTGTTGCTCATGTGGATTTTGTCACCTTTATGATCGCTTCTGTCCTGGCACGCGGCATGCGCTTTATGACGGTGAGTGGCCTTTGCTGGTATTTCGGTGAGCCGGTTCGCCATTTTATCGAGAAATACTTAGGCCCATTGTTTTTCGCTCTTTTGGTTTTATTTATTGGAGGATTTATTGTCCTCAAATACTCCTGAATGCTGCTCGACACATAAAAAATATGCAATGGAGCCTTCATTAACGGGGAAACTTTGGGAGCTTCAAGAGCCTGACGAACATTTTGTAAACGCTATTATGCGCCATGCTAATGTGGCAGAGATCCTTGCGCGCCTTATAGCGTTGCGGGTGTCCTCTGTTGATGAGGTGCAAGCGTTCCTTACCCCTACATTGAGAGACTCCTTACCTGATCCTTTGGTTTTGCAGGGAATGGAGAACGCGATCTTGCGTGTTGTTCAAGCGATCACAGAGGAAGAATCCCTTCTTATTTGGGGAGATTATGATGTTGATGGCATTACTGCAACAGCTTTACTCCTTCAATTTTTTGCGAAACTCGGAAGGCGCATCCCTTTTTATGTCCCGTCCCGTGTTCATGGATATGGGGCTACACAAAAGGCGTTAGCAGAAGTTTGGATACGCACCAATATTCCAAAAGTCATATTGATGGTAGACTGCGGTATTACAGCGCATGAAACGCTTGCGCAATTAAAAGATTGTGGAGTTGATGTAATCGTTCTCGATCACCATTCTCCTGGGCATATTTTGCCTCCCGCCCATACACTGGTAGATCCCCATTTACCGGGAAATCCTAAAGAACTACAAAAAATTTGCGCAGCTGGTTTGGTGTTTTTATTCCTCGTAGGGCTTAATCGAGTTTTACGGATAGCTATTGCTACATACAAAGAGCCTGATTTGCGTTTCTTTCTTGATCTCGTCGCTTTAGGAACGGTTTGTGATGTCATGCCTTTAGTAGGTTTGAACCGTGCCTATGTTGCGCAAGGGTTGAAAATACTGACAAAGCAACAAAACCTTGGTTTGCGAGCATTATCCAATATAGCAAATATAAAAACTTCCTTTTTAGCCTATCATCTAGCCTTTGTATTTGGACCACGCCTCAATGCTCCGGGACGCCTGCACAATGCCGATCCGAGTATTCACCTTTTAACAGCGCAGACAGAAGAAGATGCAGAGTTCTGGGCGTTAGAGCTGGATCGCCTCAACCAAAAGCGACGCATCTTGGAGGATGAGGTGCTCAAAGAAGCGCTTCCTCTTGCTGAGTCTCAACGGGATCGCCCTTTTTTATTGATTTGCGGCAATAATTGGTCAACTGGTGTGTTAGGAATCATTGCAGGACGATTGAAGGAACATTTTGGAAAGCCTTGTTGCGTGATAAGTTTTGACGAAACAGGTTTAGGGAGAGGATCAGGACGATCTGTGCCTGGATTAGACTTAGGAGCATTCATTCACCAAGCTAAAGACGCCGGATTGCTAGAGGAGGGAGGGGGGCATGCGCTGGCGGCCGGTTTTTCTTTGCAACGGACATGTCTTGCTGATTTTGAAGCCTTATTGATTAAAGCAACTCAGAAAATAATAGGAGAACCTACGTCTGTTATGGTTGATAGCATTCTGAGTTTGTCTGGTGCGACGCCTGATTTTGTTCAGTTAATAAATCGACTAGCTCCTTTTGGGAGGGGGAATTCAGCGCCTCTGTTCCTATTTTCGAATGTCTGTATAGAATATGCAAAAATAATTGGCAGAAATCACATCTCTTGCATAGTGAGCCAAAATGATGGTATGCGTCTTCCCGCTGTTGCTTTTAGATCTGTTGGAACAGCATTAGGAGAAATTTTACTCGCCCATGATGGGCTCTATAATATAGTAGGCGCGCTTGAAATGAATACATGGAAAGGGAAGGTAACTGTGCAAATATATATAGAAGACGCGAGGAGAGGATGAACGAAAGTTTTCTATCTGCCATTGGAGGAAGACGGCCACAACTAAAAGAGAAACTTCTTAGAGCTGGCGGGGATCTTCGTTATATCCCTATTTCCATTCTGGACAGTATCATCCTTCCGATATTAATTGTGTATGCGTACTGTCTGCGCTTTCAGCCTAGGACACGAGGAAAAACGAAGATTCTTTTCGGAATGATGCACAACAATAGGTACGTCTATGTCCGTGATGCGCTAAAGGTATTGGGCTATGAAGCGCAAGTCATTCCCTGGATGCCCCCTGCGCATGAGCGTGGCGTAATTGACTATGATTGGGATATCGCTTCTCGTTTCCCATATCTCCACAGCTACTCTGGTCATAAAAATCTCCTTGGTCGATTACTTCTTGTGTACGGATTTTTTGTGTGGGCCCTTTATAAATTTGACGTATTTATTGTTCCATTTAAGAATAGGTTGCTAGATAGGACAAGTATATTATCATGGTTTGAATTTCAGTTAATACATTTTGCTGGAAAAAAGGTGATTCTTAATCCGTATGGAGGGGATATTACATATGAGGAGTTTTGGGAAAATTCTGACGACAGAGCTTTGAAAATCCTATTGGAAGCATGGCAGGGTGACCCACTATACTCATCTCTTGATTCAGCTCGAACAGTGCGAAACACCAGGTATGGAGAAAGATATGCAGATGCAGTCATAGCTGCTCTTATCGAACCAGATTTTTTGAATAGAGTAGATTATACTCTGCATATGTGTATCCCACCAAAAATTGATACACCCCTTCTTTGTAAGAGAGATAGTAAAGAAGATCAGCATTGTTTTACTATCGTACATGCAACAAATCACGCTCATTACAAAGGAACAAGTTTTGTAGAAAAAGCAGTTGATACTCTAAAAAAAGAAGGAAGAGTATGTGAATTTATTGTTCTGAAAAATACACCTAACCCTGAAGTTCTATCTCAAATGCAGCAGGCAGATGTAGTATTTGACCAACTTTTATGTGGATCTTATGGAAGACTAGGTTTAGAGGCTATGGCTTTGGGCAAACCCGTCATTTGTTATCTTCGAGAAGATCTTAAGGATTTGTATCCGATATGGAAAGAATGTCCCGTGATAGACGCGACTGTTGACAATATTAAAGAAGTTTTAGAAACGCTCATGGACATGCCTCGAGAAAAGCTTAGAAAGATAGGGCAGCAGTCGCGCGCATATGTGGAGAAGTATTATAGTCCGAAGTACGTAGGAACAGAGCTAGACAAAATTATTCAAACGGTTTTGCGTAAGTAACATTGCAGTTTTGGCAAAATATTATAGATGCTCAGGAGGCAGCCCACAATTCATGAGCAGATCAATGATGGAAAGCCCTGGGATGAACGTTACACAGTTCGGCTGTGGATAGGGAGAAAGATTGTGAGAAATATACTCAAGAGCAATATCACGCTCTTTAAAGGCCTTTTCATCTTGATAGATTGCGGCTCCTGTACCAGATAAGTACCGATCTCCCCCTAATGCGGAAACAATATCGAGAATACGATCTTGCTTTTGGGAGTTAATACCAAGTGTGCTGGAACGCAACATGGGGGTATTGATACCTAAATGTTGGCATAAAATGGTGATAGCATTGATGTTAAAATCTGCTAAGTAATTAATTTCGTATGCAAATATCTGTTTTAGAACGGGGATTACCATTTTAAAGTAGGGAGCTTTACGATACCAATTGCGGATTTTCTCAAATGGTTCTTGCTTATTCGTTAATCGTACATCTGAAATTTTTTCTGCTCGTATAATAGGCATTGTTAGCCATTTCTGTGTACTTTCGCGAACCATTGATACTCTATTAGTAACGCACTTTCTACTACCTAATGAAATTTGGACATCATCCAAAAAAACAAAGATATCGGCTTGTTGGATTTTCTGAAAATATCCTCGCCAAGGAAGAAAATTTGGTTGATGAATAGCAATAGTTTTCACAAGATGCACACCATAAAAGTTTTCTGCTCCTCTATTCGTACAGGAAGAAACCCTTCCTTTTGATAAAAACCATGAAGCATTTTATTGCTGCTATCAACAAATAAAGTCAAAAAATGATATTGGTTTTTACATAATTTCTTTAAAGCTAATAACAAGCTGCGGGCGAATCCATGCTGTCTCCAATCAGGAGAAATCATAATACGATGTAAATGCGCACAGAAAGGTGTCTTTTGAGAAGTAATAGCAAATCCTGCCACAACACCTTTTGTCAAAAAGGCCAATGATAAGTCCCACTTTTTAGGCAAATCAAGAACAAAATCTTTATATGACCAAAATGGTTTTAGTTCAGAATTCTGCTCTATTTTCTCAAAAGTGGGAAAAGAAAATTTAAAAAAATTATACGTCATTTTGACCATAAGTCCTTCCTGGGTGGGGGGGGATAATTACATCTTCAAATCTAAATCGAAACCCGTATATGTCAATATATAAATTCTTGAAGGGAGCACCTTCCTGAAAAGCTCGGAATTTACGTTCCACTTCCTCTTTACTATCAGACGCAAAAATTTTACAAGTGTCCAATAAATCTACTCTTTTTGTCTTTCGTATGCCCCAAACAACATTCCCGCTACCTGGATTTTTCTGAAACCCTGCTGCAAACAAACGCTCTATTACTGTAAACGCACAAGCATTCGCAATAGATAATAATCCCATACCACTAGATTTTTCAACGGGAATCAACTCCACATCTAAAATCTGTCCTTCATCGACTCTCGGCGTCATAATGTGCGCTGTAGCCCCATATTGCGTTACACCATCATATGCAGCGTAGAAATGCGCATCTCGTCCTGGATAATCAGGAGAAGCTGGATGCACATTTATCGCAGTTTTAAACAATGATAAAATTGATACGGGAACGATCTCACCAATGCTAAAAGATAGCAAAACATCGCCTTCTTTTAAATTTTGTACGGATTCGCGTAACTTATGGATATTAGAGCAATGAACACATGCTGAATTCGGCGATTTTCGTTTTCCAATAGATACAATTCTATCAAAATCCTCAGACTTTTTTGTCAATACATAGATGGTTGACGAAGAAAGGGTTTTACCCATGTGTTTTAATATCTTCAAACACTTTCACTATATATTTACATATCTGAGAAAGCTTGTGCAGTCAATCCCTTACATAACTAGAATCGATCATTTATACACATTTTTGTGGAACAGAATGGGATTCATTAGAACGAACCTTAAACTTCACGAGGTAGTTTTCCTTAATCCCAGAAATAATATAGTACTTACTTTTAAAACATCCCCTTAATTAATCATACAACTGAGATACACATGCAGGAGAAATGGAAAGTGCTCGCAACAGAGATAATACATCGTATTCAAAATGTATTGTCCAAAGTATCGCTTATTTGACAGCGTCTGGGCTTGCTTTAATAGAGAATGTGCCTGGGGAGAGATATCTTTTAATCCACCCGTATGAAGTTCATTGGTAAGAAGTGTGGAGAACTGTTGTGCCACATGATGCAATTCTTCAAGGACTCCCTCTATATGCTGTAGCATAGCGTGATTATTGTTGATATATCGACTCCTTTCCAAGGAAGACTCATTCACGAAGGGATGAACCTGTTTGGTATGATTTTAGATGCGGATGCGTGACGCTTTAAAATGGCTTCCTGCACTTCATCGAAACGTGTTTTAGTGTGCGGAGGAGACTTCCCCCATTTCCCTCAGTAAATTGTGTTGAAAAACGTTCAAACATAGCTTACTTTTTTATTTTATCTTGTATGTGTCCAACATTTCATGTTCACATGTGGCTATCGAAGATAATAGGAACTGAAGGTCGTACCTTTTTTGGGGAAAGATGCCCCTTTGGGGTAGGCGCAGAAGGAGAATACGTCTCTAACGATGTCAATTCTTTGTGGATATCTTCAAGAATTTGCCTATTAATACGTTCAAATATTACAAGCGATAGTTTTCTTGGATAGCACTCCAGAAAAGCTTGCTAAGACTATGCAACCTTTTCCATTTTTCTGAATCAGGAACACCTGATTGCACCTCTTGCTGTAAAAGCTCAGAAAGGCGCCTATAATCCGTTAGGTAAGCATTTTTAGAGGTCTGGAAGTTCTGAAAAGATCGTGTCTGCAACGCGTGTAAACATGCATTCTCTTGTTCAATTAAATTAAGAAATTGCGCTGTTAAGTCGATCATTTGCATTAGTGCTGCAGATTCTAAGGCTTTCATCTGAAATATCTTCTTGCAACTCAAGAATCTTCGCTTGGATAGCATTACGAAGATCTTCTCCCATAGGAGATGTTGCAATAAACTTGCTATATTGTTCGACTAACATGGATCGCCAAATTTCTCCTCCTGGTCCTCCTTCTATTTTTAAGGAAGAGAATAAAGAATTCAGGAGTGTTCCAAAACATAAACTCACTAATTCAGTTGCCGCTTGGTCTATGTTGTGCGGTTGAATGATAGAAGGATGTGCAAGTTTTGTCACATTTGGATCGTTTGTGGAATTTTTTTCCTCTTTTTGAGGGATTTTAAAATGCTCTCCCTGCGTTGCCAAGCTCTGTTCAAGGACAAGATCGGAAAAGGCATCGTGTTTTCCCTTCATAAATCTTTGAAAAGGAGTTGCTTGCCGCAGTAAAAGGGCAGTATCGAAAACTGTAGGTGTTTTAATGGAAGTCATTGCTATTTACATCGTCTCTAGTTGTGCTTGAAGAGCGCCTGATTGTTTAATAGCTTGCAAAATCGTGATCAGGTCGCGAGGATTGCATCCTAATGCATTAATAGCATTTACAAGGTCTTGTAACGTCGCTCCAGGAGCAAGGATACCAAGTTTTTGATTGTTATTTTCTTCAACGTTAATGGATGTTTGGTGTGTCTTCGTTGACTTAACACCTGATAAAGAGCTTCCCCATTGTCGTGTTCCATAAAATGTTCCGTTTCCTAAAGATGGAGATGTTTGAGTTGGTGTATCTGTTCTATTTGTGGTAGAAGGAAGAGAGGAATTTTGCGTGTTATTGTTAATGATCTGTGGTGGTACGTAAGGTGCTCCCCAATATCCAGGTGTTCCTCCCGTCACAACGGAAGGTACCGCCTGTTCCTCCTCTGTGATTTTAACGATTAAGCTGCCATGGGCTACAGCAACAGGGGCAATACGTACATTATCCGTAATAACGACAACGCCATCTCGGTCATCAAAAATAATACGGGCTTGCTGATCCGGCGTCACGGTCAGCTGTTCTATCTGTGTAATAAAACTAACCAGATTACTTTTTTGTCCTTTGATATCAAGAACGATGGTACTCGGATCAATCGCCTTTGCAAGCGAGTGCTTCTCATGTTTATTGATGGCATCACTGACACGTTTTGCTGTTGTAAAATCAGGATTTCTTAACATAATCCGGAGAGATCCTTGCTGTGCCAGCTCAAAAGGTGTTTCCTTTTCGACAATACCCCCATTAGGGACGCGTCCATTAGTGGGAACGCCTTTTGTGACAGTTTGCATTTGTTGTTTTTGATTAAGGCCGCCAAATGTGTATCCTCCTACAGCAACAGGTCCCTGAGCGAGCGCATAGGTCTCTCCATCGGCGCCCATCAAGGGAGTGGGCAAAAGCACGCCTCCGAGCAAACTTTTTGCATCTGCCATAGCAGAAACAGTAACATCGATACGTGTCCCATGACGCGAGAATGGAGGCAAGGTTGCTGTTACCATAACGACAGCGGTATTTTTTGTTTTCAGTCCGCTGGTTGCATTAGCGCTGAGGTCGATTTTTACACCTAGGCGCTCAAGCATACCGGAAAGACTTTCCCTCAAGGGAGATCTTCTAGAATCATCCCCTGTCCCTTGGAGACCAACAACGAGCCCGTATCCAATAAGCTGATTGTCCCGAACCCCTTCGAACGTTGCAATGTCCTTGATACGGGTTGTGAGCATGGCAAAGGTTATGCTTAGCGGAATTATGCATAACAAACTCCCTACGCCCTTTAAAAGCAATGACCGATCATTCCTCATAGTGCTCTTGCCCTTAATCACCGCATAAAGATAAGACGTGTTTATTAAAGTTTGGTTGATTGTTGCGTGTATTAGCCGTATACTTTTCCATAAGATTCTAGGAGGAGTGTTCTCGTGAAAGTTGATTCATCTGCTGCCCTTCAGCATTTATCCTCTATTAAAGGCGTACGCGCCTTACGACGTAACAAGAGTAGTGCATTTGAGAAAGACATTGACGCTTTCTCATCTTCTGATACCGAAGAAGGCGCACCGCTAAATGCAACAGGGGCGCTTTTGCGTTTGCAAGATATCGATGGGACATCTCTCGAATTAACTGCTTTTGAAAAAGGAGAATTGACACTTCATTTATTGCAAGAATTACAGCTTTCTTTGCTTGGTGGAAACTTCACAAAAGGGCAACTTGAGCATTTGCTGAAAGTTGTCAATCAGCAAGAGGTGCGTACAGAAGATCCAACATTACAGGGCATTTTAGAAGAGATTACTCTTCGCGCTAAAGTAGAGCTTGCGAAATATCGCAAAAAAGAAGAAGAAAAGCTCCTCAAAAGCTGGTGTACCTGAGAAGATTCGAATTCATTAGTTGTAAGGGATTAGTTATAGACATTGTTCCAGTGTTTCTTTATTGCATTAGACCCTATATGGGGACAGCATTTGAGAATGCTTGCTTTTTTGTGCGGGGATGATTATATACCTAAAAAAGCGTAGCATAAAAGTTGTGCACACGAGAATTTGTAATGGATGGAAAATGCGACGTTACGAGAATGTATTTATAGCAAGGCAGGAGTTAGCCCAACCGCAAATTGAAACCTTGATGGCTTCATTTGCCGAAATTGTTACAGGTTTAGGAGGAACAATTGCGCGTTGCGAATATTGTGGATTGCGAAGCCTTGCTTATAAGATTCGTAACAATCGCAAAGGACATTATTGCTTGCTCCATATCGAGGCTTCTCACGAGGTAGTGAAAGAGATGGAACGTCGTATGCGGTTAAGTGAAGAGGTTTTGCGTTTTATGAGTGTTGTGGTGAAAACTTTCGAAGATGGGCATTGTCCTCTAACTTATACGCGTTCTTTCCGAGAGAAAGAAGATATGGATAAAGGGTTCCAGCACATTGAAAAAGAGATCAATTCCGCAGAGGAGGTTGTAAATGGCTGAGAGGAGAAAGGTCAAGCGTGCTTCTGGTCGGCATAGTGGGTTTTTCAAGAAAAGTTGCACGTCTCCCTTTTCGGGGAAAGAGGCACAAGTAATCGATTATAAAGATGTTAAGCTTCTGCAACGTTTTGTTTCGGAGCAAGGGAAGATAACGCCTAGTCGTATCACGTTCGTTTCAGCAAGAAAACAACGTGAACTTTCTTTGGCTATTAAACGAGCGCGTTTTCTTGCGTTGTTGCCATATGCTGCTTCCTAAGGTAGATGCGTTAATTTAAAAAACGCTAAATCAGGTTAGGGTATCTTAAGAAAATGTAAATGTGCTAATGTAGTTTTTGGATAATAATATATTTTTCATTTATAGTTTTAAAATTTTTTTCATCTTTAGTAAAGAAGCTAGAAATTGATAATTATATAGGTTATTTTATGGAATGTGTTT
>JAIRST010000028.1 GCA_031255325.1 Holosporales bacterium | reverse complement strand
ATAAGACAATCCATCCAGATGATAAGGTAAATATTGAGGCAATTTCAGATCCGACGGAAAAAAACAAGGCGATAAAGGAATCGAGTCAAAAATTGAACAAGCAAGTTGTTGTTGATGCTTTGATTTTTGGTGGTTATTTAAAGCCGCAAAATCCATAAAGCATTGTTGCGATCGTAGATGATGCTCCTCTCTCCCTCCCCCCTCACCGGTGTCCTTGCATCAAGAGGGGCTTCTTTATATGAGGAAAAGTTGATTAAGAGGCCGGAGTTTGATAGCGCAATAGAGAAGTTTGTCGCTGAAACAGGAGCTTTCGATCTAACGTTTGGCAAGATATCGACAAATCTTACTCTTCAAAAGGAATTGAGGAAAAAATTCACTCTTAGATATTGCTTGAAGCCGGTGTGTCCAGTAATCCCTCAAAAAAATGACTTGCCATTTGCAAGTTCTAACAAGAATTAAGCTGATGGTCTAATAAAATCTGCCAGGTGTTCTTTGGAAGAAAGGAGTAAGTGCAAAAAAACCTTAAAAGAGAAACTTAAAAAGCTGGGAATACTTCAATAAAAGGAAAGAATTTTTTACAGAAACACCCAGCTCAACCTTTGCACCATAAAGGAAACCTATCTAAAAAGCCCTAAATCTACAAAAAGTACGGAAATTAATATTCCTATAGGCTCTTTGAGCCATTCGTTCTTTGTTTTTCCCTTTATCAAATGTAAGAATTCCGTTACTATTTAGTTACAATATACTTTCGTACTTTTGAAAATTTTCCTTCAATCCCTCTAAAACCCGATATAGGGGCCAGTCCCATTATACCTCACCATAAATACTTATACGACCAATAATCCTCTTTTTAACGCAACAATATATCTTTTGACCGAATTTTTCCTTACACGCGAGACCCCTTACACAATAAAAAAACTCACTGCAAAGCGTAAAATATGCATCGCTTCCGTATCAATCAGATAAGCCAGTTCTTTCCTTTAAACTCTAGAAGAATCCTTGTCCACATTTAAAGTTCCTGAAGAAACTTTTACTAGAATACATTCTCTTATAATAAGTTCCTTAAGCTTAATGAAAACATTTTCTAAAAATCTATTATAATATCCTTACTATTCTGGCCGAAAGGCCAAAGGTTGCCTTGTTTAATTCGCGTTGGCCGCTTTATCAATCTCTCCTGTCCAGAGGAGTTTCAGGAACGTTATTCCATCTCGCCGAAGACGGGCGCTCCAGCTGCGGCCGCGTTTTAGGAAATAGATTTTAGGTTCTTGTAGAGCTTCTTTAGAAGTTGCACTAGGTTTCCTATCAATGCAAATTGACGGAAGCATGTCGTTTTTATGCGGAAGGAGGCTCAGGCATAAACCAGAAAGTTTTCCTGGAGCTGTAACAGCAACATATCCCCCCATCAGCCAGAAAAAGAGGGCGCAATCTTTATAAAAAGCTGTACCACGAAATTGAGTAAATTCTTCCAAAGAGGCTTTTGGGAAATTTCCTCCTGTATAAAAAATCGGTGTATTGCCTAGCCGCATTCCATCAACAAAATAACGCCCATCGTACTCGTATATAGATCGCCATAACAAAACGCTTCCAGGAGATGGTACCACACGCGCACGAATAGCACTATGTCCACGACTTATACAAAGTGTTTGCTGACAAAACGCCGCCCGCTCATGCTGAACGACGGCAAAAGCTCCATACCCTATGGTTAAAGCGAGCCCTAAAACACAGAGAGTCCGTCTATTCCACCATAAGCCAATAAAAGCCACTAGCAAAAAAGCAGAAAAACAAAAATCGACAATAGGGAATGTATCGAAGGTAAAACGGCACCGAGTGAAAGGCCATAAGAAAGGGAGTCCACTGCTCGTCATGATGTCCAAACACAAATGGGAACACAAGCCAAACAAAGCTAGTGTATAGACTTTAATGCGCTCTAACCTTTTATCATACAGGTACCAGAAAAGTACCGTAAGAATCAAAGCCTCGAAAGGAAAAAAGGATAAAGCGTGCGTATAATACCGATGCAAAGAAGCTTTTACAAAAGAGTTGCCACTGCACGGAATAAGCAGATCTAAATCGGGAGATACAGCAGAAATACTCGCTATAATCCAAGCCGACCGATCTTTTTTCGTGAAAGGCAGGCAGCGTGCTCCAACAGCGCCGAATAAAGCATGGGTGATAGGATCCATGATAAAAATTACCGCAAAATAAAATGCTTAAACAAGGGGCGTAACGTATCGACAAAAGAAGGATCATAAAACCCAGGTAAATAATCTCCTTTAAGGTCCCGAGCACGTTGCAAAGCAAATATCTCTACACCTTTCTGAATAAGTTCTTGCACTAACATCCATAATTTTTCTTGTGATAGGAAATTAGGATGCGCTGTTGTGCGCACTTCGAACGGGATATTACTGTTTATAAGAAGGTCAAGGCTTTGCTCTGCAAGGAGGCCGCTGTTTGGTACTTGGGTAATGGCAGCGTACTCAGAAAAAGGCACCTTTACGTCAAATCCGACCCAATTGAGAAGAGGCAAAAGATCCAACAACCGCTCAGGAAATGCTCCCCCCGTATGGAGGGCAACAAGAAACCCCAACGCATGAACTCGTTCTGCAAGCGCTCTTATTTGCGGCGTGAGCAATGGTTCTCCCCCACTGAAAATAACGCCATCAAGTTTGCCTTTACGTGTTGCTAAAAACGTTTCAACCTCTTCCCAAGAAGAAAGACTTTCTGCTGATTTTTCTTTTTGCAAATGAGGGTTCTGACAGTACAAACACTGCCATGGACACCCCTGCAAAAAAACAACAGCTGCAAGGTGGCCAGGGAAATCAATCATCGTGAGGGGTACAAGCCCCCCTACACGAAGCGATGAAAGATTACTCATTACGACAGGTACAGTCCTGATTCAGCGTGGAAGCACAAGGCTCCTTAAAGAACTGCCGCTCCTCATGCTCACTCTTTTTTCCTGCATTGAAAGCCGATACAGGCCTGTGATATCCCATCACACGTGTCCACACCTCGCAAGGCTGCCGTTCCTCATCCTTTAAGGAAATAGTTGTTTCAGTCGTCATATTTACCTCCTCTATGCTACTGATAGCATACGCTGTTTTTGTATGATAAGCGATTCATCGCATAAAGGACAGAATTTATATTCTCCTGCAATATATCCATGAACCGGACACACAGAAAATGTCGGCGTTATCGTAAAATAGGGAAGCCTGAATTGCTCTGCTACACGCCGAACAAAAGTTCGACATACAGCAGCACTGGAAACATGCTCATTCATATACAGATGTAAAACGGTGCCTCCTGTGTATTTCGTTTGCAAAGAATCTTGGCATTCCAAAGCTTTAAACGGATCATCGGTGTATCCAACTGGCAGCTGAGACGAGTTCGTGTAATAAGGCGCCTCTTTTGTGCCCGCCTGCAGGATACCCGGAAAGCGTTTTGCGTCTTCTTTAGCAAATCGGTAGGTCGCCCCTTCAGCAGGCGTCGCTTCAAAGTTGTACATATGTCCGGTCTCTTCTTGAAACTTGATGAGTAACGACCGGAAATGATCCAAAATACGACAAGCAAAGGCATGCCCTTCTGAGGATGTAATATCATAAGCATCTTGAGAGAAATTCCGTATCATTTCATTGATACCATTCGCTCCAATTGTTGAAAAGTGGTTGCGCAATGTGCCTAAGTAACGCTTCGCATAAGGAAATAATCCCTGATCCATATGCCGTTGGATTACTTTTCGCTTGATCTCTAGGCTTTGCTTTGCGAACGTACACAATTCTGTAATACGCGCTTTTAGTCCCTCTTCATCTCCTTGGTGCATGAATCCAATACGCGCACAATTCAAGGTAACGACCCCAATAGATCCCGTCTGCTCAGCCGAACCGAACAGACCATTTCCACGTTTCAATAGCTCGCGCACATCAAGCTGCAAACGACAACACATCGAACGCACCATTCTAGGTTCCAGATCGGAATTTAAAAAATTCTGAAAATAGGGAAGGCCATATTTCGCCGTCATTTCGAACAGAGCATCAGTATTCGGTCCTTCCCACTGAAAATCTTTTGTTAAGTTATAGGTCGGAATAGGAAACGTAAAAACGCGTCCTTTAGAGTCTCCTTGCGTCATAACCTCAATATAGGCTCGATTAAGCATATCCATCTCTTTCTGAAGGTCGCCATAGGTAAAAGGCATCTCCTTCCCATTGATGAGCGGCATTTGAGTCCGTAAATCTTCTGGACATACCCAATCGAACGTCAAATTTGTAAACGGTGTCTGCGTTCCCCAACGTGAGGGCACATTTAAATTATAAATAAATTCTTGCAAGCCTTGTTTGACGTCTTTATAATGCAATCTATCCTTGCGCACAAACGGCGCAAGGTACGTATCAAAAGAGCTAAAAGCTTGTGCCCCTGCCCACTCATTTTGCAGAGTTCCTAAAAAATTCACCATCTGCCCCAAAGCACTTGAATAATGCTTCGGCGGACCGGCTTCTGCCTTGCCGGGGACACCGTTGAACCCTTCGTTCAACAGCATGCGTAAAGACCAGCCTGCGCAGTATCCAGACAACATATCCAAGTCATGGATATGGAAATCCCCTTCACGATGTGCTCTGCCTACGTGCTCAGGATAAACGTGGTTAAGCCAATAATTAGCGATAACTTTTCCAGAAGTATTGAGGATCAACCCTCCAAGCGAATATCCCTGATTAGCATTTGCTTTGACTCGCCAGTCAAGCCGATCCAAGTATTCATTGACCGAGGAGACGACATCAAGAAGGGATTGATTATCTTGACGGAGCTTTGAATGTTGCTCACGATAAACAATATAGGCGCGAGCCGTCTTGAAAAAATTTGCAGAAATAAGTGTCTGTTCGACAGTATCTTGAATTTGCTCGATTGTCGGAAGTGCTGTGGTAAACCGATGGCGTAATACTTTAAGTACCTGCGCCAGAAGAAGTTGCACCTCTTCGTCTTTAAATTCTCCTGTTTCAAGACCTGCTCGCAAAATGGCAGAACGAATCTTATTCGCATCAAAAATGACTTTTGTTCCATTGCGTTTGATAACCTCTTGCGGAAGAGGATTCGTCATAATAGCATTCGATTTTTGGCTCTCTTGCATCATTTTCTCCTTGCATTTGAGGAACGTAGACGTACCTCTCTCTTATTGCTGCAAATTATACACGAAGCCTAAGAAAAAGGATAATGACTGTAGGTGTGTTTGTCATTTCTTTTTCTTTAAAAATTTCTGCCTTTTGGGGTTCATAAAGATAGTGTACTTCAAATTCCCCTTAAAGAGTTACCCAGAGTTTCTTTCTGAGTGTCTTGATTCAAGAGAAGAACGTTCTGTGTTCTTAATTTCGTTAATAGTCTCAAAGCCCATAATTTTATTTTCCCGTCTCCCTTTTTCCGATACGGGTCTGATTTTATGCCTCAGGAGGGAGGGTATTCCAGAGGGGAGTTTTCATTGTCGCGATTACACGATGATTTTTTCTAAGGGATAGGACCCAGGCTTTCTTTTTTTATAAGAAAGAAACCTCTGTATTGGCGAATGTGTTACTAATTGACCGCTCCTGGACGTCCCGCTCGTGCATTTTCTTATTTTCTCAAGCAGGGGGATATTTTTTACGGGAAGGCATATATGTGGGGAGGGATATTTCACCTATTTAGAGGGCATATTTTCCCTGGTTGGTCACATTTTGGCTACAGATTTTCCAGTGTGGTAACATTTTTTTAAGCATTTCAAATTATCCTAAGTGAAGATAAGGGATGGGATGATTTGAGGAGAGTGGAGGACATATTATGACATTATTTGGAACGATGGGAGCATCCGTAGCAGGGTTACGGGCACATACACAAAAGATGGGATCCATTTCGGATAACATCGCCAATGTAGATACGACAGGATATAAGGCGGTACAGACATCCTTTACTTCGATGGTAACAGCGATGGATTCGCAGAGGGGGACACAGGCTCCCGGGGGATCCTTGGCAAAGACCGTCCAGAATTTAGGGGTGCAAGGGATGATAAAATCCACGCAATCGGACTTAGATTTAGCGGTAGATGGGAAAGGGTTTTTTCTGGTGCGGACAGCAGCGGGGCAAGAGGCTCCTGTAGGGTGTACCCGAGTTGGATCTTTTCACCCCGACCGCGAAGGCCATCTGGTCAATGAGGCGGGCTTCTATCTCCAAGGCTGGAAATATGCGGAAGAGGGGACAGATCTTATCGGAGGGGGTACTGTTGGTGAGGCTGAATCTGTACA
>JAIRST010000043.1 GCA_031255325.1 Holosporales bacterium | reverse complement strand
TACTGAGGACCTCTTGCGCACGGATAAGGACCTCGTGCGGAAAGCCCGCAAGTTTCGCGACATAAATACCGTAAGAGCGATCGCTAACACCGGTGATTACTTCATGAAGAAACACGATTGTATCTTTCCATTCTCGCACTTTAAGGGTTTCGCATTTTAGTCGTTCCAAAGAGGTGCGGAGACTTGCCAATTCATGATAATGCGTAGCAAATAATGTACGGACACGCATCGTATGAAGACGCTCCGCAATTGCCCAGGCTAAAGACAATCCGTCAAATGTAGAAGTACCGCGTCCGACTTCGTCAAGGATAACAAAGGAACGCTGTGTGGCTTGATTGAGGATGGCGGCTGTTTCTGCCATCTCTACCATAAAGGTTGAATGTCCTTGCGCAAGATCATCTGAAGCACCAATGCGACTGAAGACTCTATCCATGATGCCGATATGAGCAGATTCTGCAGGAACGAAAAAACCCATATGCGCCATAAGTGAAATCAGAGCATTTTGCCTTAAATACGTACTTTTCCCCGCCATATTGGGACCTGTTAAGAGGACAAATGTTACAAAATCATCTAAGTGACAAGAATTTGCGATAAATCCATTCTTCTGTGCTGAAGGATCACGGCATTCGACAAGAGGATGCCGTCCTTGTTTGATCGAAAGAACAGGGGAATCAGAAAACGTCGGACGGACATAGCGATGTTCTTGGGCAAGATGCGCAAAATTTTGGGAAAGATCGACGATAGCAAGAGCTTGAGCTATTTCCTTTATGAGCATGTCCTTTGCAAGAATAGCTTTTGATAAATCTGTAAATATTTGGCGTTCTAGCATGTTACAACGATCCGCGGCTTTAGAAAGGTTGTCTTGGAGTTCTTGCAGTTCAAGGGTGGTATAGCGTGTGGAAGAAGCCAGTGTTTGACGGTGTATAAAAGCTTCAGGAACACGAGAAAGTTGTGTTGTCGGCACATCGATATGCCAACCGAGTATATAATTGAATTGAATTTTTAAGGAATTGATGCCCGTTTCTGTGACATAATGTTTGTGTAAATTGGCAATGAGCTCTTTACTGTGGTCGCGCATCATGCGGCACTGATCTAGTTCTTCGCAGAAATGCGACGCGACAAAATCTGATGCTGTTGCATGAGGAGAATCAACAAGCGCTTTTTCTAAAAGATCCTTAAGGTCGGTAGGAAATGAAAGAATAAAAAAGGTTGACGACAACTCACCTGCTTGCTGAGAAGAAAATGCGGAGGATAGGGCATTAAGTTCAGAATGAGAAGCATCTGGATGAAGGGTGTTTGGGAAAAGTTCTCTAATAGCACGGAAACTTTTTAAGGTTTCAAGAATGCTGTACAAATCGCGCACGGATCCTCGATTAAACCCTAAACGACCAAGAGCCCGTTCCGCATCTGGAGTTTTTTTAAGCAATTTGATTATCTGTGCATGTTCTTCTCTGTGAGAGAGCCAAAAATCAATAGCATTGAGACGTGCTTCAAGGATTTTTATGGTACGTATAGGACTTAAGAGGCGTTCAAACAAAAGACGCCCCCCTTGAGCGGTGATTGTTTTATCAATGACGCTTAATAGACTATTTTTAGCATCCCCTCTGCTGGAACGAACGAGTTCAAGATTTTGGCGCGTGGCGGCATCAACAGTGACATAAGTTTGGGAGGAAATTTTACGCGGGGGTAATAACGGTCCGATGGCCTCTTTTTGCGTTAGATGGAGATATTCCAAAAGAGCGCCACATGCTGCAATTTCGCTTTTTGAAAACTCCCCAAAGGCAAGGAGATTTTGAACATTAAAAAATTTTCGGAGACGTTCAGCTTCTATGCTGGGGTTAAATTTAGACTCTGGCAAAATGGAAAGGGCGGCTTGATGCGCTAGAAAATCTCCCCATGGGCCTTCTTTAAGAGACGAAGAGATAAGGATTTCTTTGGGATACAAACGGCTGATTGTGGCCGTTAGTTCTGATTCTGAAAGACTTTCAACCTGAAATTGGCCTGTTGAGATATCTACTTTAGCAAGGCTAAAAGTCCCTTTGTGCGAGGAAGTGATGGCGACAAGATTATTGGGTTTACGTGCTTCTAGAAGAGATTCTTCGGTCAAGGTTCCGGGGGTTACGATACGCACAACGTCTCGTCTGACAAGTTCTTTATATCCTCGTTCTTTCGCTTCTTGAGGAGATTCCAATTGCTCGCAAATGGCGACATTAAATCCAGCTTGTACCAGTTTTGCCAAGTAATCATTGACGCTTGCGACGGGAACACCGCACATCGGAATGTGTTCGTTCCCATGTTTAGAGTGGTGCGTTAAAACGATATCAAGAATAGGGGCAGCGACTTGAGCGTCTTTAAAGAAGAGTTCATAAAAATCTCCCATACGATAAAAAAGGAGATGGTCCTTGTGCGCTTTTTTGATCGCCCAGTATTGAGCCATCATTGGTGTTAGGGACGTTTCATCAATAGGATCATCCATGTATATCTTTCTTTTTAATCTTCTAAAATTTTCTAAGGCGGATAGAGAAGAAGTCAATGATTTGTTTGAATGGGATCTAAAAAATGCACCAAGCATTTTTACTAGTGGTTTGTCTTTTAACGATAATTTTCAAAAAAATTGCATAGACCCGGCTATTAAAGCATACTGCATCTATCACGCAACAGTAGTGTAGTTAAGTTATCACGGTTTAGCCAAGGAGGGCATTCGTGTACTGGACGAAAAATTTAAAAATGAAGGCTCATTCGTTCCTTCATTCCAATAAAAGCATAACGAAAACAAGTATCATGGCATACGATGTCCTAGCCGCACCGCGTTGGACATCCCCTACGTATAAAAGTCTTACAAATGAAGGGTTTTGCGGAAATGTTATTGCGTATCGCTGTGTTTCATTAATTGCGCGCTGTGTTTCAAGTGTCGCTCTTATTGCAAAAGAACATAATGAATTCGTAGGAAACGAACACCCTTTGCAGCAGATGCTGGATGCTCCTAATGAGCGTCAATCCCGTGCCTCTTTTATGGAATCTATTGCAAGCTATTTGTTGCTCTCAGGCAACAGTTATATCGAAGGGAGTACCAACGATAAGGGGATACCGATTGAATTATTTGTATTACGACCTGATCGCATCAACATCACAGCAACCACTTCGGGAGAGGTGTCGTACACCTATGCGGTAAATGGAAAATACCTTGTATTACCACCAACGGGGGATGTTAATGGTGAAACAAAAGCGCGTGCGTTACTTTTGCATCTGAAGCTTTTTAATCCTTTGAATGATTGGTACGGTATGAGTCCGCTGGAAGCGGCGGCTCGTTCTATCGATCAGCATAATGCAGTCTCTGGACATAACTTAGCTCTGTTGCAAAACGGAGGACGTCCATCAGGATGCCTAATGGTAAAGAATGTGCATGGAGGCTTAACAGAAGATCAACGTGCTGCGTTACGCATGCAAGTAAAGGAAAATTACGCAGGGGAAACGAATGCCGGAAAGATTCTCGTCTTGGAAGGTGATTTCGAGTGGAAAGAAATGGGTCTTTCCTTAAAGGATTTAGATTTTGTCTCTGGTAAGCAACTTTCTGCCCGAGAAATTGCACAGGCCTTTGGCGTTCCTCCTATGTTTGTCGGTGTTCCGGGGGATGCTACGTTTTCGAACTATAAAGAAGCACGTTTCCATCTTTGGGAAGATACAATCTTGCCTATTCTTGATATGCTTGTGTCTGAATTCAATGGATGGCTTGCCCCAAAATTTGGAACAAACATCCATATCGAGTACGATCCTGATGCCATTCCGGCATTAGCAGCCCGTCGAGAAGCCATTTGGGCACGTGTCGCGCAAGCGTCGTTCCTAACACGCAATGAACAACGTGCTGCACTTGGGTATCCTCCTATTCCCAATGGGGACACGCTGCACGCGTAATTTTCAAAACATCATAAAAATTTAAGGAAGCACAATGAGAAATTCTTTTGTACGTAGAATTCCTGCGCCTCTTGACCTAAAAGCTTTGTCTCGGACCGGAGAATTCCAAGGATACGCAAGTGTTTTTGATGTTGTAGACGCGGATGGAGACATTTTAACGCATGGAGCGTTTGAAAAGTGTCTAAAAGATCAAGCGAAAACTGGCAAAACACCGAAATTGCTTTGGCAGCATGATGCTACACAACCTATCGGTATTTGGCACGAAATACGAGAAGATTCTTACGGACTTTTTGTGCGTGGGAAAATCTTGCTCGATCTTGAAAAAGGGCGGGAAGCTTATACGTTACTAAAAAATGGTGCATTGGAAGGATTATCCATTGGATTTTATCCAATCAAAAGCCGACCAACATCAGAACATAATGCCAGGCGCTTCTTAGAGGAAGTGACTTTACTTGAAATTTCCCTTGTAACGTTTGCTGCCAACCCTTTGGCGAATGTGACAGATTGCAAAGGAAGAGGCGATACACAAGCTGAAAATCTTTTGGCTGAAATAGCGCTTCGACGTCTGACCTTGTTTTTACAAAAAAGTTTTTAAAAAGGAAAATCATATGACTGAAAATATTCGATCCACAATCGATGCCTTATACGATGCTTTTGCACATTTTAAGTCAGTAAATGAAGAGCGGCTTGCAGCTTTAGAAAGTAAAGAGGGTGTCGATCCATTAACTGATGAAAAACTCCATCGTATCAATACGCAGTTAGACAAAGCCGAAGAGACTTTACGAAGAGCAAGTACTTGTACGCGCTACCTCGCGACACCTTCAGAGAAAAATTCTGGAGAAACAGAACATAAGGAATTGTTCTTGGATTACCTACGCAAGGGAGTGGAAGCTCCGTTATTTGCTTTCGAAAAGAAGGCATTAAGTGGGGCACGTGGCCAAGATGGAGGATTCCTTATTCCTGCGCCTTCTATAGAACGCATCTTTGAGATTTTAAAAGCATACTCCCCCATGCGACAAGTAGCACGGTGCGAGCGCATTTCAACAGATGCCATAGACATCTTAGTTGATAAAGATCTGCCAGATGCCAATTGGGCGGCAGAAACAGCAGAACGCACCGAGACAAGTACGAAAGAAATTGCACAAGTGCGTATCCCTGTGCATGAGCTCTATGCCAATCCACGGGCAACACAAAAGCTGCTGGATGATGCTCAGATTGATTTGGAATCATGGCTTATTTCAAGAATATCGGAAAAGATGGCAATTCTTGAGAATACAGCATTTATCACCGGAGATGGAGAAGGAAAGCCGAAAGGGTTTCTCGCTTATGAGACCGTTTTAAAGAATGCTTGGGAATGGGGTAAAATTGAACATGTTAAAAGTGGAGCGAATGGAGCGTTCCCTGAGACGACACCGGCAGATTTTATTTTAGATTTAATGCATACCTTAAAAAGTCAGTACTTGCAAGGAGCAACGTGGATAATGCCTCGGTCTACCTTAACCGAGGTGCGTAAGCTGAAGGATCCGACAACAGGGCACTATCTATGGCAGCCATCGTTGGATAAAACACCAACAACATTGCTTGGATATCCTATCTTAATTGCTGATGATATGCCAGATCTTGTTTCAGAAACGGCGAGTTCTTCGATAGCATTTGGAAACTTTTCAGAAGCGTATCAGATCGTTGATCGCCAAGATCTACGTGTTTTAAGGGATCCTTACAGCGCTAAACCTTATGTTGAATTCTATGCTACACGGCGTGTAGGGGGAAATGTTGTAAACTTTGAAGCTATCAAAGTCGGACGTTTCGAAGAATAACTTTATATAGCCCAGGCTTCGTGAAGGAACAAGAAGCTTTTTAAAAATTTAGCTTAAAGGAATAGCGATGTCTTTGACAATTGTGCACCCTTCTCAAACACCTTTAATTTCTCTTGAGGAAGCAAAAGCGTATCTCCGTGTTGATTCTGATGCCGAAGATGCCTTGATTCAACGTCTTGTTGCCGCCAGTACAGAAGCTTTAGAGGTTATCACGGGACGGTCATTTCTGCAAAAAACTTATCAATATGCGACACCATTAAAGCTCTTCACTCCAAAGAACCAGACAACACAGGATTATCTTTATCCCATATCTGTTTTACAGGTTCCTCTTCCGCGCCCGCCTGTTTGTCGCATTACATCGGTGGTTTTGCGCACAGGCGTGCAAGAGCGGGAAATTCCAGCAGAGAATTATAGCATGATGGAACGTCATGGACCAGCCCAGTTAACGATAACAGTGCCAGTTGGTGCCTGTTCATCTCGAATGCCTTGCGAGTTAATTATTTCTTTCAGCGCAGGCTTTGGGGAAACAGCAGATAGCGTTCCAGAAGGATTACGTCTGGCGATTTTAATGCTTGTAGCAGATGCTTATGAAAAACGTGACGGATTTTCCGCTCAAGCAGGATTACCGCAAGGAGTGCATGCCTTGATCCAACCTTATCGTTTGTTAAACATTTTATGAAGATTTTATGCATAACATAGTACAAAAGGGGTTCTTAAACCGACTGTCTGACCAAATTGAAATTCAATCTGGAATCTATACCATATCGGAATATGGGCAGGAAACTATGACATGGCAAACATGGCGCCACGTGTGGGCGTATTTGCAAGCAATTTCGGCAGAGACACATCCAGGAGTTTCATGGAAACAAACAGCGTATCGTGTTGTTATAAGAGGAAACGCTGGATTTCCACGCCTTTTTCGTGTCATGTGGAAGAATGGCCTTTTTATACCGACATCGAGCTTACTTATTCATCCGAAGAAACAATGGATTGAATTTTCTATGGTAGAAATAAAATAACTAGGAGGATTTATGTTGCGTTTGTCAGCATTTGATTTGGAAAAATCGATTATAAGAGCACTTGATCAAAACGAAGAATTAAAAAGAAAAGTTCCCATAATGCGTATTGGTCACCCTTTATGGACGACAGAAGAGCCGCATTTGTGGGTTGAAATTTCAAAAACGCAAGTTGTGGGGCTGAATCGTGTTCACGCCGAAGGAGAGATGGCCCTATCAATACCGCTTATGAAATGCGGCGATACAGAGAAAATTCTAGAACAAATAAGAAACGTCCTTCAGGAATCCATTCCTCTTACGCAAGGAGTGCACACGATAGGAGAGGCTTGTATCCATGAGAAGTCTGTAAGAAAGGATGTTAAAAGAGATATCTATCTTGTAACGCTTATCTTTGATGCACTTTTAAAATTGCAAAAAATTTTTACTAGTGAAGAAGAAAACTCTTTTTAAAAAAACGGTATGCATTGATTGACGAAGGAATGGAGGAAAAGATGCATGAAGAAAAATCCCCTCAGGAAGAAGATTGCTCTGTGGTTTCAGACTCTTCTTCTATTGATGCGTTAGAAGAATATTTTGAATTGAGCGCACGGACACGCTTTATGCTGTTTCCACGCTGGATGGAATAAAGGAAAAAGCTAATTATATTGTACGGTATAAGCTTTAGAAAAAGAAGGAAGAAATGCAGGATACAGAATTAATTTTAAGTATTGCGGGATTTCCCCCCTATAGCGGGCGGGGATGCTCTCAGCAGTTAATGCCCGTTTCAAATACTGTTTTTCGGCGTACAGTAAATGGAGCACTAGCGTGTGTCAGCTTGGAAAGCCAGCCAAAATACCGAAGTATCATCCGCGGAAAGGATGTTTCTTCTCCGGCATTTGACACCCTTTGGGTAGGGACACAGGTTACGGTGGGATGCATTCATAGGCTGTGGCAACGCCTTAAAAAAGGGGAAAATAAAACGAATTTAGCACGTCAACCTATGGAAAATTCCGTGTGCGTAGTGAATCGTACGGGGCAGCCTGTTTCATTTGATGTGGATGGTACGAGAGTAAATTTGCGTACGGCCGCTTTAGAAGAAACTTTTATCGGATTCCGTCCGTGGCTTATAATGTCTGTTCTGAATTTTGGATTCGAGACAGACGAATGGGGCACGGCGAGTAGCTGGCAATTATCTCTGGAAGAAGTGTAGTTCTTATCCATACGCACCTAAAAACCTTTTATGGTGTTTTTATGCCCGCACTGTTCGCTATTTAGATATTTTTTCCTGTGTTGCCTTTTTTTGTGCCGCGAGAAGTATGAATTTCGCTGTAAACCAAATAGAGCGTACTGGGAACAATCACTGCAACACCGAGGTAGACGCTCGTACCAAGCACTTCTCCGAAAAAGACCCATCCAAAGAGAGAGGAAAAGATAAAATCCGTATATCGGAATGGGGCAAGGGCGGATAAATCAGTGGCAGAAAAGGCGCGAAATAAAAAGTATTGGATCAGATTTCCTCCAGCCCCCAATAGGAACAGAATAAATAATTCATAGGCTGTAGGCGTTTCCCATACAAACAAGGTAGGGAAGAGGCTTAGAAGTGTCGTCCCAATAGCGAAGTACAAAAGCATCGTAATGCGGTCTTCATCAACAATCATACGCTTGGCCATAACGTCTTGGACAGCAAAAAGGAAAGCGGCTCCAATAGGAACAAACATGGCGGGCTTTAAATGAACGCCATCTGGGCATACTAAAATCGCAAGACCTATAAGTGCAGTGATGGTAGCAATCCAACGCTGAGAAGGAATTTTTTCTTTTAAAAAAATAGACGAAAGAATAAGGGTGAAAATCGGGATTGTCCAAAAAACGATCGTGCTTTCAGCAAGTGTCAAAAGAACAACACCATAGGCACAGGCCGTTAAGGAAATGAACCCTAAAACAGCGCGTACAATCTGCATTCCCATTTGTTGAGTATGAAATATAGCCTTGCCATGTATGATAATAAACGGAACAAGTGTAATAAACCCAAACAGAAAACGGAAAAAAATTACTTCCAGACTCGACAGGCGATTTCCAACGAATTTCATGATGACATCGTTTGTAGAGCCCACGAGAAGGCTCACAATAAGAAAAGAAACACCAATGGCATAGCTACTACGAGGAGTGTTAGTTTTAGAATCGAGCATCGATAACCTCTTTAACGTTGCCTCTTTTTAAACAAGATGCTCGCTATAATCAAGATGAGAGAAACATATGCGTTTTATTTTTGATTGGACAGAAAAATTCGCTGACCTTACAACGCCGTGGAGAGGAGATGAAGATCCCTTCGCGATTGAAATCACGCAAGCAGAAGGAGAATTTGCCGTTGCCCATGTAACGTTACTTAATCCGCGCTTACGCCAAGAATCTATCCAGCAAAGGGCTTATGGACGGATTGCTTTTCAGCGGGAAAATAGCTCTATCGTACCTTTATTCTGTGGACGTATTATTACAATTCCGGTGGCTTTAGAGGGCGCCTTATTAAAAGTAGAGCTGATTGCAGAGCCTGATGATGCTGCCCAAAAGTTACGGGAGCTTGGAAATACATTACGTACTTTTCCTTATTGGGATGCTTTGTTTGTCCCTATAGGAGCAGAAGATATGCCGCATGAGGTATTAGAAGCACGTACCGCGCTTTTTGCTTGGAATCGTGTCAATGGCGCGCTCAGTCTTTCGGATCTCTATCGAGGAAAGAATACCTTAACGATAGAGAACATTTTTCAGGATACACTTCGCATGCATCGTGGCTCAGAACCTTGGGACGCTGTCGACGTAACCCTTGAAGTTCAATGGATTCAACGCGCTTATGGATGCATGGATATTGCTCCTGTAATCGCCCGAATGTTTCCTGGGCAAACGATCAATACATACTCTGGGCAGGATTTTCAAAGATCCTGGCAGGCGCTTGAGTACAAATTACATGTTTCGGGATACGAAGTGCTGGAAGACTCCATTGAAGAAATTATTCCTCCAGAGACGGGAATTCTGAACATATATCCTCGGCGATCGCCGGCCTATTTTGTACAAGAAGAGGAAGAAGATGATCTACGTCCAGAATATATGCATACACGTCCAACGAAAGTGTATTTGAAGCGGTATTGGTTTAGGGGGAAGTTAGTCCTTTCCTGGGATTATCGTCAGAAACGCCAAGAATATGCGCATTTCGTTCTAAGGAATCGCCATCAACTGCGTTTTTTTACACAAGACACTAGTCCCTCTTTACAGGGGCATGTAAAATATTTGCATTTTAAATTGAACGCTATTGCTCCTCGTCAAGACATACACCCGTGGCGTGGGTTTGTGTGGTATAAAGAAGGAGAGTGGGTCTCTTTCGGGGGATGGCACTATTGTGCGTTAAAAAAACATCGCGCCGGCGCACAGTTTTTGGAAGATAAAATTTTTTGGGAACGGGGAGGAGAGGTTCCAACAGCATTAGGAGACTCTTCAAGAGCAAGCTTTTTCACAACACGCCGAGGACAAATGGCTGTTGCGCACGCTGTCGCACGTGCACGATCTTATTTAGCTGCTTCTTCACGCTCTTTTGAAGTCTCTTTTTGCGGAACGTTTGAAGACTTGGCTGAAGTGACCATTGAGGATGCGCTCTCGCTGAAAGATCCAAGACTTCCTGGAGGTTCTATTGAGGGAAAAGTAGTTAAGACACGTATCATTATTGATGGAAAAACGCAAACACGTTGGGTGGAAATTAGACTGGCATGCGGTGTTGGGAAAGCCGAGCATGCCCCTTCCGAAGGATATATATTAGGAGAAGAGCTGTATGCAGAAGCGGACTATGCGGAATCTGAAACTTATATACAGAAACAAGCCACCACTTTGGAAAACGTGCATATCGAGGATTTCTCTCAGCACATTCCCAGAGCTGAGGGTATAGGGATTTCTTGCGGGAGAGTAGAGGATATCATTGAAGGGGTCCACATTTCAAACTTTCCGGAAGAACAAGAGAAATTTTTAGCAGAACAAAAAATAAAAACACCTGAAAAACTTTTAGAGTGCTTAAGAACATGTTGCACGACTATCCGTATAGACCTAAAGGAATTGCGCTCTAAAACAGTTTTAACACACACGATTCCTGTCGTAATCCGCGAGCCGTGGTCTGCCCCCAAAGGGGTTTCTTTAACAAAAAGATAAAGATTTAAGGATTCAACAAAAAAGGAAAAGACAAATGCATATTGATCGCGGCATTCGCGCGCGCCAAATAGGCGCTTCTTGGGGAAACATTGTGGAAATAACAGAAGATTCTCCCTTTATTCCTCAAGAGGCGCACATTTTTATAGGAAGCGGAAAAGGACGTACCTCTTGCGGCGCTTATACAGAAGAATCTCTCTGGCCCAAGAAAATTATGGTCTCCGCAAAAATGGTTCCTGAGCCCATTACAGAGCGACCGCGTATTGAGCGTTTGGAAGATGGTCATGCGTGTCAGGCATCTTTTCTTTATCAGGATACAACAGGCATTGATGAGGACAATCAATACCTTGCACGACGAGCACGTTGGAAAGCGGTTCGATTAGACTATGCTGGAGTGATGCGTGTGTGGTTTGCACAAAGTGGCAACGCATTATTTGTACGTGGCACGATGACCAACAAGGAAAAATTCCTTTTTGCAGCAGGAGATACGCTTTATCGCAAACCTTTTGTAATGCAAATGACAGATATACGTGATTTTTACACACAAACCTCCTATGGGATGCTCTCTACGGGATCTCCGCCAGAAGAAAAAAGGTTACTTTTGCGTTGCTATGGAGGATTTTGGGAGGCAAAAGCTTCTCCTGATGCAGTGGAACCTGTTTTCTTTCAATGCATTAACCTCCGTCAACAAACACGCATCGTATGCACAAAATATAGTTACTGGAAAGGACGTGGTATCAATGCTTGGGCAGGAGGAGTACTGGATGGACGTACAATTCATGTTGCCGATACTGTATCAGAAGAGGCAAGAGAAAGCTTAGGAATGGCTATTGCCAAGGGACGCCTTTCTTTAACGGTGGAACACCGTCATGAGCAACAGAAAAATTACCGATCGATCAGTTTTTTTAAAGATCCCTATTGGGAAAACAACGTTGACATCATATTTGAACCAACACCATAAAAGGAGGAAAGAAAATGGGTATTACATACCGTCATATTAAGGGAGCCCCTTTAACGAGTGCAGAGGTTGACGCAAACTTCGAAGATTTAGATAAGCGCCTTCTTGCTATTGAAAATCCAAAAGAAGCGCCCTCAGGGGTCGTTAGCATCGAGCAACAGGAAACCCATATTCGATTTCTCAATGCATCCGGGCAAGTGTTGGGAGAAATCGAACTTCCAATGCAACGCTTCGTTCCTAAAGGGGAATGGCAAACAACACAAGTGTATGAAAAAGGGGATCTTGTTGCTAGAGAAGCCCATACATGGTGCGCCGTGCAAACGCATGAAGCAACTGAATTTTCTGCAGATAAAGAACAAGGCGTGTGGAAAATGTTTCTGTAAGGAACATTCCATTTCACCAACATTTCGATTCGATTTCAATCATATTTTAGGAGGTATTTATGTTCATCAGCCTTGAGGATGTTGATATTTTGGCGCGCACTGTTTATGGAGAAGCACGTGGCGAATTTGCAAAAACGGGAATAGCCGCCCTCATTGCTGTTGCTAACGTTATTTTCAACCGTGGCCAAAGAAAAACTTTTTGGGGAGGAAGTATCCGCGATATTTGCCTGCAACCTCAACAGTTTTCTTGCTGGAACGTACAAGATCCGAACTATATCCTTATCAAGAAAATCATGCGTGGAGAAATGCTGTTTGATTTATGTTGGGATATTGCACAGAACGTTTTAAAAGAAAAATGGCCCGATTTGACGAAAGGCGCCGACCATTATCACGCGCTGTCCGTAGCGCCTTTCTGGGCTTTAGGAAAGAAGCCTCTTTTAACATTGGGACACCACGTTTTTTACAAACTCTCTAAGGAAGTATTATGAGTCATACAATTGCTACAGCTTTATCTTTAGTTGAATTTGCACCGGTTATCCGGCGGTGGATCGCAGGAACTTCGGCACAGGCAAATGCCAAAATAGTCGTTGCGACAGCACGTCAAGTAACAAAATCCAGGGATCCTGTGGAAATTATTCGATCTTTTCGGGAAGATCCTGGAAAAGTAAAGCTTTTCCAAGCGGAATTACTTTCTTTAAGTGAGCAATTAGAAGACAGTATTTTGAAATCCATTCAAGAAGAACGCGTACGTACTTTAATGACGGTTTTGGCAGGACGGAAAAGCATGCGTGGGGATATTATGGTACTTGCTGCAGCGTTGGGACTTATCTTTTGCCTTTCTGCTCTGATCTTTTACAAAGGGACTCTTCCAGGAGAAGCCGTAGGGATTATCTCTACCATTGCTGGTATTTTTGGATCATGCTTAAAAGATGCCTATGGATTCGAATTTGGGTCTTCTCGAGGAAGCCGTGACAAAGATGACCGCACAACCGCCGTCCTTATGGGACGAGAACCTTAAATCGCCTATTTGAAAGACTTCAAGGACTTTAAAAGTGAAAAATAGGTAAAAATGGTGTCGGGAATGTATCGGGAATCCCCGTTATTATAGAGTTCAAAGATCTGTTTTATGGTCATTTTTTGCATCCTCCTTTTTAAAACTCTTTCTATAATATTTCTTTTCACGCAGATCTCCCTTAATTGTTCCCTTACCCCTTTACTCCACTGTCACGGACTTCGCTAAATTGCGGGGTTGATCAATATCCGCTCCTTTAAAGGTTGCTACATAATAGGCTAGTAATTGCATGGGAATGGTGTACACGATAGGGACTAAAAATGGTGAGACGGCTGGTAAAATATACACTGTTATCTGACTTTCTAGCTGCCCTAAGGCGCGCATTCCATGGGTGTCGGTAAAGAAAACCACTTGGCCTTTTCGGGCGAGTACTTCCTGCACATTGGAAAGTATTTTTTCAAAAAGATCATTATAAGGCGCGAGAACGATAATGAGCATTTTGTCATCTATTAAAGCGATAGGGCCATGTTTTAGCTCTCCTGCAGCATATCCTTCTGCATGAATGTATGAAATCTCTTTCAGTTTCAATGCGCCCTCTAACGCGATGGGATATAGAGAGCCACGGCCTAAGTACAACGCCGTTTTAGACTGTCCAAAGCGAGGGGCAAGCGTTTGTAAAGGTATGCTCAGCTTCAATGTCTCGGTCACTAAACCGGAAATGGCCATTAGATCTTGCTGTAAAGAAGCCTTCTCTTCATGTGGAATCGTTCCTCGAAGGCTGGCTATTTCAACAACTAATGCACTAAGAATAGCTAACTGTGCGATAAACGCTTTCGTTGAAGCGACGCCGACTTCAATACCAGCCTGCGTTTGCAAAATACTATCTGCTTCTCTAGCTATAGAGCTCTCTGGTACATTAACTAAGCCAATGCAAGGAATCCCTTTTTGTTTTACAAAACGTAGGGCAGCAATGGTGTCAGCCGTTTCACCAGATTGCGAAATGAACAGGGCGCAAGATCCAGGAAGCAAGGTAGGATCCCGATAGCGAAACTCTGAAGCGATATCCACACTTACAGGCAGCCGCCCTATTTTCTCAAACCAATATTTCGCGACGCATCCTGCATAAAACGATGTTCCACATGCTATAATAGACAAGCTAGAAATCTGTTTCCAATCATATTTTTTTGTGATTTGGCAGTCTTGAGTCCTATACATTTTCAGGGCACGGTCCAAGACCGTGGGTTGTTCCATGATCTCTTTCAACATAAAGTGTTGGTACCCTTCTTTCGTTATACATTCTTGATCACGCGAAATTGGTACACGCGGACGTGTTACAGTACTTAGCGCTTTTTTGGGATGGATCGTTACTTGGCCTTTGTTTAACTCAACCCAATCTCCCTCTTCTAAGTAAGTTGCTTCTGCACAAGAAGGAGCAAAAGCAACAACATCGGAAGCCAAGAAAAGACGTTCTTCTGTTCCATAGCCAACGACCAGCGGACTGCCAGAGCATACCCCAACAAGAACGTCTGGCCATTCTTTAAAAAGGATCGCTAACGCATAGGCCCCTTTTAAATCTTGTAATAAAGCATGTATGGCTTCTCCCCAGTCGCATCCTTTATCTAGATAGGCATCCAAAAGGTGTACAATAACTTCAGAATCCGTTTCGCTTTCGAAAGGTACATCTTTTAAATTGGCGCGCAACTCGGCATGATTTTCGATGATGCCGTTGTGGACAAGGGCAACGTGTTTTCCTTGGTGGGGATGAGCATTCAGTTCAGTAGGCGCCCCATGCGTTGCCCAACGTGTATGACCAATACCTACATTCCCTGGCACGGGGCATTCTTTAAGTTTACGTTCCAAGTTGACAAGCTTTCCTTGAGCACGCTGCCGAGAAAAGCTCCCATTATAGAGCGTTACAATACCTGCCGAATCATATCCGCGGTATTCAAGACGTTTTAGCCCTGATAAAAGATCAAAACAAACTTCCGTTGCTCCATTAATGCCAATAATACCGCACATTATTTTTTTCTTTTGTAAAATTCTGGAACAATTTTTAAATCCGCTCGTGTAATCCCAAGGGATCCTTCAGGAATATCGTGTGTTATCGTACTGCCTGCCCCAATAATAGCGTCCTTTGCTACACACACAGGAGCAACGAGAGCTGTATTAGACCCGATAAAAGCGCCATCTCCTATCGTTGTTTTGTTCTTGCGTACACCATCATAGTTGCATGTAATGGTTCCCGCTCCAATATTGCAAGACTTTCCTAAAGAGGCGTCTCCAATGTAGCTTAAATGATTAATTTTTGCTCCTTTTGCAACATGTGCATTTTTAACTTCAACGAAGTTGCCTATGCGGACACTGTCTTCCAGCGTCGTTCCAGGGCGCAATCGTGCAAAAGGCCCGATGACAGCATTACGTCCCACAGAGACTCCTTCTAAAACGCAAAAGGGGCCTATACAACTTCCGCTGCCTACATGCACCCCCTTAGCAAAAAAAACATGCGGGAATACAGTGACGTCTGGCTCAAGGTAGGTATCATAGGAAAAGTAAACAGTTGCCGGATCGATAAGAGTAACGCCCCTTTCCAAAGCATTAAGGTGCGCTTTTTGTTGGAATGTTTTTTCCAAAACCGCTAAGTCTGCCCGTGTGTTTGCCCCCCTCAGATCTTCTGCCAAGCCTTCGACATAAGTGCAATGCCATCCTTCCGCATGGGCTAAAGCAACAATATCCGTCAGAAAAATCTCTCGCCCCAAGCGAGGTTTAATATGCGGTGTGAGCGCTAAAGCAACATCGCGGTGCAACAACACACCAGCATTACAAAGGTCTAAGCTCAATTCTGTTTCATTGGCTTCCTCTGCTTCTATGATAGCAGCAATTCCGCACCTATCAGATGTTTCGATAAGGCGTGCATAACTTCCTGCTTCTTGTGGACGCGTGGCCAAAATCACAACACCAGTTTTAGGACGTTCTGCCGTTTTTCGCGCAAGTGCCTGGAGCATTTCTACTGTTACAAGAGGTGTATCTCCATAAAGAACAAGCACCCATTGCGCCGTGTCAGGTATTTCTTTCAAGGCGCACAGCAAAGCCTCTCCTGTTCCTCGTGGAGGATCCTGGACAACACAGGAAAGATGTGATGCCTCTACTTCCTTGGGTAATTGCGTTACTACATCGCATAAATCTGGTGACACAACGAGTGTAGTTTTATCAACACCAAACTTTTGCACCGATAAAACACAGTACCCAAGTAACGGTATCCCGCCAATAAGATGTAAAACTTTAGGTAAGCTAGACCGTAATCTAGTACCCTTCCCTGCGGCTAAAATTACACAAAATATCCTCAAAGACATGCGCTATTCATTTTTCTAAGACGATTTTTACAACTTTTCCAGAAATTTAGAAACTGTTTTTAACAAGAACTTTCCTTACGAAATATTGCGAAGAGAATTTTACATCACATATTTTTAATTTTGACAATTAATAAAAAATTAACAATTCATTAACTATTTTTAAGGTATATTTCTATACCAATTGTTAATTTTATTAATAAATTACCATTATGTCAAAAAGGAGAACGGTGATGAAACATACATATCTACTAACACTTTCATTTCTCTCAGTAGCCCATGTCGTGGGGATGGAATCGCATTCATCCCTTCTTTTAAGTTCGCGTACAGATGGATGTACTCCTCTACGTAGCACTTTCAATTCAAGATCACACTCGAAACTTCCCGCCTTGCTTCCTAATAGTGACACCGAAGAAAATGGTTATCTCGCTAAGGAAGGCGTTTCTATTCCAATGGAACTCGCTCCCTCGAGAAGAGTCCCTGTTGTGGCCTTATCTATTGATGGAGGGGGTATTCGAGGGCTTATTCCCGCTCATCTTTTTACACAGATAGAATTCAAAACAGGATATAAGATGTGGCAGCTAGCCGATCTTATTGCAGGAACATCCACCGGAGGGATTTTGGCACTGGGGCTTTCAACAATGGATGAAACTGAACAAGATGCTTGTTTTGCGGCGCATGATTTGCTGCATATGTATCGTGAGCAAGGGGATATTGTGTTTACCCCGAAACCGTTCAGCTTGGGCAGTCTTGCGCGCGCAAAATATAAAGAACGTCCATTTTATCAACTCTTGTCCAGCTATTTCAAGGACTCCACACTCTCTAAAAGTATGACAGACGTTGTCGTAACATCATTTGATATTGGAAGGAAAAAACCGAAATTTTTCAAAAGCTATGCAGGCGCAAAAGACCCTCATCACGACTTTTTCAGAAGAGACGTCGCACGGGCGACATCAGCAGCTCCCACTTACTTCAAACCTGCGAAGATTTTTAGTTTACCTGATCAGTATAATGATCGATTGGGAATCGACGCTATCGACGGAGGTATGTGTGCCAACAATCCTGCGTTATGTGCTTTCTCTGAAGCGCTTTATCTGTATCCGGACGCAACAGATATTATAATAGCTTCTTTTGGGACAGGACATGCGACGGTTCCTCTTCGGTATCATGATGCGAAAAAAATGGGTGCTGTCGGGTGGGGAATGCAGATTGCTAATATCACTATAGATGGACCAGCCGATGTTGTTGATTATCAAATGAATCAAATCAGCAAAACCTTTAGTGGACGAGTACAATATTTCCGTTTCCAGACAGAGCTACAGAAAGCTAATGCCGCCATGGATAACGTTTCTGCGGATAACTTAACGACACTTGAGCATCGTGCTGAAGAAATCGCCAGAACTCCGAAATTCAATGAATTTATCCAACTTTTGCAAAGCTTGCCTTTAACACCAGAACGACGTACCTTGCGTTCCAGGATCGCTGAAGAAAATCAATAAATCTTATCCTTATCATGGGAGTCTTCTTGCAAGACTCCCTTTTCTAGAATGACTCAGAAATTGGAAGATACTTTAAAAAGCGCACACGATTCGCCATTTGGTGCGCCCGAGGGGATTCGAACCTCTGGCCTTCGCCTCCGGAGGGCGACGCTCTATCCAGCTGAGCTACGGGCGCATTATGGTTCAACAAATACAAGACCATCTGAAGGTTTGCAATCCTTCTTATGTAGCGATCAAAAACCTACAACAGCCATAAATTTTCTTTCAACGTGAGGTAAAATGATAGATTTTGTGAAAATAACTTACGGAAGTTCTGTGCTACGCTGTGTTTTCTTCACGAATTTTCGTATTAACACCTCTCGTTTGAGCTTTGAAAGGTGATCGATAAAAAGCTTTCCATCCAGGTGGTCGATTTCATGCTGAATACACACCGCCAGCAAATCGTTTGCTTTTAAGTGGTGTTGATTAAAATTCTCATCCAAATATTTGACCTCGATTTCTTCGGGGCGCACAACATCCGCATACACTCCAGGGAGCGACAAACATCCATTAGAATATGGCACCGTTCTTTCAGAGCACCAGCAAATCTCAGGGTTAATAAGGGCAAAAGGAGGTATATCCTGGTCGCTTCCTAAATCGATGACAACGACACGTTTTAAAACGTCCACTTGCGGCGCTGCCAATCCAATACCATCAATGGCTAATGTTTCAAACATATCTGCGATTAATCCGGGAATTGTTGCATCTTTCGGATCGACCAGAAGCGACGTTTTACGCAAAGTCGAATCTGGATAGTGCAAGATAGTAAGAATCGTCATTAGTTTCTCTTCTTATAAAATATACCTAAAGACATTCTTAATGGGCAAACTCAATACGGAATTTTTCAAGGCGCTCATTGATTGCCATTCCTAAATCGCGTTGTGGGATCGGCATAACGGCGATAGTTTGTGCTTTGCAAGACTTTAATTGTCGTAACATCGGAAATAAATTCTTCGCTGCTTCTGTTAAATTCCCGGAAGGGCTTAGGTTTAATTGCGCAACACAGGAAAAATCTGTATAGGCATGCCCAAAAGCAAGAAAAGCCTCATCCGGGTGAGGAATCTCTGCGTTAAGTCTGAGCATAAGAGGATTTTGACCTTGCTCTGCGGTGTTTGTCTCTGGGGATGTAATGGAAACGCCTAAGCAATGCTCAATTGCTTCACAGAAGACCGCTCCCTGACGTAAAATGCGAATATTATCATGCGTTAAATCTAAAATTGTTGACTCAATACCTAAATGTGCTTGCCCTCCATCAAGAATCAAAAGGTCTTCTTCAGGAAAAGCACCAGCAACATCAGCAGCCGTTGTAGGACTTAAAAAACCGGAAGAATTAGCACTAGAAGCCACAAGAGGAGCTTCTAGTCCATGTATTAAAGAAGTGGCCACTGGATGATCTATTACCCGTATGGCAATTGTAGAATCCTTAAACGGCATACTCTTTTCCAGTGCTGTGCCAAGACGTCGCTTGAGAACGAGGGTTAAAGGCCCAGGCCAAAAAGAATCT
The DNA here is from genome assembly GCA_031255325.1 of Holosporales bacterium. Taxonomy (GTDB): domain Bacteria; phylum Pseudomonadota; class Alphaproteobacteria; order UBA3830; family JAIRMZ01; genus JAIRST01. The sequence goes on along the minus strand of JAIRST010000043.1, from coordinate 4,721 downwards.
GCCAGTAATCGTGCCTGAGCATTTTCGATAGCGTATGGCCATACATCCGACGCTTCTGCTCCATGAAGAATAAAAGGCTTATCAAAAGGGCGTTTTTTCAAAAAATAAACAGCTTCTACTGCCTTTTTGCAGGTTGCAAGGGCTCCAAGCCCATATACGGTCTCTGTGGGAAAAGCAACAAGCTTACCTCCCAAGAGATGCTGCCTGGCCGTTTGTATTCCTTCTAAAGAGCAAGGAAGAATACGAGGCATTTAATGTCCTTTCCTTTTCAAGAGGGTAGGCAGGTCAAATCCCTGTTTATGCAATAAGTGAGCGTAGATTTGCATATCTGTTAGAACTTTTTGCACATAAAGACGCGTGATCTTGTAAGGAATGAGTTCGATCCAATCGACCATGTCAATAGCTCCTGTCCGAGGATCCCCCGCATTTGTAATCCAACGATCTACGGCATTTGGCCCGGCATTATAGGCGGCAATTGCTAAAAGATAACATCCTTGAAAATGGTCTAAAAGCTCTTTTAAAAAGGTTGTTCCCAACAACATACTATATTCTTTTTTTAACAATAGTTCGTGAGAAGAATCAGGAAAAGCATGCCGCGTAGCAACTTCTTTTGCTGTCTCAGGCATAAGTTGCATGTATCCTATTCCCAAATTATTTGGCTCAACAACGCGTTCGCTAAAGGCGCTTTCCGTGCGGATAATGCTAAGCGTAAGGATATCATTAACAGCTGCCTGAGCTTTTAAAATATCATGTATAGGAAGCGTCGGATAGGTTGATTTACACGGCGCATGCAGTTTCTTGCCGGCATAAGCAATATAAGCCTGGATTCCTACATAAGGGCTTATTGCTACAGTCTCATTTAAAAAATAAGCGACGTCATCCCGGGTTTCTGTGTGCTTACCCGCCCCAAAAGTGAAGCTTCCTGCCAATAGGTCTTCTTGTGCCAAAGTAAAAAGATGGGCTGCTTGTATCATTTCAGCTACTTTTTTATTTTCGCGAAGTTTAGACGGATGTTCCTCTTTGCACGCCGAAAATTGTATAGGCTTTCCTAAAGCTGTGCGTGCAAGCTGCCCCCAGAACGTGCTGCCATAGGCAGAACATAGCTCGAAAGTTTTACGAGCTTCTTTTGATCGCGACAATCGCTCTAAAGCTCTTGCTTTCCAGTACAATGCTCGTGCTTGGTAGCGATAATCTTCCGTATTCTTTTCAACAGTAGTAAAATGCTGCAATGCTGTTTTAGGATGTTTTAAGCGTTGCAATGCTAACCATCCAGCAAGCAACTGGGCATTCGCATAGTCGTCTTCCTTAACAGGGAAAGCAGCACGCGCTAAAATTTGATACGCATCTTGAAAACGCTTTTGCCGAATAAGCTCACGCGCTACATACTGAACTTCATTTCCCCATAAACGAATGTGTTGCGTATCTTTGAAAAAATCAACCTCTTTTAAAAGTGAAAGAGCATCCTGTATGACATCTTTTTTATGTTCTAAATAAATAACAGCATAGGCAAAACTAGGAACAGAACGAAACTGTTTTAAAAGTGCTGGAGGACAAAGCGTCTTTTTAGGGTCTCCTTTAACAAGCTGAATATGAGCTTGGGTAAGAGGCTTCTGTTTATCAGGAATAAAAGGCAACAAGCGTTCAGCAGCCGTTGCTTGCCGTTTCCACAATAAAGCATTCACTCGTTCAAGCATATCTTGAGGACGTAAAAGACCTCGATATGCGAACAAAAACGCATTTTCTTCTTCAGTAGAAAAAGTCGCTTGCATCCAAAGAGAGCGAACGCATTTTTTAAAATCAGCAGAAGGCATTTTTGCTTTTATTTGCGTAACATACGCTAAGACAGTTTCTCCACGATGCGGAGGATGGGCTTTCAACCAATGCAAATCTTCTTGTGAGAAAACTGAATGAATCGTCGCGCTTTTTTCGAGCGTGTTTCTTAAAAGGTCTTGCTCTGGCCAGTGAGGATGCGTTTCTATAAAATGACGTATTTCCGAGAAAGTACCAAAGGGTATTTTTCTCGTTAAAGCAAACCAACGAACAAGATCTTTTAAAAAAGCATCTTCCCCCACAATAGTATCCGCTTTTTCCAGCGCATTTTTCCGAACATAAGCAATCGCTTGATGAAGCTTCTGAGCTCTTTCCGCATCACTTTGCGCGAAAGCCGTTCTACCAGAAGGTACCCCCAGATTAGCTAAAAGCATGGTCGCCAAAAGCATTCCCTTGAGAGGAAAGAAATTCTTCAGTATAATCAACATAGCTTTTTGAGAAGAGATTTCCTTATGTTTCAAGGATACTGGGCAGCGGTTGTCACTCCCTTCCGACATAGCCGTGTTGATATTGCGGCGTTTGAACGTTACATCGCTACCCTTATTGAAGGAGAGATCAAGGGCATTGTTGTTTGCGGCTCCACCGGAGAAGCGCTTTCTTTGACGAGCGAAGAACGGATCTCGTTGATCAAAGCGGCCAAACATATGGCAGAAGGGCGTATTCCTATTGCTGCTGGTGTCATTACCACAACAACGCGGGATGCCTCGCAACAAGCCAAAGAGGCCGAGAAATCTGGGGCAGATGCGCTGCTTGCTATAACGCCCTTTTATATAAAGCCATCTCCTGAAGGACTGTATAACCATTTCTATACTCTTCATGAGGCAACTTCCCTTCCCATCATTCTTTACAACAATCCAGGACGCACCGGTATTGATCTTGACCTTAATACGCTCGAAAAACTGATGCAACTACCGCGCCTTATGGCACTAAAAGAAGCTTCTCCTCATTTTACACGTATCCTTTCTTGGCGCAGACATCTTCGTTCAGATTTTTCCTTTATGGCTGGAGACGATGAGAGCGCTCCCGCATTTTTAGCTTTAGGGGGAGATGGAATCATTTCTGTTACGGCTAATATCGCCCCAAAGCTTTGTACAGAGTTATACAATGCGTGGATAAATGCGGATCTTGGAACATTCGCTAGCATTCGAGACCGTTTAGCCCCTTTGCACAGAGCGCTGTTTATGGAGCCTAACCCCTGCCCGACAAAATATGCGCTTAGCGTGATGGGGATTATTCGAGACGAAGTACGTCTCCCCCTTCTTCCTGTTACAGAACCTGGCCAATTTATATTGCGCCGTGTTCTTCAGGAGGGGTTAGGACTGGACGTTTAGGAGCGATCATGGGCATAGCGCAACAACGTGCGAAAAAAGTTATTGGCGTCAACCGGCGTGCGCGGCATGATTACATCGTTGAAGATACTTTAGAAGCAGGAATCGTCCTTTTAGGGAGCGAGGTTAAATCCTTACGTTCTGGGCGCTTGAGTCTTTCTGATGCGTTTGCCGTCCTTAATGGAGAAGGGAGCTTAGCGCTCATTAATGCGCATATCCCAGAATACAAAGGGGCAAACCGCCAAAATCACGAACCCAAACGGGCGCGCCTATTACTTGTACAGAAACGGCAGAAAAATAAACTTATCGGCTCCATTACCCGCGGAGGATATACCCTTATTCCCTTGAGTGTTTATTTCAACGAACGGGGATGGGCGAAAGTTGAGCTAGCGCTTTGCCGAGGAAAGAAAAAACATGACAAGCGTGAAGCCGAAAAGGAACGTGATTGGAAACGTGAAAAGGCGCGCGTTTTACGGGAGCATAATCGAGAATAAGGGGTGTTTTTTTAAAATTTTACTTGTTATGGAGAATATTGAGCTATTTTATTTGAAAAATTCTATAATTTCAAAAAATCTTATCTCTATTTTGAGTGTATGGTGTTTTTGAAACGATGGATATATAGGGCACTTACCACCACAAAATAGTGCAATATTTTTGTACGCGTAAAAAATAATGGCTATTTTATTTTTTAATTAATCTTTTCTTAACATTCAAAAAATACAATGCCTCTATGTACAAAAAAGGAAGGATACATCTCATGTTACCATTACGATTTTTTACCATAAGTGGCGTTTTTCTATTTCTTTCTGTAGGACATGCACACGCCTTATATCCATATCATAGTGAAGAGTATAAAGAAAGCGCAACGCAACCTATATCAGAAACAAGTATTTTAACACGTGCCATTACAGACCCCATAGACCCCCCAGCGCAAGAGGCGTCTCAACCCACGACATCCGTGACCTTACGAGGTGTTCTTCCGAGTGCCTTTGAAGCTGGGGATTATAATCTCCCTCCTCTTACCCTGCCGATAGAGGTGTATGATGCTCAGAATGTCTTACATACTCTTAATGTGGAGATAACTTCAGCCGGCCTATTTGCTTTTTGCGTAACGGTACACGGCAGTGATGGGGAGAGCGTTCTCAATGAAACCGGTAATGCCTTCCAAACATATGTTGATGGGAGTGGACAGTTTCTTACTGGAATGTTTGGAAGTAGCGTTGGATCCTCCCTGGATATGCACATTACCTGGAATAACGGAGAGGACTCTATTATAGCCCTCCAATACGGAGAGGATTTCAGTAAAAACAACAGCATGATTCCCCCGACGTACGAGCACGTTTTTGGTACGACAGAGCGTGTAGACCCCCCAGCGCAAGAGGCGTCTCAACCCACGACATCCGTGACCTTACGAGGTGTTCTTCCGAGTGCCTTTGAGGCTGGGGATTATAATCTCTCTCCGCTTAACATGCCGATAGAGGTGTATGATGCTCAGAATGTCTTACATACTCTTAATGTGGAGATAAATGCAGAAGCCTTTGTTTTTTGCGTAACGGTACACGG